>LZRV01000059.1 GCA_002159065.1 Paenibacillaceae bacterium ZCTH02-B3 | reverse complement strand
CCCCTGTTGAGCGTCTTATCGAATCCGGAACGCTTTCGCCTGTCCAGATCCAATGGCTAAGGGAATTTCAGGCTTCCCAGGATCCGTTGGCTCTGCATCGTCAATTGGAGGTGCTGCTTTCCCATCCGAAACATCCGCCAATGTCACACCGAAACCCGTGATGGCTACCTGACGGCCTCATTGGGTAACAAAATTACGTGAGTGATCCTTTTTCCTTCGGTAACATTTTTAAATGAGTTGACACGGAGGGCGGATCTTCCCTTTCCGATCACGCGTTCGCTCCGCCCCGGGCGGGCGGGCGTCCGGCGGCTTTGCGGCAGACGTAGCGGGTGAGCTCGGCGGTCATTTCATACAGCATGAAGGGCGTGATCAGATAAATGCCGTTGAAATGCTCCATCGCCGCGTCCAGGAGCTCGCGGGCGACGGCCAGCCCTTCCCGCCGGCCTTCTTCCCCCTCGAGGCCGCGCATGCGCTCCCGCACTTCGTCGGACAGCTGGATGCCCGGCACCTCGTTGTGCAGAAATTCCGCGTTCCGGCCGCTGGCCAGGGGCATGATGCCGATGAAGACCGGCACCGGAATGTGCCGGGTTTCGTCGGCGATCCGTTCGATCAGCTTCGGATCATACACGGGCTGCGTCATGATGAAGTCGGCCCCGGCTTCCACCTTCTTTTCCAGCCGGCGGATCGCCTTGTCAAGGTGTTTCACGTTGGGATTGAACGCCGCGCCGACGACGAACCGGGCGCGATGCCGGAGCGGTTTGCCGGAAAACGAGATTCCCTCGTTGAGCTGTTTGATCATGCGGATGATGTCAAAGGATGTCATGTCGTAGACGGAACTGGCCCCCGGCAGGTCGCCGAACCGCGCGGGATCGCCGGTCACGGCCAGCACGTGGTCGATCCCCAGGGCGTGCAGGCCCAGCATGTGCGACTGGGTGCCGATCAGGTTGCGGTCGCGGCAGGCGATGTGCACCAGCGGCCGGATGCCGACGCGCTCCTTCACCAGCACGCCGGCCGCCATGTTGCTCATCCGCGATACGGCCAGCGAATTGTCCGCCATCGTGAGCGCGTCCGCCCGCGCGTCTTTCAGGGCCGCGGCGCCCGCCATGAAGCGGGTGAGATCCAGATCGCGGGGCGGATCCAGTTCCACGATGACCGTATGGCGCCGGCGGACCAGTTCGACAAGGGTCGGCTCGCGTCCCGCCGGTTCGCGGCCATCCGGCCCGCGGCCGGCCGGTTCGGCCGCCTGAGCCGCATCCCGTGCCGATGCGTCCGCGGCGTCTTCGTCCGCTGCCTTTGCGATCCGAAACGTGACGGCGGGCGCGGATTTCGCCTCCGGCATATTTTCGACCGCCCGCGGCTTAGTCCGCGACGCATCCGCCGCCGCGCGCGCCGCCGCGTCCGCCGGGGTATCCGCCCGTTCCGCATCCGGGCCGGTTGCCGCCAAGCCCTCCGCCGGCGCATATCCCTTCAGGGCCCTGGCGACGGCGGCAATATGGGCGGGCGTCGTCCCGCAGCATCCGCCGATCAGGCGAACGCCCAGATCGGCGAACGTCCGCGCGGTCTCCCCGAAATATTCGGGAGGCGCGGAAAATACGATCCTGCCGTCCACGTAATCGGGCAACCCGGCGTTTGGAAACACCGAATAAGGCGCGCCAAGCGGGGGAAGTTCCGCAAACGCCCGGATCATCGCGCTGGGGCCTCCGCGGCAATTGAGGCCGACGGCATCCGCCCCCTCGCCGATAAGCCGGCGGAACGCCTCCGCCAGCGGCACGCCGTCCGGAGTGCGCGCCGGATCCTCCACGGCGAACTGGCAGATGACCGGGAGATCGCTTCGCTTTCGGGCCAGGCGGAGGACCATGGACAATTCCTCGAGATCGTAAAATGTCTCCAGGATCAGGCCGTCCACGCCCGCTCCAATGAGGGCGCCGAGCTGTTCCTCGTAGTCCCGCCGCCGGATGCTCGCGCCCGGCGCCGCCCGGCCCGGTCCGGTGCGGAACGGGCCGACCGCTCCGAGCACCCAGGCGCGGCCCGCGGCCGCCTTGCGGGCGACGGCCGCGGCGGCGGCGTTGATGTCTTCCGCCCTGCCGCCGAGACCGTATTTCTCCAGCTTCCATCGCTGCGCGGAATAGGTGTTCGTCTCGACGGCTTCCGCTCCCGCGTCGATGTACTGTCGGTGCACGTCGCCGACGATCTCCGGGCTTGTGAGGTTGAGCTCCTCGTGGGAGATTCCCACCGGAACGCCCAGTTGGTGCAAATACGTCCCCATCGCGCCGTCGCCTACGATCACGCGGCTGCGAAGGGCGGTTCTCAGGTCCGGTTTCATCCGCTTCCCATCCGTTTCCCCTTTTCGCAATCCGGCCCGGGCCCACACCGGGTTCCGTCCGGCCGGCAGCTTTTATGGTAGCATATTTGTTCCCCCGGCGTCATGCTTCGAACAAGGCCGGTTCAACGTCGCGTCCGGCTGTTGATTTTCCGCTCCCCCGCGGCTCCCGTCACCGCGGCGATGCCGCGGGCCGGACGCCAATTTTCCTGCGGCGCGCCCTTCTTCCCCCGATCACGCTGCCCGCTCCCGCCAGGAATGTGGGAATGCCGGCGGCCACGAACACCAGCGCCCAGTCGCGGAAACCGAGGGGAACCGTATGGAACAACGGCTGCAGCGGCTCCACGTACAGCACCATAAGCAATAGCGCCAGGGACGACAGGACGGCCAGCACCAGAAACCTGTTTTCCAGGAGATTGCGGTGGAAAATCGAGCGCGAGCTGCGGCAATCGAACACGTGGATAAGCTGCGCCAGCACCAGGGTGGCGAAAGCGACGGTTTGCGCGTACATGAGCCGCTGCGGATCGTCTTCCGCGCCCCGCAGGGCGATGACGAACGCCCCCAGGGTGCACAGACCGATGAGCACGCCGCGGCTGACGATTTTCCAGCCGAGCCGGCGGGCGAAAATGTTCTCCTTCGCGGGACGCGGCTTTTGCTGCATGAGGTCGCTTTCCGGCTGGTCGACGCCCAGGGCCATGGCCGGCAGGCCGTCCGTCACCAGGTTGACCCACAGGATCTGGATCGGCACAAGGGGCAGCGGCAGGCCCGCCAGCATCGCCAGCAGCATCGTCAGGATTTCGCCGACGTTGGAGGCGAGCAGGTAGCGGATGAACTTGCGGATGTTTTCATAGATGCCCCGCCCCTCTTCCACCGCGGCGACGATGGTGGCGAAATTGTCGTCGGCGAGCACGAGGGACGACGCTTCCTTCGTCACGTCCGTTCCGGCGACGCCCATGGCGATGCCGATGTCGGCGGACTTGACCGCCGGGGCGTCGTTCACCCCGTCGCCCGTCATCGCCACCACGTGCCCGCGGCGCTGCAGGGCCTGGACGATGCGCAGCTTGTGTTCCGGCGAGACGCGGGCGTAGACGGCGGTTTCTTCCGTCGCCCGTTCCAGCTCGCGGTCGTCCATCGCCGAAAGCTCCGCGCCGGTGAGCGCCCGCCCGTCCCGGGACAGAATCCCCAGATCGCGGGCGATGGCTTCCGCGGTGGCGCGGTGGTCGCCGGTGATCATGACCGTCCGGATGCCCGCCAGCCGGCACTTGCGGATCGCCTCCGCCACCTCGCGGCGCGGCGGGTCGATCATCCCCGCGAGGCCCACAAACACGAGCCCCGTTTCCGCTTCTTCGTCGCCGGCGGGATGTTCATCCGAAGCCAGATCCCGATAGGCGAAACCGAGCACCCGCAGCGCCCCGCCGGCCATTTCCTCCGCCGCCTGCAGCACCTTCCGGCGGATTGTCGGCGTCAGCGGCAGCACGTTTCCGTCCCAAAGCACATGGGAACAGCGGTCCACCAGCACATCCGGTGCGCCCTTCGCGCAGACCAGCCGGCCGCCCTGGTGGCGGACAATCACGGACATGCGCTTGCGGGCGGAATCGAACGGAAACTCTCGTTCCCGCTTGTACATCCGTTCCGCCGCCGACCGGTTCCAGCCCGCCTTTGCCGCCAGGACGAGCAAGGCCCCTTCCGTCGGATCTCCCCGGACCTGCCACCCGCTTCCCGTCTGTTCCAGGCGGGCGTTGTTGCACAGGGCCGCCGCCTGGGCCAGCCGGCGCAAGGCGGCGTTCTTCCGGACATCCGCCGGCCGCCCGTCATCCATGATCTGCCCCGCCGGGGCGTATCCGCTCCCTGTCACCTCCAGCGTGCGGCCCTCCAGCCACAGGCGGGTGACGGTCATCTTGTTCAGGGTCAGCGTGCCGGTTTTGTCCGAACAGATCACCGTGGCACAGCCCAGCGTCTCCACCGACGGCAGTTTGCGGACGATGGCCCGGCGGCGGATCATCCGCTGTACGCCGAGCGCCAGCGCGATGGTCACCACCGCCGGCAGTCCTTCCGGTATGGCCGCCACCGCGAGGCTCACCCCGGCGAGGAACATGTCCATGAGCGGCTGCCCGTGCAACACGCCGGCAACGACCACGACGATGGTAAGGACGACGGACAGGGCGATGAGGATTTTGCCCAGCTGTTCCAAACGATGCTGAAGCGGCGTCAGCCCGGTTTCCGCGCTCTGGATGAGGTCCGCGATCTTGCCCATTTCGGTGGCGGCTCCGGTTTCCACGACGATTCCTCTGGCCGAGCCCTTGACGACCATGGTGCCGAGATAGGCCATATTCCGCCGGTCGCCGAGGGGAACATCCGCCGCCGCGATCGGTTCGGCGTGTTTGGACGCCGGCACGGATTCTCCCGTCAGCGCGGCTTCCTCCACCGCCAGTCCGTTAACGGCGACCAGACGGAGGTCCGCCGGCACCCGGTCTCCGCTTTCCAGGAGGACCAGATCGCCCCGCACCAGTTCCCGCGCCGGCACCCGAAGGATCTCGCCGCCGCGCACCACCCGGGCCGTGGGCGCCGACAGCTCCTTTAGCGCCTGAAGGGATTTCTCGGCCCGGTATTCCTGGAAAAATCCGAGCAGCCCGTTGAGCAGAATGATGGCGAGGATCGTGACCGCGTCCAGCATTTCCCCCAGAAACGCCGAAATGACGGCGGCCCCCGCCAACACCATCACCATGAAATCCCGGAACTGGTCCAGCAGCAAAACAAAGGAGGATTTCCTCCGCTTTTCCGTCCATTCATTGGGCCCTTGTTCCCCGAGCCGCCGCGCCGCCTCACCCGCCTCCAGCCCCGTCCGGAGATCGGTCATCAGCTCCGCCGCGGTTTCTTCCGCCGTGAGACGGTGCCAC
This sequence comes from Paenibacillaceae bacterium ZCTH02-B3, assembly GCA_002159065.1. Classification (GTDB taxonomy): domain Bacteria; phylum Bacillota; class Bacilli; order Paenibacillales; family Paenibacillaceae; genus ZCTH02-B3. The sequence goes on along the minus strand of LZRV01000059.1, from coordinate 18,119 downwards.
GCTTTCCCTTCCGCCCGCAAGTCGTTCATCCCTCCCGCATGCGGCCGTTCCGGCCCCGGGCCGGACAGCCCTTTCTCGACCATGTGTATTCAGACAAGCCGCAAAATAGCACGGGAGGGGTTTCCCGGGAGGCGCGCCTTGTGGCATCATTAACTGGGACCAACTTCGACGAAAATAAGCGGTCAACAGACAGGAGACGTGCCCCATGTCGCTGGACGGTTTGGCGATTCGCGCCCTTGTGCATGAACTTCAGGCCTGGAAGGGCGCCTTGATTACCAAGATATACCAACCCATCGAATTCGATCTGGTGCTGCATCTGCGCGGAGCGGCCGGCACCGGCCGGCTGCTCGTGTCGGCCAATCCTTCGCTTCCCCGCATGCATCTGACGGAACGGACACGGGAAAATCCGCAGGAACCGCCGATGTTCTGCATGCTGCTTCGCAAGCACTGCGAAGGAGGCGCGGTGGAAGCGATCCGCCAAAGGGGCCTCGAGCGGATCGTGGAAATCGACATTCGGCACCGCAACGAGCTCGGTGACCCGGTGCTGAAACGGCTGGTCGTGGAACTGACGGGACGCAACAGCAACATCATCCTGCTGGACCCGGCTTCCGGCACGATCCACGACGCGATTCGCCGCGTCACCCCGGCCATCAGCAGCTATCGCACGGTATTGCCCGGCGGAAATTACGTGCCGCCGCCGCCCCAGAACAAGCGCGATCCGCTTGAAGAAAGCGAAACCGGCTTCCGCGAAGCCATGGGCGGACTGCCGGCGGACGGCGCGCCCGCGGACCTGGAGCGGACACTGGTCGGCGCGTACGCCGGCATCGGTCCACTGCTGGCCCGGGAAATCGTGCACAGAGCCGGCGGGAAATCCGCGGAACTGTGGAACGCCTTTCGCGCCGTCATGCGGGACGCCGCCGACCACCGCTACCATCCCGTCATCGTTCATGCCCCCGACGGCAAAACCGTCTTTTCCGTCTTCGACCTGACCCACCTGACGGGGGATAAGCGAAGCTTTCCCGGCGTGCAGGCGTGCATGGAAACCTATTTCCGGGACAAGGCGGAACGGGAATACGTCCGCCAGCGGACGGCGGAATTGGTCCGGGTCGTTTCGGGAGAGATCGCCAGAAACGAACGCAGGATCGCACGGCTTCGGGAGACGCTGGAAGAAGCCAGGGAAGCGGACAAATACCGCCGCTACGGCGAACTGCTCACCGCCCATCTCCACGCGGTGACACGCGGCGACGAGCGGGCGGAAGTGGTCGATTATTACGACGAAGCGCAGCCGGTCGTCTCCATCCCCCTCGACCCGCAGCTCTCCCCGAGCGAGAATGCGCAGCGCTACTTCCGCAAATACGCGAAGCTGAAAAACAGTGTCGCGGCGGCGACGAAACAGCTGGAGGAAGCGGAGGCGGAGATCCGTTACCTGGAGTCGGTCCTGCAGGCGCTGGAAACCGCGGGTCCCGAAGACATCGCGGAAATCCGGGAAGAACTGGCCGCCCAGGGATACATCCGCGGGGATCGCCCCTCCGGCGCCGGCGGGAAAAACGGGAAAAAAAAGAACGGCCGTCCGGCCGTCCTGAGTTTCGTATCCAGCGAAGGCGTCCCCATCCTGGTCGGCAAAAACAACACGCAAAACGACTATTTGACCTGCCGCCTCGCCGCTCCCGGCGACACGTGGCTGCACGCCAAGGACATCCCCGGCTCCCACGTCGTCATTCGCGGTTCCTCCTTCGGCGAAGCGACCCTTCGCGAGGCGGCGATGCTGGCGGCCTATTACAGCCGGGCGCGGCATTCCGGCAACGTGCCGGTGGATTACACCCTGATCCGGCACGTCCGCAAGCCTTCCGGCGCCAGGCCCGGCTTCGTCATCTACGACCGTCACAAAACGCTGTTCGTCACTCCGGACGAGGCGGTTATCCGCGATCTGGCGGCCTCTTCCGGCGCGTCCGGCGGCAAACGGGAACCGTAATCGGACGGACCGGCGGACGGGGCGTCGGCGCGGTCGGCTTTAAGGAGTCCGGCCGGGATTACATGATCCGGCCGGCATCCCGGAATGAACCCTTTCCGGTTCATTCCGGGATCTCTCATCATCAGATCAGTGATATTCATAAAAGATCACCCGGTCGTCTTCGACTTTCCGGAACGTAAACTGCCTGCCGTTCACGGTAAAGGTGACATCGCCGTCCCATCCGGATTCGGCCTGTTGAATCTCACGCAGCATGTCATCCCCGCGTCCGCCAGACAAATAGTCCAGGGACGCAAGATAAAATTCTTTTGCGTAGGTTTCGGCAGCTTCGTTGGTGTAAATGAGCAGTATTTGTGGGTCTTGATACGGGTTCACGCTCAATCCAAACCCTGCTTTATGAGGCGAATCAAAAATCCCCATCTTTGTGTCCCTTTTCGTTTTCTCAAACTCCTGTTGATCCATGTAAATGGACACACCGGTGTTCCCATACTCCACAAAACCCGTTACGGGCGTTTTCCTTGCAAGATCAATAATCTCTTTGGCAATCCTGCATTTCTCCAGATCATCAAAAATCTCAATCTCGCCAAGCGTGGACACCGTGTGGCACACGCCCGTCAGATCCGGTACGAAAGGCGTCCGGAGGGATGGATCGCGCAGGCGCAGCACCATCGTCACGGCCTCGGCGCGCGTGACGTAGCGTTTCGGATAGAAACGGTCGTTCCATCCCTGCATGAGCCCGGCCAACATGACCGCGGCCCTGTAATCCCCTACTTCCGAAAGCGAAAAATCCGAAAGCGCGTAATGGGCTTCCTAAAGTCGTATGTGGGCGGAAAGGCCGTGGAATACCTGGACAGGTACCCCGATTCATACGCCAGGTCAATGAACGGCTGCGCCCAATAGCCGGTCTTTGCGGCCTGGAATTCAAACCCCGTCGTAATGACGGCATTGACCAGCTTCCAGGTAAATCCCGGCTGGTACGCTTCCGCCCGGTCGAACCATTCCTTGTCCCAATCCCGGCGGATGTTGCCGTTTGAATCGGTGTATTCCCGGATGTGCGCCCGGTAGATCATGGCCAGCAGCTGGTCCGCCTGCACGATGTCCTCCGGGCCGAACCGTCCGTCGGGGTATCCTTCGACGATGCCGAGCTGCACGGCCTTTTCGATGGTCTCCCTGGCCCAATGCGTCTCCGGAACGTCCCTGAACCCGCCGGCCGGCGCTTCCGCCGTCTGGCCGACCGAAAGGACCGGCGGGGACATGAGGACGCCCCCGGCGACAAGCGCAAGGAAAAATACGAAGACCTTCCTTCTCACGAAATCACCACTTCCCTTTTTTCTTGAAAGACAAATGTTCCGGCAAGCCATCGCCGCGGCGTCCGCCGCCGGGGCCGGACAAAGAAAAAGGGAACCCCTCGGGTTCCCGTCAGGCCGTCTTCTATGCCCCCGACAGCTGGCCGCCGGATGAAGGCCGGTCGAAATCCAGTTCGTTGCGCAACGACCGCTCCACCTTGTGGACATAGGGCAGCCGGTGCACGTGGCGGATGGTTTCCTCCGCCGTGTCTGCGTTGAGATACAGGACCGCGTAGTTCATTCGGCGCGACATGTAGTGGACGGTCCCGTATTTCTCCAGGCCTCTGGCCGCTTTCCAGTCGGAGAACCAGACGATGTAGCCGACGCGTTCGACAAACATCGGCTCCTCCCTCCCCGATTCATCCGTAGCAATCGCCGGCGCACATGCAGCGCCCTCCGGTTCCGCATCCCGCCGGCGCCGCGTCGTCGTACGGGACCTTGACGGTGTCCGACACGGCGCGGGCCAGCGTCAGCGATACCTCGTAAAGCAAACGGCCGAGGGCTTCCTCAGCCGCCTTGTATTTCCGGATGGTCTCCACCTCGTCCAGCTTCCGTTGACAGGCTTGCACCCGGTCCAATGCCTCGCGGTAATCGGGATGGAACCGGCCGAAACGTTCGCATGCTTCAAATTTTTCCTTTGCCCGCACAAATTCCCGGATCACGGCCTGGGCCCCGGCGTCCTGCCGCAGCTCTTCCTTCCGGAGCAGATATTCGCGCACGCAGACCGACCGCTTGATCATCTCGCCCAGCTCGGCGGCCATCGTCCACAGCGCGACCGTGTCGGTCCCTTCTCCTTCCCGCGCCTCGCCGGACTCCGGCAGGACGGGAACGGTCTGTTCGGGCGTTTCCGTCACATGGGCCAACGGTTCCACCTCCTCTTCTGATTAAGCATTGTATTCATCATACCACATCGGAAGGCGGCCCGGTCAATCCCGGGGAAGCAGAATGCACAGTTCAGCCGTCTCGCAAGAGCGGATGAAGGCCGGGCGAACCTCCCAGAACGGTTCCCCCGCCCCGTGCCGCTCTCCGGCCGTCGCGCCGCCGCAAGCCGGCCCCCTGTCCGACGCCGGCTTTCGTTCCCGGATGAAGCCGCGGGCTTCCCACCGATCCGCCGTCCGTTCAAACCCCAGCGGCACGAACTCGAATTCCCCGCCGCCGGCAGACAGCCGCAGGGCGGTACGCCAGGCCAGCGCCTGCTGAACGACAAGACCCGCGGTGGAAGGATGGTAACGGCGCATCGCGCGGAGCCAGGATGGGGGCACGGCCCCGATTCCGGGAAACAATTCTTCCAGGTCGTCTCCGGGGAACAGCCCGTCCTGCGCGTCTTCCCGGCCGGACCGCGTACGGATCGACGGTGCGGACGGAACGCGGTCCACCTGTCCGGACGACGTGCGGCTTGCCAGTGCGGGCGGAACACGATTCACCGGTCCGGAAGACATGCGGTTTTCCGGATCTTTTTCCTCCGTCGGCATCCCCTCCTGCCTTGCTGCACGGCGGAAGTCGGAAGGCCGGACGCCGGACGCCGGCGCCGTTTCGGCAAACCAGTCCGCGAGCGCCGCCTCCACCGGGGCGGGAAGCGGAGCTCCGGATTCCCGTTCCAGAAAGGAAACCACCTCATCCCGCCCGTATCCGAACATTTTCGCCCGGGCGCACCCCGCCTGCGTCAGTCGATAAACAAACACTTCGTCCGCGGAAGTCCGCTCCGCGACCCGTTCCAGCTCAAAACGGCAGCGAAGGCCGGCTTCCGGCAGCACCCACACTTCCAGGTCCGGAAGCACACGCAGAGCGGGAATCCGCCCGTCGCTTTCTTCCGGCGGCTTTTTCCGGCGGAACACCCGCTCCCCGCGCCAGGATCCCCGCTCCAGCCAGCCGCAGGATGCCATGAAGGCCGTCCAGGCTTCCAGCGCGCCGGCGTCCGCTCCGGTCCCCGCCGCGTCGGCCAGACAAAACCACCGCCCGGCCGGGAATCGCGCGAGCGCGCAAGCCGCGAAAAACAAAGCGGGATCGCGGGACGCGTACCGCTCCGCCAGCAGGGCGCGCAGCGCATCGTCCGCTTCGCTCCGCCCGAGCGCCAGCCAGGCGGAAAGCCCGGAGGGATCCACCGCGATGCGTTCCGGCTCCCGTTTCAACACGCCGCATTCCAAGCCGAGATCAAGGGCCATCGCCAGCTGAAGCGGCAGGCCGCCGGATGCCGTCCGTCCGCCGTCCCGCGCACCGTCCCGCGCACCGTCCCGTGCGCCGTTCCGCACGCCGTCCCGTGCGTCGTCCCGTCCGCCGTTCCGTACGCCGACAGCGGCCCCCTCCTCGCCTCCGGCCGCGATGTCCGGCGGCACAGGCACTCCGGCCAATTCCGCCTCCGTCAGCCGCATTTCCGCGGCCAGCCGGGCTGCCGCAGGACGGTGAAAGCCGCCCTTCCGGGTCAAAGGAAGGCCGCCGCACCGTTCCAGCGCCGCCCAGACGAGCATGAGTTCCAGGGACAGCGGCAGACGGTGCGCCGCGGCATCCCGCCTGATCCACACCTCCTCGTCCGGCGGCAGCGGATCGGCTTGCACCGGAAAAAGCACCCCATGCCACCGAACCGCTTCAGCCGCCGGAAGGCGCCAGGTGCGGTCGCCCCAGGGCGGGCTCCGTTCCTCGAGCACGCCGATCCGGACGAGGCGGCGGATCGCCAGGCGAATCTCCGCCCCGGTCCACGGCCCCTCCGCAGCCCATCCGGCGAGCTGCCCGCCGTCAAACGGCATGGCACCGAACCCGGCCAAGATCCGGCGCAACAGCCATCGTTCCGCATCCGACCATTCGTGCATTACGTCCACCATTCCGTCTCGTAGACGTACCCCTGCTCCAGCAAAAATTGTTTCCTTCTGCGGGAAAATTCCCGTTCCACCGTTCCGTCGCTGACCAGCGTATAGAACGACGCGGCGGAATTCTTCGGCCTGAGAATCCGGCCCAGCCGCTGCGCTTCTTCCTGCCGGGAACCGAAGCTGCCGGACACCTGGATGGCGACGCTGGCGTCGGGCAGATCGACGGCGAAATTGGCCACCTTTGACACGGCAAGGGCCCGGATTTCGCCGCGGTTGAACCGGTCATACAGCCGCTGGCGCTCCTCGTGGGGCGTTTCCCCCGTCACCAGGGGGAGGGAAAAGATGTCGGCCAGTTCCTTGAGCTGGTCCAGATAATGGCCGATGATGAGAGTGGGTTCGCCCGCATGGCGTTCCAGCAACCGCCGCACCGCTTCCGCCTTGCGCGGGTTTTCCCCGGCTAGGCGAGGGCGCTCGCCGCGGGGCGCGGCGGCGTATCGGGCGGCCGCCGCTTCGTCCATGGGCACGCGCACTTCCGTGCAGCGCGCCCTCGCGATGAATCCCGCCCCCTCCACGGCGCGCCAGGGCAGCTCGTAACGCTTGGGGCCGATCAGGGCGAACACGTCGGTTTCCCTGCCGTCCTCCCGCACCAGGGTGGCGGTCAGACCCAGCCGCCTGGCGGCTTGCAGCTCCGCCGTCATGCGGAAAACGGGGGCCGGCAGCAGATGGACTTCGTCATAAATGATGAGCCCCCATTCGCGGTCCATGAACAGGCCCCTGTGCAGGAACGGACCGGTCTTCGAGCGCCGGCGGGTGAGCACCTGGTAGGTGGCGACGGTGACCGGGCGCACCTCTTTTCGCTCGCCGGTGTATGCTCCCACTTCGCCGGAAGTCAGCGTCGTCCGCAAGGTCAGTTCGCGGATCCACTGCCGGACCGAAGTACCGTTGGGCGTCAGGATCAGGGTTTCGCATTGGAGGCGCACGAGGGCGCCCAGACCGACCCACGTTTTTCCGGCGCCGCAGGGCAGCACGACGACGCCGCTGCCGCCGTCCACAAACGCATCCACCGCCTCCTGCTGGTAGTCCCTCAGACGCGGAGGACACCCCGTGCCGTCCGACTCCCGGAACGCCACGGACAGCGGACCGCCGGCCCGGTAGCCGGCTTCGTCAATGACGGGCAGGCCGGCCGCGGCCATCGCCTGCTTGAACAGTCCCCTTCCTTCGGGACGAACCGCCGCCGTCCGTTCATCGACCTCCGCTTCCAGCCAGCGGGCGGCTTCTTCCGTTTCCCGCGCCAGGGACAGATCGGAAGGCGCGGCGCATTCCAGGAGCAGCCGTCCTTCCCGGGTGACCAGGCGAAACCGGCCGTAAACGGCGATTTGCCTGCGCACCTCTTCGGCCAGGGCCGGCGGAACGCCGTTTCCGGTCCATGCTCCGAGTTTCCCTAGGAGGCCGTCCGCCGTCCAACCGGCGGCCGCCGCGTGCCAGAGAGAAAGCGGCGTCAACCTGTACGTATAGAGATCGCCCGGGCACTTGACCAGTTCGGCCACCCCGTGAAGGAAATCCCTGAGCTCCGCGAAATCCGGGTGCCGGCCGTCGGCAAGCAGCAGGCCGTCGGACTGAATCCAGAGCGGGGCGCTTCTGCCCATGTGGCAACCTCCTTCATCCTACCCCATCATTTTGGACAAGGATGCGCCCGGCCATGCGATCCCCATTCGCCCGCCATTGAGAAAGAGATTGCGCCAGCGTTCGAAGCCTCCCCCTTCGCCTGGCTGGTAGACCGCGGCCCTTTCCTCACCCTCCATGCCATCATCGACGACGCCACCGGTGAACTCGTCACCGCCGTCTTCCGCCCCACCGAAACCCTGGAAGGCTACACAACCGCCATGATCGACGCCCTCCGGAAAAAAGGAGTCCCGCTGGCCCTCTACAGCGACCAGCGCTCCATCTTCCATTCGCCCAAGGGAAAAATTACCCTCGAACAGGAACTGGCCGGCCAAAAGCAATTCCTTTCCACCTTCGGTCAGGCCATCGCCGATTCTACATCCGGACGAGCGTCAAAACCTGCTGAAGAACGAAAAAAAAGGGAGCTGGGCGAACTTACGTATTTGCTCGGATTCCCGCTCCGTGCTGGCCCGCAACAGGCAGGGCATCTTTTTTTTGCCGCTCACCGGGCGGCCCTTCGGAAACCGGCCGCCTGCGCTTCCTCTTCCGTGCAGAACCACCTTTCCGCAATGGTGATGTCGTAATATTGCCCTCCGGGGAGGTGGTAGATTTTTTCCCCGCGGGAATTGATATTTCCCTTGATCCGCGGGTTCGCGCAGGAAGCGTCGGAGGCTTCGCCGCCCGCTCCTGGCCCGCCGGAATTTTCGCCCGCGTCGCCTCCCCACAGGCCGCGTCCGGATTCCCTTGCCTGCCGTTCAAGCTCCAGAAATTTTTCGGCGAACGTCACGTCCGGCGGCACGGTCATGACCCCCGCGTAGCCTTCCCGAAGCAGCGTTTCGTTGAACATCACCAGATCGCCGGCGACAAACACGTACCGGAGCAGTCTTCCGTACCGGTCGGTGTCGCTGACGTCGCGGAACTGGTACACGGCCTTTCCTTCCAGCCGGACGCGGGCGAATTCCCGGGCCGCTTCGCCGAGCTCGCGCTCCTCCCCCTTCAGTTCGGGCGCGTTCACGCCGATGAGCCGCACCCTTTGCCCGCCCGCCGTTTCGTATGTATCGCCGTCCACAACCCTGGCCACCGTGTCCTTTGTCCAACTTTTTCCCGCAAGCTGCGGATATGTTTTGAAGACGGTATCGACGAAGGCGTCCGAAGCCGGCGCGGGCGCGCATCCCGCGAACGCCCACCCGGCCAGGGCAAGCAGGACCGCAAAAAACGCCGCAAAGCGCACCCTTCCCGCCGGCGCCGGTAACGCCGCAAGCAGCGCCCCAGGCCGGCGGCCGGCGGTCTTGTCCGCTGTCCGTTTCCCCATGGTGACTCTCCCCTCGCAATACACCGCTCATGCACGCCGGCGGCTCAAGGCGCCGGCAAACCAAAAGTTCGCCTTCCCGGGCGGGAGGCGAACCTTTTCCGAAAATTCCGGCGTGGCTCCAATTTTTCAGCGGGCGTAGAAAGGTTCCCGGTGTTCGTGTTCGGAAATGCCTTCCAGGGCTTTTTCCGCCTCGTCTCCGGAACGTTCCCGCACCGCCAGATCGCCCAGCGAAACGACACCGATCAGTTCTCCGTTTTCGACCACCGGCAGGCGGCGGATCTGGCTCGCGGCCATCTTGCGGGCGGCCTCCTCCACGGAAGCGGACGGCTCGATCGTCACCGCCTTGTGGGTCATTACGTTGCGCACCTCTTCGGAACCCGGATGCTTCTCGGCGTAGCCCCGGACGACCAGGTCCCGGTCGGTCACGACCCCCAGGAGCCTCCGGCCGTCCACCACCGGCAGGAATCCGACGTCGTTGTCCCGCATCTTGACCGCGCACTCGAAAATGGAGTCGCCGGGCGAGACGGTGACGCAGTCGGTCGTCATGATGTCCGCGACGGTTTTCATGGGCATCCTCCTTTCAGACGGCGATACGTGTAGCATGGCCCGAAAGGAGGCGGTCCATGCGCGGAAAATGCGCGCTGTCCGGCCCCGTCCTCAGGACGCTTCCGCCGCGTCATCCGCCACGGCGATGAGCAGCCGCGCCGCGGCAAACATCGCCTTCTCCTCGATATCGAAAAGGGGGTGGTGATGCGGCGCCGACGAACCGTCCGGACGGCCGGCGCCGACGAAGAAATAGCAGCCCGGCCTTTCCCGCAGATAGTAGGAAAAATCCTCTCCCGCCATGATCCGGTCGCACTCGGTCACCTTCCAGCCGCCATCCAGCGCGGAAGCCACGCGGAAAAACCGCGCCGTCTCCTTTGGATCGTTGACGACGGGAGGGTACCCTTCCATGAATCGGAACTCATGCCGCGCGCCGTGCAGGGCGCACACATGGGCGGCCGTTTCCTCCAGGCGGCGGCGGATGACATCGCGCGCCTCCTCCGTAAAGGTGCGAACCGTTCCGCCGATGCGGCAGGTTTCGGCGATGACGTTGTTGGCCGTTCCGGCGGCGATCCGCCCGACGGTCACCACCGCCGCGTCCAGCGGGTTCACATTGCGGGAAACGATGCTTTGGATCACCGTCACCAGGTGCGCTCCGGCCAGCAGGGCGTCGGAGGACAGATGGGGCATGCCCGCGTGCCCGCCGCGTCCTGTGATTTCGATTTCGAATTCGTCCGGCGAGGCCATGACCGGACCGGGACGCGTCGCCACGACGCCGTAAGGAAACGGCGTCCACAGATGGCAGCCGAACACGGCCGCCACCCCGTCCAGGGCGCCTTCCCGGATCATGGCGGCGGCTCCTCCGGGCAGCGTTTCTTCCGCGGGTTGGAACAGAAACACCCGCGTCCCCGCCGTTTCCTCCCGGCGGAGGCTGTAGTAGCGGGCGACGGCCAGAAGCTGCGCCGTGTGCCCGTCGTGCCCGCAGGCGTGCATGACGCCCGGCGTCCGGGAGGCGTAATCGCACGTCTTCTGGTCCTGGATGGGCAGCGCGTCGATATCCGCCCTGAGCGCCACGGTTTTTCCGGGCCGGGCGCCCCGCAGCGTGCCGATCACGCCGGTGCCGGCGACGCCGCGCCTGACTTCCAGCCCCCAGGATTCCAGAAGGCCGGCGATCATTTCAGACGTTCGAAATTCCTCAAAGGAAAGCTCGGGATGGCGGTGAAAATGGCGCCGCCACTCCACCATGTCCGGTTCCAGCGCGCGAATTGTTTCCTCCGACAGCACTCCGTTTGCGCCCCCCTTCTATTCCCATTTTACCATTGTAAAAAAACGTTCGCATTCCGGCCCCATTTTGCCGCTCCGTGCGGCTTGCGCAACCTCTCCAAACCGTCTAATATGGGAAATGGACAATTGCGCCGAAGATCATGCGTCCAATACGGGAGGAACCGAACGATGATTCTGGAAAACACCGGTTTGAACGGGCTGCGCAGCGATCTGGCCCATCTCGACGAATCCGCCGAGAAACTCGGCTTCGTCCGATGGCAGTGGGAATACCGCCGGGCCACCTACGACCTGAAATTGCACGAACCCAGGACCGGTTCGGACTACTACCTGCGCATCAACACCCGCGCGGTGGAAGGCAGACTGGAAAACCCCGACGCGATTCTGGAAATCGAATCCGTCTACATCGGAAGGCATACGTTTCCCCACGGGCTGGACTACGAATCGCCGATACCCGCTCCGGTTCTGGAAGCCGCGGAACGCAGCGCCCGGCAACTGAAGGAGATGCTCGCCTGAGCATCCGGGAGGTGCGCGGATGAACGCCCCCGCCACCGGACGGCGCGGGACGCCGGACTTTCTGCTGCTGATCCTGACCCTGATCCTCGTCGGCTTCGGCATCGTGATGGTGTTCAGCGCCAGTTCCAGCATGACCGCCGTCATGGAGCGGTTTGGCAACGATCCGCTGTATTTCACCCGGCGGCAGCTCATGTTTGCCGGCGTCGGCACGGTCATGATGCTGATCCTCATGAACATCCGCTACGAGCGCTACAAAGTCTGGTTTGCGCCTTTCCTGCTGGTCACGCTGGTCTTGCTCGTAGCCGTGCTGTTCACCGGGGAGATCAACGGGGCGCGCAGCTGGATCGTCGTCGGCCCGTTTTCCATCCAGCCGACGGAATTTGCCAAAATCGCCCTCATTCTTTATCTGGCGGCCATCATATCCAGAAAGCAGGAGAAATTCCGGGAGTTCAAGCGCGGGCTCTTGCCCGCCTTGCTCGTGCCCGGGCTCGTCGCGGGACTTATCCTGGTGCAGCCGGACCCGGGATCGGCGGCGGTGCTGGTCGCCGCCGTGGCCGTCATTCTCGTCGTGGGCGGCGCCAATCTGCTGCACGTGGCCCTGACCGGGTTGGCCCTCGCCGGCGCGGGCGGGCTGGCGCTCGGCGTCTACATGCTGCTCAACCCCGGTTTTGACGGCGGCTTCCGCATGAGCCGGCTGACCGCGTTCCGCGACCCGTTCGCCGACGCCCAGGGCGCCGGCTACCAATTGCTCCGGTCGCTGGAAGCGTTCGGCCACGGCGGGCTGACCGGCACCGGCCTGGGCAACAGCGTGCAGAAGCTGTTCTACCTGCCGTACGCGTACAACGATTTCATCTACGCGGTGATCGCCGAGGAACTCGGATTCATCGGCGCGTCGCTGTTCATTCTGTTTTACCTGTTCTTTCTCTGGCGGATGCTGGTGGTGGCCCTGCGCTGCCCCGACCTGTTCGGCACCCTGTTCGGCGTCGGCATGGTCACCCTTGTGGCGGTGCAGGCCCTCGTCAACATGGGCGGCGTCAGCGGCGCCATTCCCATCACCGGCGTCACACTGCCGTTCGTCAGCTACGGCGGTTCCTCGCTGCTGTCGCTCATGATGGGAATGGGCGTCCTGCTCAGCATATCCCGGGAATACAACCGGCTGCAGGGGCAGGAAAAATCCCTCTGAAAAACGCAAGGCGTTTCGCGCCTGCCCGTACCGGGCGGCGGAAACGCCTTTTTCACGCTTCTTCGGCGACGCCCGCGGAATCTCCGGGTTTCCGCCAAACCCCTACTTCACCCGCTGCGGCGGCGGTTCCTCCGGCTCCTCGTCCTTGAACGAGACGCCCTCGACCTTCACGTTGACTTCCACAACGCGAAGTCCCGTCATGTTTTCCACCGCTTCGCGGACGTTCTGCTGCAACCGGCGGCATACTTCCTGGATCGGCACGCCGTATTGCACGATGACGCGCAGGTCGATAGCCGCCTCCAGCTGGCCCACTTCCACGGAGACGCCCTTCTGCGCGTTGCGGCCGCTCAGGCGCTTGGCCAGCCCTTCGGAAATCCCGCCGGACATGGCGGCGATTCCCGGCGTCTCCAGCGCGGCCAGCCCCGCGATGGTGGCGACCACGTCGTCGGAAATGCGGATTTGCCCCTGCCCTTCGTGCGTTTCCGGGTGATCCGTCATCGGAATCCACTCCCTCGCCCAAGGCTGCTTCCATTTTACCGGAAGCCGGGACGCCGGCGCAAGGATGCGCCGGGCCTCCGCCCTCCTTTACCGGCCTTCCGCCAGACGGTCGAGAAAGGCGTTCAACGCCGCCACGGCGGGTTCAAGATGCCGCTCCGCGTCCCGAAGCATGTGTTCCGCCGGCTGGATGAACGGTTCCCCCGCCGCGATCTCGTGGCCGCAGTTTTCCAGCATCAGCCGAAGGTTGTCCTCCAGCATCTCCATGTGGAACTGAAAGCCGAAGACGGAGTCCCCGTACGCGAACGCCTGATTCCGGCAGGCTTCGCTGGACGCCAGCAGCTTCGCCCCCGGGGGCAGGCTGAAGGTTTCGCCGTGCCAGTGGAAGACCGTGGTCGTGCGCGCCAAAGATGCGAAATGGGGCATCTTCAGCGCGGCGTCCGTCCATTCCACCGGGAACCAGCCGATTTCCTTCCGGCCGTTGGGATAGACTTCCCCGCCCAGCACTTCCGCGATCAACTGGGCGCCCAGGCAGACGCCGACGACCGTCTTTCCGTCCCGGACCGCTTCCGCGATGCAACGCTTTTCCGCCATGAGCCACGGGTATTCCGCCTCGTCGTGCACGCTCATGGGGCCTCCCATGACGATGAGCCAATCCCAATTGCCGGAAGGCGGCGGCTCCTCCCCCGCGTACAGCCGCGTGACGGAACATTCGTGACCCCTGCTTTCCGCCCACTTCAGGATGGCGCCGGGATTCTCGAAAGGCACATGCTGGAAAAACCGGATGCGCAACCGTCCGCTCTCCTTTCCCGAAACATGCATGAAAAAAGGACGGCCTCCGGGTTGCCCGGCGGTCATCCTTCCGCTTTTTCCATCGCTTCGTACAAGAGAGCGAGATTCCGTTCCAGCTGTTTGACGAGGGATTTGCCTTCGGCCTCTTCCACGAGTCCCGCGCGGACGGCGAAATCGACCACCCGCGAAAAACCGTAGATTTGCGTGTCCAGCACTTCCTCATAAACCGGACACTTGCGGGTGGTCAGGTTCTCCATCTGCACGGAAATGAGCTGTTGAATTTTATCCATATCGTCCTTGAGCAGACGCATCACTTTTTCTTGCAAAAGTTCCGTCACGCCCGACACGTTCATGGCCACTCCCCCTCTCTCTCGACTCGTCCGGGCCGGCGATGCCGTCCCTTTCATATTAGACGAAATCGGGCGCGCATACAAGAACGCCGAAAGATTCCCAAAAAAACAAGTCCCGCCTCAAAACGGGACCGTGTTCCGCGCCAATCCGCGCCTTTGGTTCATTCCGCCAGCTTGACGTCCAGATTGTGCTTGGCAAATACCGCCAGCATTTCCGCCTTCGCCTGTTCGGCGTCGGGGCCGTGGATGTGCAGTTCGTAGGTTTTCCCGCCGACGAGGGTGGTGAAAAGTCCCAGGATGCTTTTGACGTCGATGTACTTGTTCTCCGCCTGAAGCACGATGGACGAACGGAACTTGCTGGCCGTCTGGGCCAGCTCGGCAATGGCCGCGTGGCCGGACATGGCGATCCCTCCGTGAAAATTTTTCGTCTCTCTATTTTCATCATACTCCGACCCGCGGTTTGCGGCAAGAAAAATTTGGCGGTCAAACCAAACGTTCGGGATTCAGCCCCTCCAGCGCGGGATGGACAAAACGGCCGTCCTTGCGAATGAGCACGCCGTCGAACCAGACTTCCCCGCCGCCGTATTCCGGACGCTGGATGAGCACCAGATCCCAGTGGATGGCGGAACGGTTGCCGTTGTCCGCTTCCTCGTATGCTTGCCCCGGTGTGAAATGCAGGCTGCCGGCGATTTTTTCGTCAAACAGGATGTCGTTCATCGGATGCAGGATGTGGGGATTGAACCCCAGGCTGAACTCGCCGGCGAAGCGGGCCCCCTCGTCGGTGTCCAGCAGGGCATTGATGCGGGCGGTGTCGTTGGCCGACGCCTCCGTGATGCGTCCGTCCCGGAAGGTCAGGCGGACGTTTTCGTATTTGAAGCCGTTGTAGACGCTCGGCACGTTGAACGTGATCGTGCCGTTCACCGAATCGCGCACCGGCGCGGTGTATACTTCTCCGTCCGGGATGTTGCGGCGGCCGGAGCATTTCACCGCGCCGATCCCCTTGATGGAGAACGACAGGTCGGTGCCGGGCCCCGTGATGCGCACCCGGTCCGTCCGGTCCATGAGCTCCTTCAGCGGGTCCATCGCCCGGTCCATTTTGGCGTAATCGAGGTTGCACACGCGGAAATAAAAGTCCTCGAACGCTTCCGTGCTCATGCCCGCCAGCTGGGCCATGGACGGGTTCGGGTAGCGGAGCACGACCCACTTGGTCTTTTTGACGCGGCGCTCCGAATGGACCGGATGGCGGTATCCGGTGTCGTACAGCCGCATCTTCTCCGGGGGCACGTCCGCCAGTTCGCTGGCGTTGTCCCCCGCGCGGATGCCGATGTAGCCCTGCATGAGCTCCATCCGCTTCAGATCGTATTCCTTCCAGACCGCGATCTGTTCCGGCGTGGCGTGAAGCAGCAGCGTCCGGAGCACCGCGCGGTCTTCCAGCGTCACGAAGGGACGGCCGCCGCGCCGGGCCACCTCTTCGATCAGGCATTTCACCAGCTCCGTGTCCCCGCCGATCATCTCGATCAACACGTTTTCGCCGGGTTGAACGTCGATGGAATAATTCACCAGCTGTTGCGCCAGCGTTTTGAGCCTCGGATCTCTCACTCCCGATTCCTCCCGTCTGTTGCCGAAATGCGCATTGCGAACCGTTCAGGCCAGGGCGATGCGGTTGCGGCCGCCTCGTTTCGCGTCGTAAAGGGCCGTGTCCGCCCGGGCGAAAAGCGAATCGATGATATCCCCCAGGTCCAGCCCGTCGCCGGTCTTCCATTCCGCCAGGCCGCAGGATACGGTGACGGGAGGCCGGGTCTCCCCTTCGACCCGCCTGCGGATGCGTTCCGCGACCTTGACCGCCAGGTCCAGTTCCAGTTTCGGGAAATAGACGGCCAGCTCGTCGCCGCCCCAGCGGGCGGCGATATCGGTCTCGCGGATGGAACCTGACACGATGCCGCTCACCTGGACAAGCACCGCGTCCCCCGCCTGATGCCCGAAGGTGTCGTTGATCTCTTTGAAGTGGTCGATGTCGATGAGCAGCAGCGTCCCCGCGCCGTCCTTGGTGAGCCTTCGCTGGACGATTTCGTCCAGGTAGCGCCGGTTGTACATCCCGGTCAGGTTGTCGGTGATGGACAGCCGGCGGACCTCTTCGTGCAGCCGGGCGTTGGACAGCGCCAGGCCCAGATGGATGGAAAGAACATTCAACAGTTTGTAGTTTTCATAGGAAAAATAATGCGGTTTCCGGTGGGCGAGCAAAACGGCGCCGTTCATTTCCCCCTTCATCATGAGCGGGGTGGCGAGCAGCGAGCGCGAACCCGTCAGTTCCATGAAACGCGAACGGACGGGTGTCCTCACCCGGTAATCGGACAGGATGATCGGTTCCCGGGAACGCCACAGCACCCCGCAGAAGCCGCTGTCCGGGGACAGCAATTCGCCGGCCAATTTGTCCACGTTGGTGGTGATCACCACGAACTGGTCGGTGTGCGGGTCCTTCTGCAGAACGCAGCAATATTCGGCGTCGAACAGCCTGAGCAGCTCCGTCGTGGCAAACCGCAGGGTCTCCTCCAGGTTCAGGCTGCTGTTGAGCCGTTGGGTAATTTCATTGATGATGCGCAGTTCGCCCACCAGTTCGTTCGCCTGTTCATGCAGGCTGGCCTTTTCGAAAGCGATTCCGGAAGCGTCCGCCAATTCCGCGAGGAAGCGCAGGTCCGCCGCCTCGAAGGATTTTCCCTTGCGGTCCATGCAGAGCACGCCGTAAACCCCCTGTTTGCCGACCAGGGGCAGGGCGATCAGATGGCGGGAATCGGACTTTTCTTCCTGCACGATTCCGGTCAGGTAGGCGCGTCTGCCGATCTCGTTCTCCAGCCGGTCGAAGACGAGGGGTTTGACCCGGGGGTGGGAAATGCCGTAATCCTGGGACAGGTGCAGATCGATGCGGCAATCCGGATACAGTTCGTCCAGGCTGTCCATGATTTCGGCAAGCACGCTGTCGACTTCGATCTGGTCGTGGAGCCGGCGCAGGACGCCGAGCAGCAGCCTGCTCCGCTGGACGTCCCTCGCCGCGTTGTCGGCGGCGTGCCACATGTCGGCGATGAACAGTCGTTCGTAATGGTGATAGAAGCAGGTTCGGAAATGCAGGGAGGCCGCCTTCAGAAGCATCATCGGTTCGTTCGAATCCGCGCCGGCAGGCACCAGGCAGGTCAGGTATGCGAAGGGAATGCCGGTCGACCGGCTGAACACGGGCACGGCAAAGGAATCGAACGGCTGCAGGAAGGGATGGCGGTGGAATTCCGACCGGGTCCGCGCCGGCCGCCCCGACGAGGCGGCGTCGACGAAAGCGGAAGGACCGATGGCGGCCTCGTCCCAGCGCTCCGGCATGTCCCCGCTTTCCGCTTCCGCCGCGCCCACGAGTTTTCCGTCCGGGTGCAGCAGCGCGACGCGCGAGCCGGCGGGCCAGGGAAATCCTTCCGCCTGCCGTTGCCATTGCGTGAAGCTCTTTTCCAGAAGATCGTACAAAAAAGGCAGATCCGCCCCGGTCAAGTCCATTTGTTCCGCGCGCCGCAGGGCATCCGCCAGCGCCTCTTCGCACCGCCAGAAATCCCCGGGGTTTTCCGCGTCCACCCTCCTCACCTCCTGCCGCGAAATCCTGGTCAACCGGAAACGGGTCGAATGATCAATGCTGTTTGTACATTCCAAATATACTACATCGGTCCCCGACGTGCATCAATTTTCGCGTGCCGAAACAGAAGCCGCGCGCCGTGTCAACTCATTTAAAAATGTTACCGAAGGAAAAAGGATCACTCACGTAATTTTGTTACCCAATGAGGCCGTCAGGTAGCCATCACGGGTTTCGGTGTGACATTGGCGGATGTTTCGGGATGGGA
>LZRV01000058.1 GCA_002159065.1 Paenibacillaceae bacterium ZCTH02-B3 | reverse complement strand
CCTGCGTCTGGTCGATGCGCTGCTACGCAACGACCAACTCTACACGCCTCGAAGGAAGGTGAATCACGCGAAGGGGTAACGCCTCCTTTGCCAAATCCTTCAACAAATTCCCAGTTAAAATCTGGAAATCATCCTGATTTTCGACTGGGTTTAGTTTGGTGTTGCCAATTTACCTGACTCGAGCGCTTTAAGGCCAAAAAAATTTCCAATTTTCACGAATCAGGGACTTGACATCTTACCGCTGGACTTTCTTTTCTTTAGCCATCATACCACAATCTCCCGTGACATCGTTCACGCGCGCTGTGACAGCTTGGTGAACAAAAACGCTCTTTTCGGTGAACATAAACGGATGAACAAAAACGCTCCGTCTGGCAACGGAGCGCTTGGACGGCCCGGGTTCAATCGCGGACCGGTCACGAGTGGCTGCGGCCGGCTTTGTAGGGATTGGCCGCCGGAATGAACAAGTCGACGATCCCGATCACCAGGGCGGCGAGGATCGCGCCGAGGATGGACGTCTCCACCCCGCCGACCACGAACTGCGCCAGCCAGATGACCAGGGCGCTGACCAGAAATCCGACAATCCCCCTGCCGAAGGGCGTGACTTTTTTCCCGAAAATCGCCTCGATGATCCAGCCGAACAGGGCGATGACCAGCGCGAGCAGCAGGGCGCTCCAGAAACCGCCCACGTCGAACTGCGGCACGATCAGGCTCGCCAGCATGATGGCCAGCGCCGACACGACGAATCGGACCACATGCCCCAGAAATTCCATGAACAAGATCCTCCCTTTGCTTGCGTGGTGTGGAGAGCATCCGGAATTGTACCTAGTATTCCGCTCCCGGCTGAGGGCTATGCGGAGGGCCCGGGGGCGGCAAGGTTTCCCGGACTCCGGTCGTGCCGCTTCGGACGGCGGTTTCGCAGGGCGGCGGCGTTTCGGCTATAATAGGGACATAAGGGGTGGAATTCCTCCGTGGACCGAAAAGCGCTGGAAACGCTGGAATTCGACAAGATCGTCGCCCGCCTGGCCGAGTTGGCCGCCACCCCGATGGGCCGCGAAACGGCGCTGGCGCTTGCGCCCTCTTCCGACCCCGGGGAGGTGCGGCTGAGGCTGGCGCATACGGACGAAGCCGTCCGCGCCGTCGCCCTGAAGGGCGCGCCGCCCTTCGGCGGCGTCTCCGACATCCGCCCGGCGCTGCGCCGCGCCCGTGTCGGCGGGATGCTGTCGGCGCGGGAACTGCTGGAGGTCGCGGACCTCATCGCCGGCGCGGAGGCGATGCGCCGTTACGCGCGGGCGGCCGCCGAAGCGGGACAACTTCCGCATCTGGCGGAAATGGCCGCCCGCCTGGGCGACGCGAAGGACCTGGAGGAGGAAATCCGCCGCTGCATCGATGAAAACGGCGAGGTAACGGACGCGGCCAGCGGGGAACTCATGTCCGTCCGCCGCGAGATCCGCGCCGGGGAGAACCGGATCCGGGACAAACTGGACGAAATGATCCGTTCCCCGTCGGTGCGCCAGATGCTGCAGGACGCCATCGTCACCCTGCGCGGCGACCGGTTCGTCCTTCCGGTCAAGCAGGAATACCGCGCCCGCTTCGGCGGGATCGTGCACGACCAGTCCGCCAGCGGCGCCACGCTGTTCATCGAGCCCGAGGCGATCGTCGCGCTCAACAACCGCCTGAAGGAACTGCGCCTGCGCGAGAGCCGGGAAATCGAGCGCATTCTCCGCCGGTTGAGCGGCATGGCCGGGGAACGGGAAGAGCAGCTGGCCGCCGATACGGAGACGCTCGGCGTACTCGATTTCTGGTTCGCCAAGGCGGCGCTGGCCGCCGAAATGAAGGCGACAAGGCCGGAAATGAACGACGCCGGCGTCATCCGGCTGCCCAAGGCGCGCCATCCGCTGCTTCCCGCGGATCGGGCGGTGCCCATCGATGTCGAGCTGGGCGGCGCTTTTACGACGATGATCATCACGGGTCCGAACACGGGCGGCAAGACGGTCTCGCTCAAGACCATCGGCCTGCTCAGCCTGATGGCGATGGCCGGCCTGTTCGTGCCCGCCGACGAGGGAAGCCGGCTGGCCGTGTTCGACGGGGTGTACGCCGACATCGGCGACGAACAGAGCATCGAGCAAAACCTCAGCACGTTTTCCGGACATATGAAAAATTTGGTCGCCATCCTTCGCCGGGTGACGCCGCGCAGCCTGGTGCTGCTCGACGAGCTCGGCGCCGGCACGGATCCGGCGGAAGGTTCGGCTTTGGCCGTGGCCATTCTCGAGCACCTGCACGGGATCGGCTGCCGTGTGGTGGCGACGACCCATTTCGGCGAGCTCAAGGCCTACGCCTATAACCGGAAAGGCATCGTCAACGCCAGCATGGAATTTGACGACCGGACGCTTCGCCCGACCTACCGCCTGCTGATCGGCGTTCCCGGCCGCAGCAACGCCCTTGCCATCGCCCGGAGGCTTGGCCTGCCGGAAAACATCATCCGCCGGGCGAGGGGGGAAATGCGCGAGGAAGAGCTGAACGTGAGCCGCATGCTTGCCTCCCTCGAGAAGGACCGGCGGTCGGCGGAAGAGCACCGGCGGGAAGCCGAACGGCTCCGCCGGGAGGCGGAAGCCCTGCGCCGGGAGCTCGAGGCGGAACGCCGCAGATTCGAGGAGCGCAAGGAGAAGCTGATGGCCGCCGTGCGGGAGGAAGCGCGAAGCATCGTCGCCCGGGCCCGGCGGGAAGCGGAGGACATCCTTGCGGAACTGCGCCGGCTGGCGCGGGAGGAGGCGGCTTCCATCAAGGAACACCGGCTGATCGAGGCGAGCCGCCGGCTGGAGGAACTGGTTCCCGACCGCGGCGGCGAACCGGAAGGAGCGGCCGCCGTTCTGGAAAAAGCCGAACCCGGCGACGAGGTCAGGGTCCGCAGCCTGGGCGGACAAACCGGCCGCGTGGTCGAGGCGGAAGGCGACTCGGTCACGGTGCAGGTCGGCGTCATGAAAATCCGGGTGCGGCTGGAGGACCTGGAACCCGCCGCCGGAAAGAAAACCGGGCACAAGGCCGGTGAACCGGCGCCGGTGGCGACGGTAAGGCGCTCGCGCGACGGCGCCGTGCGGACGGAGCTGGACCTCAGGGGGCGGACGCTGGAAGAAGCCCTTGCCGAGGTGGAGCGTTTTCTGGACGAAGCGGTGCTGGCCAATCTGCATCAGGTGCGGCTGATCCACGGCAAGGGGACCGGGGCGCTGCGCAGCGGGATCCAGGATTATCTGCGCCGGCACAAGCACGTCCGGGACTTTCGCCTGGGGGAGATCGGCGAAGGCGGCTCCGGCGTCACGGTCGCCGAGCTGAAGTAGCGTCAAGGCCGCCGAGCTGAAGTAGCGTCAAGGCCGCCGAGCCAAAGCGGCCGTCCGGGCCGTTCCCGTTTGCGGGCGCGACGACCCCGGATGAGCCCTTGGCGCGCGGCATGGAGGAGGTTTCCGGCGGGTGGACCACATCGCGGATCTGATCATGTCCAATCCCTATCTGGCCGTGCTGGCCTATTTTTCCGTCGGCGTGCTGGCCCTGATCGTTTTTTTGTACCTTTTCGAGTGCGTGACGCGCTACGACGGGTGGAAGGAAATCGGCAAGGGCAACCTGGCGGTGGCGATGGCGACCGGCGGAAAAATTTTCGGGATTTGCAACGTTTTCCGCTTCTCGATCCAGGCCGGGGACACCATCTACGAGACCCTGATCTGGGCCGCCGTCGGTTTTGTGCTTTTGCTTGCGGCCTATTTCATGTTCGAGTTCATGACGCCCATGTTCCGCATCGACGCCGAGATCGCCCGCGACAACCGGGCGGTGGGCTTTTTGGCGATGATCATTTCGGTGTCGCTTTCCTATCTGGTCGGTGCGGTCATTGACATCATGGGAAGCGGGAGGCCCCAGGGATGAAATATCTGACGCGAACGCTGCTCGTGCTGGCCCTGGTTTTTTTTGCGCTCGGCGTCCTGTATTTGTGGTGGAGGGAGGCTTGAGGGATGAACCCGATCGTTTGTCCCTGGTGCCAGAACGAGATCTGGCCGGACGAGGACGAAATGCCGGAGTATTGTCCGGTTTGCGAAAACGAGCTGGGCGACTACCGGACCGTGGAAATCACGCTGGATCTGGACCCGAAAGAAGCCGAAGGAGAGGACGGCGGTCCGGACCCGGCGGGGACGGACGGAACGAAAGCGGCGCTTGGCGGATGGATGTCCGGAGCTTCGGCGTCCGGAGCCGCGGCGGCCGGATCGGCGCCCGGAATGGCGGAGTCCGAAGCGTTGGCCGGCGGACGTCCGGCGGCCGGCGCGGACGGCGCGAAGCCGCAAGCCGGAGCCGCGGAAGGGCGGCCGGAAACCGGCAAATCCGGCGAAGACGCTTTGCATGAGGAGCTCAGGGAAATCGGCGGCGAAGAGATGCTAATGTTCCGCGCGGCGGTGGACAAATGGCTGGAGACGCAAGCCGAAGTGCCGGAATGCCCTTCGTGCCGGGAATACATGATCGAAGGCGGTTCGCTGCGCATCGGACCGGAAGATTTCCGCCCGCATACGCCGCCGAAGGCCGCGCAACCGGTGCTGGACGCGCCGTTTGAGGTCAACGTGTACGTATGCCCCTCCTGCTTTGCCGTCCATTTCGTCCTGTCGCAGGAAGACCGGGCGGCCGTCATTCGCAAGGGCGGCCTCTTTTCACAGAGCCTGGATTTGATGTAATATGGAGATTAATTCAGGAGGGGATCTCCCTTGGACGATTTGCGGCTGAAAATCCTGGAACTGCTCCGGGAGGACGGGCGCCTTCCGCCGTCCACCATCGCCACCATGCTGGGCGTGGACGAAAAGACCGTGCGCGAGGCCATCGCCGACATGGAGAAAAAGCACGTCATCGTCAAGTACGGCGCCACCATCAACTGGAGCAAGGTGGACGACGACAAGGTGACGGCGCTCATCGAAGTGCAATGCACGCCGGAGCGCGGCCGCGGTTTCGAAAAAATCGCGGAGCGGATTTATTTGTACCCCGAAGTCAAATCGGTATACCTGATGAGCGGGGCCTACGATCTGCTGGTGGAAATCGAGGGCAAAACCCTCAAGGAAGTCGCTTCGTTCGTGTCCAGCAAGCTGGCTCCCATCGAATCGGTCATTTCGACGAAGACGTTTTTCATCCTGAAGAAATACAAACAGGACGGCGTCATTTTCGAGGAGCTCAACGGCGATCACCGGCTGGCCGTTTCGCCGTGAGCGGCGCGGCGTTTCCGGCGCCCGTCGCCGTGCGTTCCCGGCGCCGGACCCGCCGTCCGGAGTCCGCGACAAAGCCTGGGAAAAAAGAAGGACGATGACCATGATCAAACAGCAGGTAAAATCCGAATCCGAACCGTCGACGGAGCAGGGCCGCCGCAGATCCATGGCGGACTATCTGGCGGACAACGTCAAGGCCATCCCGCCATCCGGCATCCGCCGGTTTTTCGATCTGGTCAGCGGCAGCAAGGACGTCATTTCCCTCGGCGTCGGCGAACCCGATTTCGTCACGCCCTGGCGGTTTCGCGACGCGGCGGTTTATTCGATCGAGAAGGGCCGCACCCAGTACACCTCGAACGCCGGGATGCCCGAGCTGCGCGAAGCGATCGCGGAATATCTGCACGGGCGTTTCGGGCTGACGTACGATCCCGCCAAAGAGGTGTTGGTGACCGTGGGCGCCAGCGAAGCCGTGGACCTGGCGCTGCGGGCCCTGGTGAATCCCGGGGACGAGGTGCTCATTCCCGAGCCCAGCTATGTCTGCTATTCACCGATCACCACGCTGTGCGGCGGCGTCGTGGTCGGCATCGAAACGCGGCCCGAGGACGAATTCAAGCTTACGCCCGCCGCCCTGCGCGCCGCGCTGACGCCGAAATCGAAGGTTCTCATCCTTTCTTTTCCGAACAATCCCACGGGCGCCATCATGACCCGGGAAGAGCTCCTGCCCATCGCCAAGGTGGTGGAGGAGCACGACCTGATCGTGGTGGCCGACGAAATCTACGCTGAACTGACCTATGCCGGTAAACACGTCAGCTTCGCGTCGCTGCCCGGCATGCGCGACCGGACCGTGCTCGTCAGCGGAATGTCCAAGGCCTTCGCCATGACGGGCTGGCGGATGGGCTACGCCTGCGGCCATCCGGAAATCATCGCGGCCATGCTCAAAATCCACCAATACACCGTCATGTGCGCGCCGATCATGAGCCAGGTGGCGGCGATCGAAGCGTTGCGGGGCGGCATGGAAGACATGGAACGCATGGTGGAATCGTTCAACCAGCGGCGGCGGCTCATCGTCCAGGGGCTGCGGGACATCGGGCTGCCGTGCCACGAGCCGCAAGGGGCGTTTTACGCCTTCCCGTCCATCCGGCACACGGGCCTTTCGTCCGAGCAGTTTGCGGAGCGGCTGTTCCGGGAGGCGAAGGTCGCCGTCGTGCCCGGCAACGTGTTCGGCAAGGGCGGCGAAGGGTTCCTGCGCTGCTCGTACGCCACTTCGCCCACGCTGCTGCAGGAAGCGCTGGAACGCATCGGGAAGTTTTTGCAAACCCTCTGAGAGTGTCTGTGCTCATTTCGGATTCGGCATCCAATCTCATTGCCGTTTCGGCGCGGGGCCGGAATTACGACAAAAGTGCCATTATTTTTCCGTTTTCACGGCCGATCGAGCGAAATAACGTCATTATTGCTATTAATTTAGAGCCGTCCGCTTGAAATCTCACAAAAATTACCAATTTAATGGCACAAGTGCAATTATTTTCCCGAAACTTTCGTTTTCATGCGAAAATAATTGCACTTTTGTCGCTGTTGCCGAAAGGCGGTTTTTCCGCCTTTGGCCGCAAAACACGGGAGGTCAGGCCATGCGCATCTACACCCGGTCCGGCGACCGCGGCGAGACCTGGGTCATCGGCGGCCGGACGGCGAAGGACGATCCGCGGGTGGAAGCGTACGGCACCATCGACGAACTCAACGCCGCCGTTGGGCTGGCGGCCGCCGAGATGGCGGAGGGGCCCGGGGATCTTTGGGCCGATTTGCGGGAAGATTTGTACCGCATCCAGAACGAACTGTTCGACTGCGGGTCTGATCTGTCCTACGCGGAGCCGGTGCCGGAGAAAATGAAGGTACACGGGGAAATGGTCCGGCTGCTGGAGGTACGGATCGACCGGCTGTCGGAGGAAGCGCCGCCGGTCAGGCGGTTTATTTTGCCGGGCGGCAGCCGGATTTCCGCATATTTGCACCTGTGCCGCACCATCTGCCGCAGGGCGGAACGCCGCACCGTGGCATTGGCCCGCGTCGGGCCGTGTCCGGAAGAGGTGCTGAGGTATCTGAACCGGCTGTCCGATTATTTTTTTGCGGCGGCAAGGGCGGCCAATGCCCGGCTTGGGGTGCCGGATCAGGAATACGTGCGGTCGGCCGACGTGTTCGGCAGAGGTCCGCAGCCTCCCCAATCGGACGAAGCCGGGGAAGAGCGGTGACGGAATCGGATGGACAGGGCGACAACGAGCGGCGATTTTGCGCCCGCCTCCGGATCGGCGGACGCTGACGGCGTCATCGTGCATGTCGTGGACGGGGCGGACGCCGGGCGCCGGCTGAAAGAGGTGCTGCGCAGAAGGCTGGGGATGTCGCGCCGCATGCTGATCCGCCTCAAAAACACGGAAGGCGGGATCCGGGTGAACGGGGCCGAAGTGCGGGCGGACGAGCGGGTGTTTGCCGGAGACGTGGTCGAACTTCGCATCGGAGCGGAAGAGTCGGAGACCATCCGGCCCCAGCCGATGGACCTCGACATCGTGTTCGAAGACGCCTACCTCATGGTCATCAACAAGCCGCCGGGCCTGATCGTGCATCCCACCAAGGGACGCTACGATAACACGCTGGCCAACGGCGTCGTGCACCACTGGCTGCAGAAGGGTGAACGGCACCGGTTCCGGGCCGTCAACCGGATCGACGAAAACACCTCCGGCCTGGTGATCGTGGCCAAACACCCTTTTGCCCATCAGCAGCTCGCGGTGCAGATGGACAAAGGCCTTGTGACGAAGCGCTACTGCGCCTACGTGTACGGCTGTCCGCCCGGGCCGGAAGGGGAAATCGACGCGCCGATCGGGCGCGATCCCGCGAGCCGCCGCCTGCGGAAGGTACGCCCGGACGGCGCGCCGGCGCGCACCCGCTATGC
Source organism: Paenibacillaceae bacterium ZCTH02-B3 (assembly GCA_002159065.1). Classification (GTDB taxonomy): domain Bacteria; phylum Bacillota; class Bacilli; order Paenibacillales; family Paenibacillaceae; genus ZCTH02-B3. The sequence goes on along the minus strand of LZRV01000058.1, from coordinate 15,693 downwards.
CGTGGAACGGCGGTACGGAAGCGCGGCTTCCCGCCTCGCGGTCTGGCTGGATACGGGGCGGACCCACCAGATCCGGGTACATATGCAGCATATCGGCTGCCCGCTCATCGGCGATCCGGACTACGCGGGGGATGCGCCGGAACGGTTTCCCGCGGTTCCCGGGGACGCCATCGCGCGGCAGGCGCTTCACGCTTCGCATCTCGCTTTCCGCCATCCGGTGTCGGGAGAGCCGTTGGAGCTTGCAGCCCCCCTTCCCGCCGACATGGAGCGCCTGGAAACGCTGCTTATAAATCTGAAATAGGGAGTGTCGAGGATTGAGCCCGAAAGACCCTGGCGGGAAACCGCTGAAAGTGTACTATCATGCCGCGTGCGGGACATGCCGGAAAGCGATCGGCCATCTGAAGTCCCTGGACGTGCCGCTGGAACTGGTTCCCCTGAAAGAATCGCCGCCTTCGGAAGAGGAACTGCGGCAATTGATCGCCCAAAGCGGCCTTCCGGTTCGAAAGTGGTTCAACACGTCGGGGGAGGCGTACCGTTCGATGGGGTTGAAAGAACGCCTGGAAGGCATGCCGGAAGAAGAGCAGATCGCCCTTCTGGCCGGCAACGGGATGCTCATCAAACGTCCCGTGGTCACGGACGGACGCAGCGTTACCGTCGGGTACAGGGAAGAAGAGTTCAACCGGGTGTGGGGCGTCAAAGCGGAGTAAACGGCCTGTCGGTGCCGGTTCCGGTGGTCCGGGTGCCGTCAATCGGTGAAGGTGACGGCGCCCAGCACCATCGAGAGGAACTCCGCCAGTTCCCGGGCTTGCTCCTCCGAAATGCGGAACACCGACTCCAGCACCCCTTCTTCCTCCAGATCGTCGGGGCCGAGGATGCCGCTTCTTCCCGTCTGCAGGTCGATGACGATCTTTTTCCCGTAAAACCGGTCGGTTGTCAGGACGGCCAGGTCAAAACGGTTCAGGTTCGGCGTGATGAACGTAACGTAGCGGGTGGACGTCTGTTCGTTTATGTCCAGCAAAAAGTCGAAATCCGGCTGTTTCATGGGAAAAACCCCTTTGCGGTCTTTATTTGCATTATACGGCCCCGCGGGGAAAAACCGCCACCGCCCGCATCGCGCACCCGCTTTTTCCGCGGCAAAAAAATCTTACCTCCGCGATCCGCGATTGTCCACCCATCGGCGGACTCCGGGCGCCCGGCTTCCGGGGCCCGGTTTTTGCGTTCCGGCGGGCGTTGGGCTATCATGAATCGGGGAGAAACGGAGTGAAACGGATGGAACGCGCGACGAAAAAGGCATGGCCGGCGCCGGAAGCCGTCATTTTCGATCTGGACGGGACGCTTTTCCGGTCGGAGACGCTGCTGGAACCGGTGTACCGGCGCATCTTCGACACCCTGCGCGACGAAGGACTGTACGTGAAGCCGACCCCGCCGGTGGAACGGTTCTACAGTTCGCTCGGCATGCTGCTCGAAGACATCTGGCAGCGGGTCATCCCCGACGGCTCGCCGGAGGCGCGGGAGCGGGCCAACGAACTGCTGATGCAATACGGCGAGGAAGGACTGGCCGCCGGAAAAGGGGATCTGTTCGAAGGCGTGCCGGAAACGCTGCGGGAGCTCAAACGGCGCGGCATCCGGCTCTTTGTGGCCAGCAACGGCCTGGAATCCTACGTCCGGGAAGTGACGAGACACAAGGGCATCGGCGATCTGTTCGAAGGCCTGTACAGCGCCGGCCAGTACGGCACCGCCCGCAAGGCGGACCTGGTCCGGCTGCTGATGGACCGGCACGGCGTGCGCGACGCCTGGATGGTGGGCGACCGTTCGTCCGACGTGGAGGCCGGCCGCCAAAACGGCCTGCGGGTCGTCGGCTGCGCCTATGCCGGATTCGGCCGGGAAGAGGAGCTGGCCGGAGCGGATGCGGTCATCCGCCGGTTTCCGGAACTGCTGGAACTGATGGAGGAAAAATCGAAGGCGTAAAGCCCTGTGATGGCCGTAAGGCGTCGCAGGGCTGTTCTTTTGGAAGCCGCGCAGGAGAATCGATAACCTCCTGACGAATGATCGACATGAGGTGAATGAAGCGAGCGGCGGAAATATCTTTAAAGGCGTCGATCCCGATCTGGTTTGGGAGTCAAAGGAACAAAACAAAAGAAGCCTTGTGGCACAAGGCTTCTCGGGCTTGCAGGTCATGGAGCGGGTGATGGGAATCGAACCCACGTCTCAAGCTTGGGAAGCTGGCGTTCTACCATTGAACTACACCCGCGCGTTCCGCTCCGCGCCAAAAAGATCAACGGGCGAAGCGTAAAAAATAATAGCACAGCCTGCGCGTGAAATCAACCGATCCGAAGGAGAGGCAAACGCCGACAACGCGAAAACCGGTTGCCAACATTGTGAACCTATGTTAATATTAGGACAAACAGGCAGTTCGGTTGGGGAAGCACCTCACCGCATTCAGGCGGTGGGGTGCTTTTCGTTTCGCGGCCGCGGACCGGGCTGCCGGAAATATTTCGGTTTTTTGCGGAGGAGGAAAAGGCATGAAAATCGTGTTCCTCAACCGGCTGGAACGCTGGAGCGGAGCCGGAGAACCCGAGCGGTGCCAGGTTTACATCGGGGAGGATCAGGGCGTCTGGACGGCGGGCTGCAGCCCGGAACCGGCAACCCCGGATGACGCCGTGTCCGGGGACATATGGTATGAAGGGCTGAGCTGGGAAGAACTGCTGGCTTCCTTCCGGCACGGCGTCGCCACCGTCATGCGTCGGGGTTTCCGGCCGGTGATCGACGGCATGCTGGAGGATTTGCCGTTCTGGGAGCGCAGGCCGTCGCTGCAGACGCTGATCCGGTGCTACGCGGAATCCCGGCCCGAACCGGAAGCGACGGAGGAGCTGAAAGCCTGGCGCAGGGCGAAGGCGGCCGAGGAGAAGCGGTCGGCCTACTTCATCGCCACCAACCGGGAACTGCACATGCTGGCGGTCTACGTGCCCCACACGCCGGAGGAACTGCTGCAGATTCCGGGATTCGGCAAATGGAAGGCGGAAAAGTACGGCAACGAGCTGCTGGAAATCCTGCGGAAGAGGGGCCGGGAACACCGTTTTCCGCTGGAATGGGTGGCGGAACGGGTCGATCCGGACATGCTGGCGGACTGGCTCATCGCCCAGCGGGAGCAGAAATACTCGAGAATCCGGGAAGCCATCGCGGCCAAGCACCGGCTGCTGGCGCTGATCCGCGAGGGGAAGACGCTCAAGGAACTGGAAAGCCAGTTGCAATGTTCTCCGCGCGAACTGGCGGAACGTCTGGAGAAACTGGACGAAGAGGGATACGACGTGCTGCCGCTGGTGGAACGCGAGCTGTCGTCGCTTTCCGAAGAGGAGCTCAGACGTTTCGAGGAAGCTTTCGCCGAACTGGGCGACCGTTACCTGAAGCCGCTGTATGAGCGCATCTACGGGTCCGGGGAATCGGCCGAAGATCCGGTGATCCAATACAGCAGGCTCAGGCTGGCCCGCATCCGGTTCCGGCGCCGCCAGGCCGCCGGCGCATCCTGACCGGCCGCGGCCGGACCCGGGGCAAAGTCCGGAACCGAAACCAAACCCGGGACCGGATCTAAGTCCGGTCCCGGTGCACGGGCGGACAAGGGCATGACAAAAAAAGTACTATAATCCAAAAAAACTGATACGGCGCAAGACCGGGAATGACTTATAATTGAATAAAAGTGTTAACGCTTACAAGTCAACATGAACATGAACCATACGGGAATGGAAAGAGGGGGCACGGCCGTGCATTTGCTGATTGTCGATGACGAAGTCCGCCAGGTCCGGTCCTTGTCGGCAATCATCCGCAGAGTGAAGCCCCACTATACCGTAACGGAAGCCTATGACGGCGAAACGGCCTGGAACGTGATCCGGCAGCAGCCGGTTCAGGCCGTCATCACGGATATCCGCATGCCGAACATGGACGGCCTGGAATTGATCAGCCGGATCCGTTCCGTTTCCGACGACATCAAAATCGCCCTGTTGAGCGGATACAGCGAGTTTGATTACGCCAAAACCGCCATCCGGCTGGGCGTCATCGACTATATCGTCAAGCCGGTCAGCTACCAAAACATCCTGGATGTCCTGGGGCATTTCGAAGAACTGCTGGAAAAAGACCGTCAGCAACGGAAACTGCGAAAGACCTATGAAGCCGCGTTGTGGCGCAAGGTCATCCACGGCCTGGGCGGGCGGGAGGAACGGGAAGAGCTCGAAAAACATTCCCTGGCCCGCCAACCAGGCCTTGTTATCGTCGCCGAAACGCAACAGCCGGACAAAAGGCCGTACCTGCCAGACCTGGCTGCGGACGCCTTGTCCGGGGCCGGGGAAGCGATCGCCTTCGCCGATGACGTCCAATCCGGGCGCATCGTCATCCTGGCGGGTCACGAGACCGGGCGATGGACGAAACCCCAATTTATCGCCAACGTATCCAGAAGGATTGAAGAATGCCTGCTGCCGGCCGATCCTTCTCTGGTCGCCGGCGTCAGTTCATTGGCCGCAAGGCTGCTGGACGGCGCCCCAATGCTCTACCGGCAGGCCATTTTGGCTTTGGAGCACCGGTTTTATCTGGAACATGCGCCGGTCATCTTTCACGACCGGGTGCAGCCGTTTCTTCCCGCCGCTCCGGGAGGGCGGCCCGATGTCGACGCATTCGTCCAATCCGTCCTGAAAGGCGACCGGCTGTGCGTTTCCGATGCCGTCCGGCGGCTTCTGGGCTTCGACGGGGCCGATGGCGGACGCCATTTGGATCCCCGCGTGTGCAGAAACCAGGCGGCTGATTTCCTCGCCGAGGCTTCGGAACGGCTCAGGCCGTTCATCGGGGAACCCGATTTTGGCGCCTGGGTTTCCCGCCACCGGGAAGCGGCCTTGAGGGCGTCAACCCGGTCCGAATTGCGCAGCGGGATCACCCGCTGGGCGGAAGAATGCATACGGCTGGTCCGCAATGTGCAGCAGGACAAAAACGCCCGCATCATCCAGGACTGCCTCCATTTTCTCCGGCAGCGGTACATGGAAGACATCACGCTGGACAAGGCGGCGGAGCAGTATCATTTCCATCCCGCCTATTTCAGCAAATTGTTCAAGGAGAAAACCGGCAAAAATTTCTCTGAGGTTCTCATGGAAATCCGCCTGGAAAACGCCGGCCGCCTGCTCAAAACCACCGATGGCAAAGTGGCCGATATTGCGCGGCAAGTCGGCTTCCACAATCCGGCCTATTTTATCCGCATGTTCAAGCGGAAAACGGGATTGTCTCCAAACCGGTATCGCCAGCTGGCGGGTAGAGGGACGACATGATCCGGAAATGGCTGGACCGCATCGAAAGCAGCCGGCTGCACACGAAATTGATGGCCACCTTCATCCTGTTGCTCGTGATCCAGCTTGTTTTTCTGAGTTACAGCCATTACCGGCTGAACCGAAGCACCGTGCTGGAACTGAGCCAGAACGACATGCACACGATCGTGCAAAAGAACAATGAACTCCTCGACGCCAAGCTGTCCCGGGTTCGGGAGATGATCCAGGGATTCATGATGGACGGCGACGCTTACGACATTTTGTCCCGGGTGGATCGGACGGACATGGTGTCCATCCTGATCTCGGACATTCATCTGCGCACGGTTCTGGCGAAATATTTCGGGCAATCGAAAGACGTGTACTCCGCTCTGCTGGTCACGTCCTATTTTACTTTCGGAACGGCTTCCTCCGTAAACAGCGAGCACGCCAAAGATTTCATTCCGTACGACGCGTTTCCCGCGACCGGCCTGTATCGGGCAGCATGGGAAGGCGAAGGCAAAACCCGCTGGGTCCCGACCTATTCCTTCGCCGAGATGTACGACATCGAATACCTGAAGGACAAGGAGTTCGATTACAAGCGGCTGTTTTCGGCCGTTACGCTCATGAACGGTTTTTATTCCCAGAACGCGGTTTTTCGCCAGCTGGAAGAAAAACCGGTGCTGGTGGTCAATTTCAAGGAATCGCTGTTCGGAGACGTGATCGAAGGCAGCCTGCCGACCGAAGACGCCGTTTACTTCGTCGTCGACAGAAGCGGCTGCGTCATCTACCATTCGGATGAAAACCGGATCGCTTCCCGCCTCGAAATTCCCGATCTGGAGCGATTGTTCGAAAAGGGGCAGGGCGTCGAAATGCTGAAAATGGGCCCGGAGACGTATCTGGCCGCCTTTGCGCTCTCCGATGTCACGGACTGGTTGTCCGTCGCCCTGGTTCCGCCCAAATCGTTGCTCAGCACCACCCTGACCCGTTCCATCGCGAATGCGGTCATTTCGGCCATCGGCATTGCGGTCGTGTTCATCGGTCTGTCCATTGTGCTGTCCCGCCTGATCACGGAGCCGTTCCGCGCCATGATCCGGGCCATCAACAGCACCGGCGAAGGACGGTTTCAGACCCGGTTCGAAGAAAAGGGCAGCTACGAGTTCAAGGTCGTCATGCGGAAATTCAAGGAGATGAACGAAAACATCCAGCGCCTGATCCAGGAAAATTACGAACGCGAAATCCGGGAAAAGGAAGCCCAGATCAAGGCCCTCAACTTGCAGCTGGATCCCCATTTCATGTCCAACACGCTGAACATGGTCAGCCTGATGGCCCTGGAGAAGGAAGAGTACGAGATCAGCGAGATCGTCGTCAGCCTGTCCAACATGATGAAGTACCTGATCCGCAACGACACGCCCCTTGTTCCCTTTGAAACCGATCTGACGTATCTGAAAAGCTACATCCGGATCATGACCATGCGGTTTGAAGGCGCGTTTGAAGTCGAATACGACATCGACGCCTCCCTGAATCCGCTGCCGGTCCCCAAGTTTTTCCTGCAGCCGCTCGTGGAAAACGCCTTTGTGCACGGACTCGACGGGGTCAGGAAGGACGGGAAGGTCCGGATTGAATGCAAGCGGGACGGACCCAATGCCCGGTTTGTCGTCGAGGACAACGGCCGCGGCATCAGCGAAGAGAAGCTGGAGAAGATTCTCCGGGGCGACGGACGGGTCGGACTGATGAACGTAAACGAACGGATCAAGGCTTACTTCGGAGAACCGTACGGACTGACCGTCGATTCAAAACCGGGGGAAGGCACGCGGGTGACGATTCTGCTCCCCGGCTTGGAACGGCAGGGAGGGGGGATGCGCCTTGCCACGTAGAATGCCGGTCATCATCGCGGGCGCGGCCGTCCTGGTCCTCGCCGTCTGCCTGGCAATCGGCGATTTCGGGCCGGGGGAACGGGACGCGCCCGCCGCCCATTCCCAGGCCACGGTCCGCCTCCGGTTTACCTATTGGGGAAGCATCGAGGAAAAACGGGCCATTGAGCAGGCCATGGCGAAATTCATGGAGCGGTATCCCTGGATTTCCGTGGAGGCCGTCCAGATTCCGAATCCGGATTACAACACGAAACTCTTGGCGATGTCCTCGGCCAACGAGGAACCGGATCTCGGCTACATGACCACCGAATTGGGCGAACTGCTCGCCCAGCAGGGCAAATTTCTGGATTTGTTCGCGTTCATCGACCGGGACGAAAATCTGTCCAGGGAAGAATTCCTCGATTTCGTCTGGCACCAGATTGAACCCGAAGAAGCCTGGGGCGTGAGCATCGCCGTCGAGTGCTACGGGTTGTTTTACCGGAAAGATCTGTTCGAAGAGGCCGGCATCGATCCGCCGCCTTCCCGGGCGGAAGAGGCCTGGACGTGGGAGGAGTTCGTCGATGCGGCCAAGCGCCTGACGCTGGACGACAAGGGCCGAAACGCCCACCATCCCGACTTCGACAAGGACCGGATCGTCCGGTACGGCGTCATGTTCGAGACCTGGAGCGAACCGATCAGCAATTTTGTCTTCAGCAACGGCGGGCGCTGGATTGACGGGAACGGGGAACAGTTCCTCCTGCACGAACCGGAAGCGGCCCAGGCGATCCAGATGCTGGCCGACCTGATCAATGTCCATCATGTGGCGCCTTCCCCGTTCGAATCGAAGTCGATGCCGGCCTTGAACGTTGCGCTGCAGGCCGGTCTCACGGCCATGATCATCGACGGTCAGTGGATCAATCTCGATCTTGGCAAAGCGGGCGTCAACTACGATATCGGCGTCCTGCCGAAGCTGAAGGACAGCGTGACCGTCGCGCTGTCGGGCGCCAATGTGATCTTCGCTTCGACCCGGCATCCGGAAGAAGCGTGGCTGCTTCTCAAATGGCTGCTGGATCCGAACGAGGCCATCGATCTGTACGCCGACGGGCTGTGGATGCCGACGCTGAAAGCCTGGTACACCGATCCGGCGCTGATCGACCGCTGGGTCGGCGCGAACCCCGCCGCGCACCCGCCCGGATTTGCCGATGCGATGATGAATCAGCTCCTGAAAAACGGCGTGAAAGGGATCGGTTACTACCTGAAGCATCAGGCGGAAATTTTTCCGATCGTGAAAAGGGAATTGATCCCGGTCTGGCTCGGCCAAAAGCGCGCCAGGGAAGCCCTTGACGAAATCCGGGAACTGGTGGCCCCCTATTTTCCCCAATGAAATGCCATTTTCCAAAAAGGTTGCAATTTTTGCCCTCCTTTTCCGCGCTATATTGGGATCGCAGCCGGTGAAACCGCTTCAATCGCGCTGCAACCAGGAAACGCGAAGGAGGGTTTTTGGGCATGAAAAAACGGATGGTCGTCGTCTGGTCCTGTCTTACGGTTCTGGCCCTGGTCCTGGCCGCGTGCAGCGGAAGTTCCGGTCAGGGCAACGATTCGGGTCCCCGGCAAAGCGCGGCTCCCTCGTCATCCGCTGCGGATGGAGAAGTCGTGACCCTGCGGTTCATGGGCTGGGAAGTGAGCCCCCTGGAGACGGAAAGCGTAAAAAAAGGATTGGAAATGTTCATGCAGCAAAATCCGAACATCCGGGTGGAGTACACCACGCTTCCGACGGGCACCGATTACGTGGCGAAAATGCAGACCATGTTCCTCGGGGGCGAAGAGCCCGACGTGTTCTTCCTGCAAAGCGATTATTACCGGGATTTCGTGAAACGGGGTTATCTGCTGAACCTGGACGAGTACATCGCCCGCGATTTTTCCACGGATGACCTCATCGATTCGTCCTATATGCTGAGCACCGTCGACGGCCATTTCTACGGGATCCAGTCCTGCATCGTGGCTCCCGTGCTGTTCTATAACAAGGCCATTTTTGACAAGGCGGGCATGTCTTATCCGCCGAGCGATCCGGCCGAAGCCTGGACCTGGGAAGAGTTCGTCGACGTGGCCAAGCGCCTCACGATCAAAAGCGGAGACCGCGTGGAACAGTACGGCGTGTACGGTCTGGAAGACTATTATCAAACCCTTGCGCTCATCATGTCCAACGGCGGCAACTGGTTCAACGAAGACTACACCGCTTCCGCCGCCAACACGCCCGAAGTCCGGGAAGTGCTCCAGAAAATCTACGACCTGCGGGTCGTCGAGGGCGCCAGTCCGGAAGCCCGTCTCCTGCAAAACGCCGGCATGAGCGCTTCGCAAATGCTGCAGACCGGCAGAATCGCCATGCTGGTGACGGGTTCCTGGGCGCTGCAGGAGCTGTCCCACATGGATTTCGAGGTCGGCGTCGGCGTCCTGCCCAAATTCAAGGAAGCCGTCACCCACGCGCAAGCCCATCTGCACGTGGCTTCGAAAAACACCAAACATCCGGAGGAAGCCTGGAAACTGGTCAAATTCCTCTCTTCCGAAGAATACCAGCTCCAAAACGTGCGGGCGGGTCTGTGGCTGCCGAACCGCAAGTCCCTCTATACGAAAGAAGGGATTCAAAAATGGCTGACGGAAGGCGTCCATCCGGAAGGTTTTGAAAAGCTGATTCCCTATTTCCTCGGCTCCAAGGTCTACTCCTACGCGATGCTGCCCAGCCAGCGGATCCAGGAGGAAACCGCCGCCCAGCTTGACGCGTTTTTCTACGGCGGCCTTGATCTCGATACGGCGCTGAAAAACATTGAAACCGCCGTAAACCAGATCATGGCGGACCTCTGAATCCGCACCGGCGAAAGGCCATGTTCATCGCGGGAGCCCGGAAGCGGCATCGGATGCGTCCGGGCTCCTTTTTGGGGTGAAGGAATGAATCGGCTAAACGCGCTTTTTTACAAGGACGGCATATGGGCGTTTCTCATGCTGCTGCCCAACCTGCTCGGTTTTCTCGTCTTCATCGTGTTTCCCGTCGGCGCCACGTTCGCCCTCAGTTTCGCCCGGTGGGAACTGCCGGCGGACCCCGAGTTTGCCGGGCTGGCCAATTATCGGCGACTGTTCGAGGACGGCGTGTTCGCCAAAGTGTTTTGGAACACGATCTATTTTTCGGCGGTCAGCGTGCCGGTCGGGATCGCCCTTTCCCTGTTTCTCGCCCTCATGCTGGACCAGAAGATTCGCTTCGTCCGGTTTTACCGGGCCGCCTTTTTCATTCCGGTCATTTCCTCGATGGTGGCCATTGCGGTCATCTGGCAGTGGATCTACAATCCGGAATTCGGCCTCCTCAATTACGTGCTGAGCTGGTTCGGCATCCGGGGACCGACCTGGCTGACCAGCACCAAATGGGCCATGGTCGCGGTCATCATCACGGCGGTCTGGAAAAACCTCGGGTTCAACATGCTGATTTTTCTCGCGGGCCTGCAGTCCATTCCGGATACCTACTATGAAGCCGCGGCCATCGACGGCGCCAGGTGGTGGGCCCGTTTCCGCCATATCACCGTTCCGCTTCTTGCGCCGACCACCTTTTTCGTCACCGTGATGGCGATCATCAACTCCTTCCAGGTGTTCGACGTCGTGTATCTGATGACGCAGGGCGGTCCCGCGCGGTCGACGTCCGTTTTGGTCTATTATATCTACCAGAACGCCTTCCAGTTTTTTGACATGGGTTACGCCAGCGCCGTCGCCTATGTGCTGTTCTTCGTCGTGCTGTTTCTTACGCTGCTGCAGTTCATGCGGCAAAAAAGAGTGGGCGTATTCTACTGACGGGAGGCTTCGCGCGAATGGGCATCAACCGAAGGATGAAATGGCTGGCGCACGGCGTGCTCGCGGCCGGATCGGTCATCATGCTGTTTCCGTTCATCTGGATGATCGCCACCTCCCTGAAGGACTTGAGCGAGGTATTCACGTACCCGCCGCGTTTTTTCGGAGAACGGCTCAAGTTTGAAAATTATCTGGTCATGACGGAACGGTTTCCGTTTTTCCGGTTTTTCCTGAATAGCGTAAAAGTCACCCTGATCGTAACCGCGGCCCAGCTTGTCACCAGTTCGATGGCGGGTTACGTTTTTGCCCGGCTCCGGTTTCCGCTTCGCGACGGGCTGTTCGGCGTCTATTTGGCGACGCTGATGATTCCGCCGCAGGTGACGATGATCCCCAATTTTCTGCTCATGAGGTTTTACGGGCTGGTCGACTCGCACGCCGCCCTGATCCTGCCGGCGCTGGTCTCGGCTTTCGGCACGTTTTTGCTCCGTCAGTTTTTCCTGACGATCCCGTCGGCGCTGGAGGAGGCGGCCAAAATCGACGGCTGCACGCCGTTTGGCATCTATTGGCGGATTTTCGTGCCGCTTTCGAAGCCGGCGATGGCGACGCTGGGCATTTTCGTCCTCATCGGGACCTGGAACGATTTCATCAATCCGCTGATCTATCTGCATACCGAAAGCAAGATGACGCTGACCCTCGGCCTGGCCAACATGCAGGGCCTCTATTCGACGGACTGGCCGGCGCTCATGGCGGCCACGACCCTGAGCATTTTGCCGATGACCATCATCTTTCTGTTCGCCCAGGATTTGTTCGTCAAGGGTGTCACACTTTCCGGATTGAAAGGAGAATGACGGCTCGTGAACGTGGTGTTCGAGGATCGTTTCTGGGCTCCCCGCGCGAGGCTGATGGCCGAAGAGGTGATCCCCCATCAATGGAAAGCGCTGAACGACCAGATTCCGGGCGCCGAACCGAGCCATGCCGTGGAAAATTTCCGCATCGCCGCCGGCGAGGTGCAGGGGGCGTTCCACGGCATGGTATTCCAGGACAGCGACGTCGCCAAATGGCTGGAAGCCGCGTGCTACAGCCTCCAATACGCGCCGAATCCGGAACTGGAGCGCCTCATTGACGAAGTGGTGGAGCTTTTGGGCCGAGCGCAGCGCGACGATGGCTATCTGAACACGTACTTCACGATCGCGGCTCCGGATCGGAGATGGAAGGACATGTCCTTCGGCCACGAGCTGTATTGCGCGGGGCACCTGATCGAAGCGGCGGTGGCCCACTATGAAGCGACCGGCAAGACGAATTTCCTGTCGATCGCGCGGAAATACGCCGATCTGATCCGCCGGGAAATCGGGCCGAACCCCGGGCAGAGACGCATCTACGACGGCCATGAAGAGATCGAGCTGGCCCTGGTGAAGCTTTATCGGGCTGCGGGCGACGAATCATACCTTCAGCTGGCGAAATATTTCATCGATGAACGGGGAAGGCAGCCCAGCTTTCTGCTGGATGAACCCACGTTTGGCGGCGCGTATAAGGATCGCTGGTTCCATCTGGACTACCATCAGGCCCACGCGCCGGTGCGGGAGCAACGGACGGCGGAAGGCCATGCCGTCCGGGCGATGTATCTTTATTCCGCCATGGCCGACCTGGCCTGGCTGACCGATGACGGCAGCCTCAAAGATGCGCTTTTCCGCCTTTGGGACAACGTGACCCAAAAACGCATGTACATCACCGGCGGCATCGGATCGCAGGAGCATGGCGAACGCTTCACCATCGACTACGATCTGCCGAACGACACGGCTTACGCGGAAACCTGCGCCGCGATCGGGCTGGTGTTCTGGGCCTCGCGCATGTTCCGGCTCGACCGGGACGCCAAATATGCGGACGTCATGGAACGGGCGCTCTACAACGGGGTGCTGAGCGGAATTTCGCTGGACGGGAAACGGTATTTTTATGTCAATCCCCTGGAAGTGCATCCGCCGACGGCGCGCTTCAGGCACGACATGCAACACGTGAAAACGGAACGCGTGCCCTGGTTCGGCTGCGCCTGCTGCCCGCCCAACATCGCCCGGCTCGTCGCATCGCTGAACCGGTACGTCTGCACCGCGGAAAACGGGAACGTCTATTATCACCTGTACGCGGGAAGCCGGAGCGAATTTGAAGTGAACGGCCGAAGCGTGCGGCTCGCCATGGAAACGGATTATCCCTGGGATGGACGCATCGCCGTCAGCGTGGAGTGTGCGGAGCCGGTCTCCTTCAATCTGTTCTTCCGATGGCCCGGCTGGGCGGACGAGGCCGATGTTTCCGTCAACGGCGAACCGGTGGACGCCCGCGGGGCGCTGCAGAAAGGGTACATCCGGCTCGCGGGGGAATGGCGAAACGGCGACCGGATCGAACTTCACTTCCCGATGCGGGTCAGGAGGATGGCCGCCCACCCCCTTGTCCGCGAGAATGCCGGAAAAGTGGCCTTGCAGCGGGGACCGCTCGTCTATTGCCTGGAGGAAGCCGACAACGGGGCCAATCTGGCGGATATCCGCCTGTCCGCCGATCCGCAATTCCGGACCGAATTCCGGCAGGATCTGATGGGCGGCATCGTGGTCATCCGAGCGGACGGATATCGTTCCGATTCCGAAGCATGGGGAAATGCGCTGTACGGAGAATATTCCGGACGGCTGAGGAAAACGACGGTCACCTTTGTTCCATATGCTTATTGGGGAAACCGGCAGCCGGGCGAAATGACGGTCTGGATAAGGCAACAGGAACGCGGATGAACAATCCGGAAACGCGAGAAGGAGGCTGAGAACCGTGATGCCGTCCGATGCGGCGGAAGCCGTGTCCAGCTTTGAAATCGATCTTTCCCAGCCCTACCGGCCGGTCACCCGGGTCGCATCCGGCATGCTGTACGGCCTGGCGGAAGAAGGCCGCCCGGCGGACCGGTGGATCGCGCCCCTCAAGCCGAAAAATTTCACGCAGATGGCGCCGGGCGGCCAGCAACTGCCGAACGGAGAAACCGCCCCCACCGGCGATGCGCTGGTCGTGGCCCCCATTGCCGATCGGCACGGCGCCACGGTGACGATCCGGATGCCGGACATCTATCCGAATTTTCCCTGCCAAAAAACGGGCCGGAACGCACCCGGACGCATCCGGTGCGAAGCCGGCCCTTCTTTTTCGTCAGAGCCATTTTTTCTTGCGGAACAGAAAGAACATGCCGCCGCCCAAAATCGCCATGAGGGTTAGCAACACCACGGAACCGTAAGGACTGTCCATGCCGGGGATGTATTCGAAGTTCATGCCGTAAATGCCGGTGATGAAGGTCAGCGGCATGAAGATGGCCGCGATCACCGTAAATATGCGCATCGTTTCGTTGGCCTTGTTGTCCACGCTGGACTGGTACGCTTCGCGCAGGTTGCCGATCAAATCGCGGAACGTCTCGAACGTTTCCGAGATCTTCACCATGTTTTCGTAAATGTCGCCGAAGTATTGCTGCAGCTCGTCGTCGATCAGCGCCAGGTTCCGCTTGTGCAGCATGCTGATGACGTCGCGCTGCGGGCCGAGTCCCTTTTTCAGCCACAGGATTTCCCGGCGCAGCCGGATGATTTCGTTCAGATGGGATTTCTGGATGTTCATCAGGATTTCTTCTTCCAGATTCTCGATGTGGTCTTCCACCCGGTCCGCCACCGAGAAATAATTGTCCACCACCCGGTCGACGAGATGGTACAGGAAATGGTCGGGGGAGTCGACCTCCTCTTCGAGGAGGATCGGCTTGACCGTGCGCAGCTCGTTGATCTTCTGGCCCGTCACGGTGATGATGTAGTGCCTGCCCAGGAAAATGTTGAGCGCCCGCAGGAAAATTTCCTTGTCGTCGTAACGGATGCTGTTGAACACGAGGAAATAGTGGTCGTCGTAGATTTCCAGTTTGGGCCGCTGTTCTTCCTCCGAAAGACAGTCTTCCACCGCCAGGTCGTGCAGCCCGAACTTCGGCTGCAACACGGACAGGTCTTCCAGATCCGCGTCGATCCAGTAAAAGCCCTCGGAAGGAGGCACGAGCGCTTCATCGAGATTGTCCAGCAACGTGAAAACGCCGCGGTTGACGCGTCTGATTTTCATCCATGGTCGCTCCTTCGCATGCCGAATTCGCAGTACATGCGGGAACCGGTCCGCGGAAGGCCGCTCGCCGGAGAAGCCGGCGCGGGGCCCCTGATCGCGGACGCGGCGTCCGCCGGAAGTTACGGACGGTCCATCGTCGTGCCTCGGGTTCGGGCGAATCTCCATTCATGCCGGCTCCTCCTTTCCGGACCATGGGATTGGCTTGCCCAACTCGTGTTCAGTATAATCCTCTCCCTCCCGGCGGTTCAAGACATTTTTTCAAGGTTTGACACGCGGGTTGCGGTTGCCGCGTTAATTGGCGAAGGACGATATGTCCGAACAAAAATGCCCGCGGTTAGAGTAAAATTTGCGTGGGGGTAAAGTCTGGAAAAAGCGAACATAGAAAAAGAGCTTCTCCCTTGGTAAAGTGAATTTGCCAAAAAACACAAACCAAGAGGAGGAAGCTCCTGTGCAGCACTTTACCACAATCATTCCCACAATGAAAGAGCTTGAGCAGTGGATGTTGCGGGAGATGCAGGAAGCGTTCGCCAGCGCGATGAAGACAGCGCTGGAGATGTTGGATCAGATCATCCTTGAGCAAAGGGATCGCCAGCGTTTTCGCGTCAAGGCGGAACGGGAAACCAGCGTCAACA
>LZRV01000057.1 GCA_002159065.1 Paenibacillaceae bacterium ZCTH02-B3 | reverse complement strand
GTTCCACAGGCCGGAAGCCAGGCCGTGCCGTTCCGGATCCACGGCAGCGGTCACCGCGGCGGCGCCCGCCACGATGACGCAGGAAACGCCCAGACCGACAAAGAGCAGTCCGGGAACCGCCGTACTCCAGTAATCGCCTTGCGCAGACAAGCGCGACAGCGTCAGCATGCCGGCGCCGAAAAAAACCATGCCGCCGGCCAGCACCGCCTTTGGCCCGAATCTGCCGACGGCTCGGCCGGCAAGCGGCGAAGCCAGAAGCACCACGCCTTCCTGCGGCAGAAAGGCAAACCCCGTCTTCAGCGGGTCGAAGCCGAGCATTTCCTGCAAATAAAGGGTGAGCAGGAAAATCGACGTCCCCATGATCGCGCCGAACGCGCCCCCGGCGGCCAGCGTCCCCGCAAAAGTCCGGCTGCGAAACAGCGCAAGGGGCACCAGGGGCGACGCGCGACGGGCTTCGATCATGAGAAAGGCGAAAAGCAGGGCAATCGACAAGGCCAAAGCGCTCCAGGTCCAAACGGTTTCCGTTCCCGCGCCCGCGCCGGCCGACGAGCAGGCGTAAACGAGGAGCGCCAGGCCCGCCGTGGCCGTGACGGCGCCGGGGACGTCCAGGGGCTGCCTCAGCCCGCCGCATTCCCGCAGCACGCTGGGCGCGAGGAAGGCCAACGCAGCTCCAACGGGCACGTTCACGAAAAACACCCAGCGCCAACCCAACGCGGACGTCAGCACTCCCCCCAGCACAAGGCCGAGGGTGAACCCGAGGGAGGACACGGTACCGAGGATGCCGAGGGCCCGGTGGCGCGCTTTCCCTTCCGGATAATGGGCCGCCAGCAGCGCCAGAACGGCGGGCGCCGCAAGTGCGGCGCCCAGCCCTTGCGCGGCCCGGGCGGCGATCAGCACGGCGCCGTCGGGCGCGAAGCCGCCCAGGGCTGAAGCCGCCGCAAACAGCGCCATGCCGGCCGTCAGCATCCGCCGCCGTCCGAACAGGTCTCCCAGGCGCCCGCCCGGCAGGAGAAAGCCGCCGAAGGCCAGCGCGTACGCCGTCACCGTCCATTGCAGCCGATGGGGCGGGAGACCGAACTCTTCCCGGATGCTGGGGAGGGCCACATGCACGATGGACGTGTCCAGCAGGATCATCAGCTGCGCCGCGCCCAGCACCCACAGGACGCCGCCGGAAGCAACCCTTCGAATGCGGCTCATGGACCGGCTTCCTTTCCGTCGTCAATGGATCGTCTTGACCAGTCCGCCGTCGATGACCACATGCGCGCCCGTGATCATCGACGCCAGCGGGGAAGCGAGAAACACCACGAGACGGGCCACCTCTTCCGGTTCCGCGAAACGCCCGAGGGTAATGCCGAAGAGGGAGGCCAGTTCCCGCGTGTCGGCGGGCGCGCCGTCCCACATGGCCGTCCGCGTCGGACCCGGCGCCACGGTGTTGACCCGCACCCCGCGCGGGCCGAATTCTTCCGCCAGGCTCCGCGACAGATTGGTCACGGCGGCCTTGACGGCGCTGTACGCGGGGATCGGAGGCGCCGGCTGAATGGCGTTCATCGTGGAAATGTTCACGATGGCTCCGCCCCTTTGCATGAGCAGCGGCAGCACCGCCCGGGTCGTCCGCACGACGCTCATCAGGTTGACCTGCACCATTTCGTCCCATTCCTCGTCGGTGATGGCGAGAAATCCCGCGCCCCGGCGCGGGTCGGTCGCGCCGATGTTGTTGACCAGGATGTCCGCAGCGCCGAACCGGCTTTTCGCTTCATCCGCCAGCCGTGCGGCGCCCTCTGCGGTGGCGGCGTTGGCCGCCACGGGAATCACCCGTCCCGTCTGCGCGAGCTCCATCAGCTCCCGCGACGGCCGGCGCGCCGAGGCCAAGACCTGCGCCCCCGTTTCCACAAGTTCCCGGACCACAGCCAGGCCGATGCCGCGGCTGGCGCCCGTCACCAATGCGACTTTATCTTTCAGGGAAATCTCCATAAGCATCACCCCGGACCATCATAAGGCAACTGGTAATCTTTTAAAAGTACGCATTTAAATGGTACAAAGTACGGTGAGCCGTACCCGGTTCCCCGCACCGGACAAGGTACCGCGGACCGTACCGTGCGTCTCGTGACAAACCGGGGCGGGCAGGCGCTTTCGTCCAACCCGTGCGAAAAAAATGCCAACCAGGACGCGCGGTCGTGTTAAGATGGTGCATGAGAGAGGAGGGCGCGACGTGCCGGAAGGAACGAGGACCGGATATTCCAAAGAGGGGATTTTGGCGGCGCTGCGGGCCGCCGGAGGCAAATGGAAGCCGCTTATCCTTTTCATCCTGTACCATGAAGGCACCAAGAGATTCGGAGAACTGCGCCGCCTGCTGCCGGAGGTGACCCAGGGCACCCTGACGAGCCAACTTCGGGAAATGGAACGGGACGGCCTGGTCCGGCGGACGGTCTACCCGGAAATTCCGCCGCGGGTGGAATATGAGCTGACCGACCACGGAAAAACCCTCGCCCCCATTCTGAAATCGATGTGCGACTGGGGATTCCGGCATCTCGAACACCTGGCTTCCCTGCGGAACGAGAGCGAAAAGGCGTAACGGATTGATGCGGAAAAAACGCCGTGGTAACATATGGGGATCTTTTCCCGAGAACATCCTGTTTTTTCCGTTTTCATCGGATTCAGCGCATCCGGGAAAAAAATACATCCGTCCAAAGGAGGCAGATCCGTGTCCATTTCCTACCGAATCAACGAGGAAGTCCGCGCGGAGGACGTGGCGGATGTGTTCAGAAGCTCCGGCATCCGTCGTCCGGTGGATGACCTCGCCCGCATCCGCACCATGCTCGAGCATGCCAATCTGACGCTCACCGCCTGGGACGGCGGGAAGCTGGTCGGGATCGCCAGGGCCTTGACGGACTTTGTCTATTGCTGCTATCTTTCCGATCTCGCGGTGCGGAAGGAATATCAGAAACAGGGCATCGGAAAGGAACTTGTCCGGCTCCTCAGAGAGCGGCTGGGAGAAAAGGTCGCCATTATCCTCGTGTCCGCGCCGGAAGCGGTGGACTACTACCCCCGCATCGGCTTCGACAAATGCGACAGGGCGTTTCTCATTCCGAGGACGCACTGATGAAGCAGTCTGACGTTAACCGGACCGGGCGTTTGGCGCGACCGGGTTCGTCTGGAGAGACCGGGTACGTCTGGCGCGACCGGATACGTCTGGAAAGACCGGGTACGTCTGGCGATGACCGAACCGGACGTTGGCGGTTACCGGATCGCGCGTCTGGCGGCGGCCGGTCTCCCAACGGGACGCGCCGTTTGCGGCCCTACCGCCGCCGACGCGGTGTGGAGACAAGACGGGGTGGACTTCCGGATGAAAGCAAAAAAGAAGGTTTCATTCAAAACAACAGCCGTCACCCTGCTGATTGCGGCGGCGGCCCTTGCGACGGCGTATGTCCTCTGGCAGTACGCGTTTCCCCACCGATATTCGGCTGTCCATCAAGGCCTGATGATTCGCCTGGGCGCTGAAAACGAAGAAGAAGTGAAGCCGGTGACCGTCCGCTTCGACGGCAACATTCGTTGGAGCCTGTTCGGCGCGCACACCTTCAGGGGCCTTTTCGAAGTCGAAAACGACCCGATTCCCGTTCCCCCAAATGCCCGCCGGATCGAGATCCGGTTCGGAAAGGGAGATTTTTGGCCGATCGTATACACCGTCTATGCCGCCGAAGAGAATCGTCCGTTTTCCGCCGGCATCCGCCTGTACTCCTACGGCGGCCTATACGCCGGGCGCGATCTCCGCGAATTCGCCGTCGCGAAATACGAAGACGAAGAAATCACCGATGACGGCGAGCGACGGAGTTCTTGGGACGCGAACTCGGGGCTCTTGATCGTCGTGCCGGCCGAAACCCGGGAGGAGGCGCTGGAACGGGCCCGGCGCCTGATGGGCCGCTATCTGCGGGGATACCCGCTGGGCTGACGAACCCGCGTTCAGTTCAGGGGCACCAATATGACGGCTGGGAGCATGTGAGGCGATTTACGGAGCGGCTGCTCCATCCCGGCGCCGTTTTCACACGCGGCGGCTGACCGGCCGGGAGTTTCGGTTCTGCCAGCGGGGGATTGACGAAAAAGCCTTGCGCAGGCTGGCGAAGGAAGAGCTGGCGGACGGGGACCGATCCGGCTTCGAGCCTTAAAACCACCGCCGCAACGTCCGGGCCGCCTTGACCAGGTGGCCTTCCATCGTTTTGGCGGCTCCGTCCGCATCCCCGGCTTCAATCCGTTCAAAGATCGCCCGGTGCTCTTCCATCAGGCGGGCCGCCTCGGCCCGTTCCCCGAACAGCCACAGCCGCCGGCTTTCCCGCATGGCGCCTCCCATGGAAGCGAACACGTTCTCCAGGGCGTGGCCAATCCACGGATTGGCCGTCGCCTGGGCGATGAGCAGGTGGAACCGCCGGTCTGCCTGCTCCAGGATCGTTTCGTCCCGCTCGCGTTCCATCTCGTCCAGCACGGCGCGCAGTTGTCCGAGTTGCGCCGCGGTTCGCCTTTGCGCCGCCAGGCGGGCGCTTTCCGTTTCCAGGATGCGGCGGAACTCCAGCCATTGCGTCAGCCGTCCGGCATCCGTGACCAGGGGCGGCGTGCGGGATGTTTCGCCGGGCTCGCTCACGAACGTGCCGCCCCCGTGGCGCACCCGCACCAGGCCGGCGGCCTGCAGCGCCATCAGCGCTTCGCGGATGGAGGACCTCCCCACCTGAAACTGCTCGGCGAGCTTCTCCACGGACGGCAGTTTCGTTCCCGGCGGCCAGGTTCCCTTTTCGATGTTTTCCCGGATCGAATCGGCCACCAGCTCGTAGGTTTTGCGGATTTTCATTCCGGACCTGCCTCCCCGGAAACGGCGAAAATGTGCCGCTGGACCGATTTACAGCGGGCGGTTGGTATGTTTTAATTATAACATGAAAAAGTCATCCGATGACATGATAAATTAGCGCAAACGTCAAAGACTCTTACACTTTGCGGGCGGAGGTTGGACAGGTGCTGGAGGAACCGGTGCGCAGGCGGCTCATGGACATTTTGGGACCGCAGGGATTCAGGGACGACGAGCAGACAAGGGTGTCATACAGTTACGACGCGACGCCGGCATACCGGACCAAACCGGCCGGGGTCGTGTTCCCGGAAGCGACCTGGCAGGTGTCGGAGATCATGAAGGTGTGCTCCGAATACCGCATTCCCGTGGTCACCCGCGGCGCGGGCAGCAACCTGTGCGCGGGAACGGTGCCGGGGGAGGGGGAGCTGGTCATGGTCATGACGCGGATGAACCGGCTCCTCGAGATCGACTGTGAGAACCTTACGGCCACGGTGCAGCCCGGTTTGAACACGAAGGCGTTCCACGAAGAGGTGGAAAGGGCCGGACTCTTCTATCCTCCGGATCCAAGCAGCATGGTGATCTGCACCCTCGGAGGCAACATCGCCCTCGGCTCGGGCGGCCTGCGCGGGCTGAAATACGGCACGACGAAGGACTACGTGCTGGGGCTGGAAGCCGTGCTTCCGAACGGAGACGTGATCCGAACCGGGGGCAAGCTGGTGAAGGACGTGGCGGGGTATGACCTGACGCGGCTCCTTGTCGGTTCCGGCGGGACCCTGGCGATCATTACGGAAGCGACCCTCAGGCTGGTGCCCAAGCCGCCGTTCCGCCTGTCCATGGTCGCGGTTTACGGAGACCTGTACGGTGCGGCCCGTTCGGTATCCAGCATCATCGCCGCCCGGATCATCCCCTGCACGCTGGAGTTCATGGACCAGGCCACGATCCGCGTGGTGGAGGACTTCGCCAGGGTCGGGCTTCCCGCCGACGCCAAGGCGATCCTGGCCATCGAGCAGGACGGCGAGGAGGAGCAGGTGCGGCGGGATCTGAACTTGATCTCCTACATTTGCCGCAATGAAGGCGCATTGGAGGTTCGCGTCGCCGAAAGGCCGGAGGAAGGGGAGAAAATCATGGCGGCGCGGCGCAGCGCGCTGGCCGCCCTTTCACGCCTGCGTCCGACGACCATCCTTGAGGACGCCACCGTGCCCCGGTCGAAAATCGCCGACATGGTCCTGGCGATCCAGCGCATTGCCCGGAAATACGACGTGCAGATTTGCACCTTCGGCCATGCGGGGGACGGCAACCTGCATCCCACCGCGCTCACGGACGCGCGCGACGCGGAAGAAATGCAACGGGTGGAACGCGCCTTCGAGGAAATTTTCGAGGAGGCGATCCGTCTTGGCGGGACGATCACGGGCGAACACGGCGTCGGCCAGGTGAAGGCGCCGTATCTGGAATGGAAGGCCGGAGCGGCCGGGGTGGAGCTGATGAAGCGGATCAAGCAGGCCTTTGATCCCCTCGGCCTTCTCAATCCCGGCAAAATGTTTGCGGAAACGCGCAAAAGGGTGGTGGTCCGGCGGTGAACGCGGCCAATGCGAACACGCATGCCAACACGCGCGCCAAAGAGGATGGCGGAGCGCCGGGGACCGCGTCCGCCGGCCGGCTGGAGCAGGCCTTGCGTCTCGCCCTGGACGAAGACGCGCTGGAACGCTGCATGCGTTGCGGGTTTTGCCAGAGCGCGTGCCCCACGTTCCGCGTCACCGGCCTGGAAGCCGCGTCCCCGCGCGGCCGGATCGCCCTGATGAAGGCGGCGTACGACGGCTTCATGGCCGCCGATTCCGATTTCGTCGGCCAGATGGAACTGTGCCTCGGTTGCCGCGCCTGCGAGCCGGCGTGTCCGGCGGGCGTGCCGTACGGCCGCCTGATCGAGCAGGCGAGGGAAGCCATCGCCAAAGGGCGGAAACAGCCGCTCCGGGCGCGTCTTGCGGGCAAGATCCTGATGGAAGGGGTTATTGCCCGCCACGGTGTGCTGCGGGGCGCCGGCAGGGTCCTGCGCCTGTACCAGCGCAGCGGATTGCGGGCCGCCGCGCACCGGCTCGGGGTCCTTCGCGCGCTGCCCCCGCATGTGCGGGAAATGGAAGCGAGCCTGCCGGAGGCTTCGGGCAGGGGCGTGATCCGGGAATGGCTCCGCCGCGGCCTTCCCGCCAGGTGGGAGACGGACGACCAGGGCCGGCGCCTGCTCGTCGTTCCCGCGGAAGGAGAGCGCGCGGCCCGGGTCGGCATGTTTCGGGGCTGCGTCATGGACGTACTGTTTTTGTCCACCAATGTCAACACCATCCGGCTGCTTCGGGCGGCCGGGTTCGAAGTCGTCATTCCGGAGGGGCAGAAGTGCTGCGGAGCGCTGCACGCCCATGCCGGCCGGTCCGCGTTCGCGCGCAGGCTGGCCGCGGACAATGCCGCCGTGTTCCGCGCCGCCGGCGTGGATTGGGTCGTCTCCAACGCGGGAGGATGCGGCGCCCATTTGAAGGAATACGATCACGTCCTGCACGGGACGCCTTCCGCCGATGACGGCGCCTGGCTTTCGTCCCGCGTGAAGGACGTCAGCGAACTCCTCGCGGAATCGGGCCGGCCGCTCCGGCTGGCGAACGGCGCCCCGCTGGTCGCGACCTGTCAGGATTCGTGCCACCTGCGCAACGTCATGCGGGTGAAGCGGCAGCCGCGGGAACTGATGCAGCGCGTCCCGGGGCTTGTTCTGCGCGAAATGCGGGACGCGGACCTGTGCTGCGGTTCCGCCGGCATCTACAACGTGCTGCAACCGGAAATGTCCGCGGCGCTTTTGGACCGGAAGATGGAACAGGTCAAAGCCACGGGCGCGGACGTCGTCGTCACCGCCAATCCGGGCTGCCTGCTCCAGATGCGGTGGGGCATCCGCCGCGCCGGCCTGGAAGGCCGCGTGAAGGCCGTCCATCTGGTCGATTTGCTCGCCGAACGCCTGGAATAAAGCAGGCATATCCGTTCACACCGGGCCGGATTCCTCCGGCGACTCCCTCACTTTTTTGTAATATTGCATCGGCGACAACCCGACCATTTTCTTGAACAGTTTACTGAAGTAATACGGATCGTCGACGCCGACCAGGTACCCGATTTCCCCGATGTCCAGATGGGTGGCCTGGATGAGCTCCTTGGCCTTGTTGATCCGGATCCGGTTGCAATATTGGAAAATGGTGTGCCCCGTCGCCTGCTTGAAGATGCGGTTCATGTAGTCGAAATTGCAGTCGAACGCCGCCTCGATGTCCGCGCTCGAAATTTTTTCCGTGTAATGCTGATGGAGATATTCCAGCAACGCGTTCACCTTGAGGAACGATCTGGAACTCCGGCCTCTCGCCTGGTGCAGCTCGGCCATCAGGTATTCATGCGAAAGCTCCAGGAACAGTTCCGCCAGCCTCAGGGCCGTCAGGTTGCCCTTGTTGGCTTTTCTTTCGTACAGCATCAGGATGTCCTCGATCATGCGGAATGCCTGCTGAAGCATGGGCCGGTTTTTCAGCGAAAAAAATTTGGGGAAATAGCACGTGCCGGGCCTGTTCGCATCGTGCACCGCCCGCTTGCCCAAAAGGTCCGTGTCCAGGACGGCCAGGGTCTTCTCTTCCAGCAACACCCGCTTTGCCAGGGCGGCCGCGTCTTCCTCCGGGTACGGCCGGATGTCGGGATGGCGGAAATGAAAGTAGTAGTAATCGCAGGTGTGCTTTTGCAGTCCCTCGTGTTCAAGCCCCGGTTCGAGCAGCAGCAGATCGCCTCTGCCCAGTACATAGGGAATCCCGTTTTCGTGGATGTGCAGCTCTCCGTCCCTCACAAAGTAAAGGATGTATTCGTCCGTCGTTCTTCTGAAATGAATCCAGGGAGTTTTGTAGGAGACGAACCCCAACATTCCGATTTTCGGCACCATGTCCAGGTTGATCGCCAGCAAATCCGGACCCTCCCAATGCCCGAAAAGTCGCTATTGTACAAAAAAGGTATCTTGCGTACATTTCTTTGCAGTTTATCACTTTCTATACTGAAAAGGAATAAGGCTGAAGCCGCCGGTTTTGCGGGAGGGCTTGTCCCATGATGCCGATACGGGTGACCGTATGGAACGAGTATCGTCACGAACGCCAAAACGAGCATGTGGCGCGGATCTACCCCCAGGGCATCCATGAAGCGATCGCCGGTCATTTGCGCACAAATCCGGCGTTTTCGGTCAGGACCGCCGTCCTGGATGAACCGGAACACGGATTGACCGATGAAGCCCTTGACCGGACGGATGTGCTGATCTGGTGGGGCCACCTGGCCCATGACGAGGTCAAGGATGAAGTGGCGGAAAAGGTGCGCAAAAAAGTGCTGGACGGCATGGGGCTCATCGTCCTTCATTCCGGCCACGGGTCCAAAATCTTTCAACGCCTGCTGGGCACCGAAACCATTCGCCTGCAATGGAGGGACGACGGAGAGAAGGAACGCTTGTGGGTCGTCGACCACGGCCATCCGATCGTGAACGGCCTGGGGCTGTATTTCGAACTTCCGCAAGAGGAAATGTACGGGGAACCGTTCGACATTCCGCCGCCGGACGAGCTGGTGTTCATTTCCTGGTTCGAAGGGGGAGAGGTGTTCCGCAGCGGCTGCTGTTACAAACGAGGAAAAGGGAGACTGTTCTATTTTCGGCCGGGTCACGAGACCTTTCCCACCTATCACCATCCGGAAGTGCTCAAAGTCATCTCGAACGCGGTACTCTGGGCGGCTCCCCGGCAGGGGGCGGAGGTGCGTTACGGCCGGGCGGACCCCATCGAATCCATCGGAAAGTCACCGGCCCGGGACAAGGAGGACAAAGCATGAAGACATTTCGGCTTGGCATCATCGGACTGGGCGACATGGCCAATTATCATTTTCAACAGATAAGCGCAGTTTCGGCGTTTCGGATCACGGCGGTCTGCGACGTGCATCCGGAGCGCCTGGCAAGCGCGGGCAACCGGCTTGGCCTTCCGCAAGGCAAAAGATACGCGGATTACGCCGATCTGATCCGCGATCCCGATGTGGACGCGGTGGTCTCCATCACGCCCAACCATCTGCACGCGGACATCATGAAGAAATGTCTGGAAGCCGGAAAGCCTTTCATGTCCGAGAAGCCGTTTACCCGGACCGTCGAGGAGGCGGAAGAGCTGCTCGGGCTGTACCTGCGCCGCCCCGTTCCCGCCATGATCGGTTTCAGCTACCGCTACACGCCCGCCTTCCGGCTGGCGAGACAACTGATTCAAGCCGGCAAAATCGGCCGGGTGCGGACGTTTTCAATGCAATACCTGCAGGGCTGGGGCGCGGCGGTGTATCGGCAGCCCTATGTCTGGCGGTTTGACAAATCGGTGGCGGGTTCCGGCACACTGGGGGATTTGGGCTCCCATATGATCGATCTGGCCCATTTTCTGTTCGGCCGCTTTCAGGAATTGTCTTCGCAAATGGCGACCCTGATCCCCGAACGCCAAAGGGCCGGCACGGACGAACGGGCAAAGGTGGAAGTGGACGATTTCGTTTCGTTCCAGGCGTTCATGCAAAACGGCACGGCGGGGATTTTTCAGACCACGCGCAACGCCATCGGTTCGGAGAATCAACTGGAGGTTTTCGTTTACGGCGACGCCGGGACCCTGCACGCCTCCACGGTGAATCCCGGGCAACTCATTTGGATGCATGTCGACGAGGAAACCGGCCTGACGGTGGAAAAGAAACTGACGGTGCCGCCCGGCGCCAGGCTGAAGCAATGGGAAGATTTTGCGGGACTCCTTGCCGGCGTTCCGGACGAAGGCTTGCCGGATTTCATGGCGGGTTACGATAACCAGCGGGTGATCGAAGCGGTGATCCGGTCAAACGAGTGGAAAAGAACGGTCACCGTGTCCTATTCGTAATCCGGTCGCCCGCCAATTCCCCCTGTTTCCCCTCGGCAAAAACCGCATGCCTTGCTTCGAGGACAGGCCCCCCGGCGAAAGCCGGCGCCTTTTTTTGTCGGGTCGTTTCCATCGGCGCGTGCGTCCGTGAGCCACGTCACATTTCCGTCCGAAAGGTTTTGCTATGATGGGGGCGTGGAACGACGGGCACGGGCGGCCAGCCAGCGCAGGAGCACCGCCGCGTGGTTGTGGACGGGGTCCCTGGCGGCGTACAGCAAGGTGACGCGCCGCCGATCCTTCCGGGCGCTGTCGCGCCGTGAAATGTGGTATGATGGGTTAACAGGAAATGGCACTTTTTCCGTGTCCATTATACCACCATACCATCCGGATGGAGGGAAAGCCCATGGATGTGCTGACGGCCATCGAAAAGCGCCGCGAAATCACCCGCTTCAAGCCGGAACCGGTTCCGCCGGAGGCGCTGGACAAGCTGATCCGGGCGCTGCATTTGGCTCCGAGCGGCAACAACCTGCCTTCGCGGGAATTTGTCATCGTCGAAAACAGGGAGACGCTGCTGGCGCTGGCCGAAACGACCCCCTACATGCAATGGCTCAGGGAAGCGGCGGGGGCGGCGGTCATCTTCGCGGCCCCGGAAGTGAGCAAATACTGGCTGCAGGACGCCACCATCGCCGGCGCGTTCCTGTGGCTGGCCGCCACATCCCTCGGCCTCGGCGCCGCGTGGGGGGCGGTCTACCGTTCCGAAGACGCGGAGGAATCCCGCAGGCGGGAGGACCACGTGCGGCGCACGCTGGGCATTCCCGACTCATACCGGGTCGTCGCCATCCTCGGCTACGGCTGGCCCGCCGCGAATCCGGCCCAGAAGGAGCCGATCCCGAAGGAGCGGGTGTTCCACCGGGAAAGGTACGGGATGCGCCCGTGAAAACCATCGGCCTGCACGGCGGCATGAGCTGGCAATCGACGCTCGTCTGTTACCGGATCATCAACGAAGCCGCGGCCGGACGGCCGGGCGGACGCCATTCCGCCAGGATGGTGCTGTAGGAGGGAGCCTCCGTGAAACGGGAATTGCCTTTTCTGAAGGAACACGACTGGTCCCTGAACCTGGAGGACGAGTATTTCGCGGAGCATCCGGAGGATCTGGTGGCGGCCGCGGTCCACGCCGTGGAGGAAACCGCTCCCGGCTACTACGTCAATCTGGTCACCCCCGGTTCCATTGGCCATCCGGAAACGGATTTCATTCCGGGCTTGAAGGACAAACTGCGGGAATGCCGCATCCGGGTGCGGGAAATCCGGTACGTGGACGAATGCGGCTGCGGCGGACACGTGACCCGCGTGTACCGTTGACGCTGCGGGCTGCCCGTCCGTTCAGGGCTCGTCCCGCAGCCGCCGCAGCGCGTCCGGATTCAGGATGACGATCCGGTTCCGGTCCGTTTTCAGGATTTGGCCCTTTTCCAGCTGGTTCAGCATGCGGTTGACCGTTTCCCGGGTGGAACCGACGGCACCCGCAAATTCCTGGTTGGTCATCGGCAGGTTGATGGCGATCCGGCCGTCCCGCGCTTCCCCGTGCCGTTCGGCCAGCTCCAGCAAGAAGGACACCACCCGGTGCCGGACGTCCTGGCCGGTCAGCGTCTGCAGCCTTTCCTGCAACTCGGCGATTTTCTCGCCCATGACGCGCATCACCTTGACGGCGATGACCGGCATCTTCAGGAGGAGCTGTTCAAACTGCCGGATCGGAATGGCCGCCAGCCGGACGTCGGTGATGGCCGCCGCCGTGGCCGGGTACGGCTGCGAGGTGAAAAAGCCGGTGTGCGGGAACATGTCGCCGGGCTTCAGGAACGAGACGATTTGCTCATGGCCGGATTCGTCCGTCTTGAACGTTTTCACGAGCCCGTCCCGAATGATGTAGACGGCTTCCTTCTCGTCGCCTTGCGCGAAAATGACGGATTTGCGCGCGTAATAGCGGAAGATGACCAGCTGCGCCACCTGTTCCATTTCGGATCCGCTGAGGTCGCGGAACAGGGGGATGCGCATGAGCAGGGCGGCGGTGTCCTTTTCCAAGGGAAGTCATCCTTTCCGGGCTTCATATCCCCATTTTACCTTAAATTTCCCGGGCCGGGACAGGATGCGGATGTTGTGCCGGGGGTGAACGGAGCATGGCGGAAAACGCGTCGGAAAAACCGGACAGGGAGAACGGAGTTGCGAATGCGACGGAGAGGGCGCCGGACCGGGCGGACAGGCCTGATGACGGACCAAAGGCGGCCGGGCAGGCGCAAGGCCGGCGAAAGCTTCCGCCCAACGTGCGCATCCTGGACCTGACCATGCTCTTCATGGGCACGGGGCTTCTGCTTTTTCTGATCGCCATGATATACGGGGGCGGAGCGGCCGCCGAAGTGGCGCGGCTTTCGCTGCGCTCGCCCCAGGGGCTGTTCGCGGCCCATCTCATGCTTCCCGGATTTGCCACGATGATCGCCATGGGCGCCAGTTTCCAGCTCACGCAGGTCATCCTGAACACATCGCTGTACAGCCGGGCGCTGGGCTTTGCGCATTACGCCGTGTACCTGGCCGGACTCCTTCTCCTCGTTGCGGGATTTCTGTTCGACGCGAGGTGGATCGGTCCGGGCGGGACGGCAGCCTTCCTGGGGAGCCTAATGTACGCGTTCAACCTGATCATGACCGTGCTCCGGAAAAAGGCCTGGAATCTCTTCGTTTTCGGCATCGGGCTGAGCCTGGCAGCCCTGGTGGCCAACCTCGCTTTCGGCGTCGCCATGGGCATCGGATACTTGAGGAGGTGGCCTTCCGGATGGATGGAGCGGCTGTTCGAAGGCCATCTGTGGCTGGGCCTGGGCGGCTGGCTCGCGGGGCTCATCCTGGTGTTCAGCTTCAAGTTCCTGCCGATGTTTTACGTTTCCCGAAAAAAGTGGTCCGGCTCCTCCTGGGCCATCGTCGGCGCGTTCCATTTCGGCGTGTGGTGGCACGCGCTGATCCCGTGGACCGGACTGGAGCGGCTTGCCGTGATCGGCGACATCGCCATGCTGGCGGCCTGGGGATGGTTTGTCTTCCACAACCGGGAGGTCCGGCGGCTGAGCAGCGGCAAGCATCCCGTGGGCGCCGTGAAAATCGCGTACGGGCTGATCCCGGCAATCGGGCTCGTGTTCCTCGCGCGGTGTCTGGCGGAATGGGCGGGCCGCGGCTCCTCCCGTCTGGAGGAAGCGCTGGGCATCGCCATCGTGCTGGGATGGTTCGCCCCGACGATCCTGGGTTACCTGTCGAAAATTTTTCCATTCCTCTGGTGGGCGCTCCGCTTCCACACCCGCTGGGGGAAAAAGCCGCTCATGCAGCTTTCGGACATGCTCCCCGAACGGCGGATGACGCGGGAGCTTGCCGGCTATCTTGCCGGCGTCGCCGTCCTCATGGCCGGCCACCTGGCGGGCGCCCCGGCCCTGGCCGCCGCCGGCCAGGCGCTGGCGCTCGCGTTCGCGATCGTTTACCTGGCTGAACTTATGCGCGTATTCCGCCACTGACGGCGTGGACAGGAGGGAATGGCAATGGCCAGGACCAAAAGGGCGGAAGGCTATCTTCCCGGCCAGCACGGCGCCTGGGCGATGCTCATCATACCGTTCGTGCTGGGCATGGCGGCGGCCGGACCGGCGTGGATCCATTTGCCGCTGTTTGCCGCCTGGCTGCTCGTCTATCTGTTTTCGTATCCGTTTCTGCAATGGATCAAGACACGCAAATGGCAGGTTTACGCAAGGCCCATGCTGCTGTACGGAGGGCTGCTTCTGCCCTTTGCGGCGCTGGCGGCGATTCCGGAACCCCGGCTGATCCGGTGGGTGCCGCTGTTCATCCCGCTGTTTGCGGTCAATGCCTTTTTCGCCCGCATGAAAAAGGAGCGAGCCTTTGTCAATGATCTTGCGGCGGTCGTGCAGTTCAGCCTGGCGACGTTCGTGGCGTACGACGCGGGCGGGGGAACCGACTGGAGGCTGGCGGCGGAGCTGTTCGCGCTCAGCGTCCTGTATTTTACGGGCACCGTGTTTTATGTGAAAACGATCATCCGGGAGCGGGGCAATCCATGGTTTTACACTTCTTCCATCGTTTATCACATCCTGCTGCTCATGACGGCTCTGTTCTGGTTCCCGCGCCTCATGCTCGTGCCGTTTGCGGTGCTGCTCATCCGCGCCGTCGTTTCGCCGAGGCTGAGATTGTCCGTCAAAACGACGGGAATCCTCGAAATCGTCTATTCCGTGCTACTCGCCGTTTTCGCGCTTATCGCCTACCGTGCGTGACCGCGGCCGGCCGCATCAGGACGGAAAGGGGACCGTATTCATGGAGAAACGTTCGCTGGACGAGATCCGGGAATTTGCCGAAGACCGTTTCCGAAAAAGCGTGCTGTTTGAGGGAGACGGTTTCGCTTCGTTCGTGCTGCACTTCATGCCTGGACAGGCGCTGCCCGCCCACCGCCATCCGGGCGCGGAACTGGAGGCCCTGGTGTGGGAGGGCTCTGGCGTGTTCACCGTGGACGGGAAGGAAACGGAGGCTTTCGCGGGAGACGCGGTCCGCTGCGGCGGGGAAGAGCTGTTTTCCTTCCGCAATACGGGGGACGGGCCGTGCCGCCTGTACGTGGTGCTGGTCAAACGCTCCGCTCCCAATGGCGATCACCCCGGGTGAACCCGGACAACATCAAACTGCCGACGTATCGGTGTTGACATTCGTTGGAAGCATCATTCATTTGAATGGAAGCGGCGAGTACTGGTTTTTTTCTTGTCCGCCGTGGAGAATGAAGTTGGCAAAGCATGCAACTTGTATCAACCGGGTGTAAATCTATCATCATGCTTGTGGCAATGTTTTATGGAAATCCGGGGAGTTGACGGATGAAAACCATCAAAACATTGGCGGGCATCGTGATTCCCGCCAGTCCGGTTACGGCACCATCTGGTTCGACGAAAATTTCGAATGGATCAATATCTGGACCAGTCCTTCCTGGAGAAATGTTCATGAGCCCGAACCCAACATGTTCATCGTGACGGGCGAAACCTATGAGCAGGCGATCGCCAATCAGAAAGCGATGAAAGAAAAATTCGACGACGACTTTTTTGCGCCGAAATCTTTCCCTTGAAAGCTGCTGACACGTTATGGACGATATTTTGCGCCGAACAAAGACCGGCTCCCGCCGGCGACCCGTAAAGGGAATCGCCGCGGGAGTTTCTCGTTCGGCGCGTTCACCAAAGACCCAGCTGCTCTTTCGCCGCGTCGGACATCCGGTCCGGCGTCCAGCGGGGCTCCCAGACGAGTTCCACGTCCACGGGCCGGTCCGGGAGCGCCTGCCACAGGGCGCGCCGGGCGGCGCCGACGATGGCGTCGTGCAGCGGGCAGCCCGGGGTGGTCAGGGTCATGATCACCCGGACGCGGTCCGGTTCTTCCCGGATGTCGTAGACAAGGCCGAGATCGACGACGTTGACCCCCAGTTCGGGATCATACACCGTGCGCAGGCGTTCGCGGATGGTTGCCGCGATGTCCATTCCGGTCACCTCCCCAGTGCTATCTCGTGAACACGAGACCCAGCAGGGCCATGTAGGCAAGCGAGACCGCCGAGTACAAAACGCCGCCGGCCGCGACCAGCGGTTCCAGGTCCAGGGCCAGTCCGGCCGCCGGCAGGAAAAACGCCACCGCCACGGCCGCGAGCAGCGCGTTCGCTTTCTTTTCGTCCAGCAGGTTCGCCATGAGCGGGGTGCCGGGCTGGCCCGCCCGCCGGCCGTATTTCAGCGTCCACCACAGGAACGGCACGATCTTGAACGCGTAGCAGAGGATCATGAAGGACACCCAGCCGGGAAGGTAAACCCATCCCGCCAGAAGAAGCGTCCGGGTATCGGCGAGGCTCTGCGGATTCGCCAGGGCCCAGGCCAGGGCCAGGGCGGCCGCGGCGGCGAAGGCGTGGTTGCCGTACATGGACCAGCGGATGCCGGCGCCGGGATTTTTCTTGTGCCGGTGTTTGCGGATCTGCAGAATATGCACGTTGTACATTAGGATCGCCGCGGCAAGGATGGCCAGGGCCGGCGTGACCGCCGCCGCGCCGCCTTCCGCCAGGAACGCCGCCGCCCCGGCCAGCGCCGCGGCGTTCCAGAGCACGGGCACGGCTTTCTGAAGCGCCGTCGGATGTCCGTGCGCGAGGTAAAACATCGGCAGCATCTTGTAGCTGAAACCGGTAATGAGCAGCCCGAACCAGCCGACGGCGCCAAGCCAGATGTGCGCGCCGAACAGGCGCTGGTGCAGGCCGTTCCACCAGCCGAGGGCAAAGTTCACCCCCATCATCATCCCGGTGAGGCCGGTCAGGACGAGATACAGCACCGCCGCCGCCGCGCTGAGGGTGATCGCGTCCCATTTGGCCGCGCCGAACATCGTCGCCCCGACGTTCCACGCGAACAGCAGGATGCCCGCAAGCACAAGGACGGCAAAGAAGGCGATCATTGCCGTCTTCCCCAGGGCGAAGCCGAACAGGAGGCCGAACAGGCCGACGGTGAAAACGGCGTAGTGCGTCCAGCCCAGCTTCTCGCTATGGATATTCGTCTGCAGGATGACGCCGATCAGCTGGTAGAAGGCGCCCATGGCCAGCATGGTCGCCCAGCCGAGCACGAACAGGTGGGCGTTGAACCAGCCTTCCGGGCCGCGCACGCCGGCGTCCAGCCAGCCGAGCAGCGAGGACAGGGAAACCGCGTGAAACATTGCGAAACCGATCATACCGGTGATGATGAACACCAGGGGGAGACGGCTCATGGCGATCGCTCCCTTTCCAGAGGCCCGTTACACTTTGCGGATGGTCACCTTCGCCGATCCGTCGGGCTGTTCTTCCACTTCATAGGGGCAGCCGAGGTTCTTTAGTTCCTCGAGCAGAAACACCGGCACCCGGTCGTTGTGGATGCGCACCGTGTCCCCGGGCCGGCAGCGCTCCAGGGCGGACAGCGTGCGGATCATCGGCTGCGGCGGCTCCAGGCCCCGGTTGTCCAGCGTGATGACCCTGGGCTCGCCATCCGCGTCCGGCTCCCGGCCGGCGGGGCCGGATTCGTCCGCGTCTCCGCGGGTTTCCTCGGCGCCGGGACGGAACGGAAGCGGCATGCCGGCGGGCAGGTCCGCTTCGGCGGAGGCGTCTCCCAGGCCGTCTCCGTCTTCCGTGGAGTCTCCCCGCCCGTCCCCGGCTTCCGCGAGAGCGAGCTCGTCCAGCCAATGCCGGTTCTTTTTGCGGACGAAATGGACGATCCAGTGGTCTTTTGCCACCGGCACCGCCCGGCCGGCAAATCCTTTCATTTTCATGACGCCGAGCAGCGGCGTCGGCCTAAAGGGCGCGTGGAGCACGAACACGTCGTCGGGCCCGAGGGTCTTGACCGTATCCATGATCAGCTGGAACGGCTCCAGCTTGTTTTTCAGATGGGGCCGGACGTCGAGTTCCACCTTGCGGGCTTCGCTGGCTTTCATGCCTGGACACCTCCTCCGGCGGGAGAACCGGCTTCTTCCGCGAGGGCGCCGGTCTTCCGCTCCTGCATCATCCTTTCGTACAGGCCCGCCATGCCGCCGTACAGCGCGTAGAAGAACGCGTCCGGCGCGTCGAGGGTCAGGGACAGGTACTGTTTCGGGTCGTCGTCCAGAATGCGGTGGCGGGCCGCTTCCCGGATCATGGCCAGGGCGTCCTCCAGGGTGACCGTGATCCGGATGGCCGTATCTCCTGTCCGGGTGATCTGCGCCATGGCGGACTCTCCTTCACAGCTTGCCGATCTTGACCCTGAACATTTCCGGTCCCCGTTCGAGATACTCCCAGCTGAACCGGCCCGGATACATCGCTTCGAACTGGTAGCGGAGCGGAACGGGGTCGTGGTCGTTGATCAGAAGCATCGCTTCGGCGGGCTTGAGTCTGCCAAAGGTCTCGAAAATGACCTTGTGCTTGAGATGCGGCGGATACTCCGCGGCGTTGACGGTGGCGGCGAAAGCGCCCATCCGGCATACCTCCCCTGTGTCGGAATTTGGGTATCCAGTTTGTGTCCCATTATAGAACCAAGGAAAGCGGGGCATTGTGAGCGCGGTCACAGATCGCAAAAAAGGAGGATTTCCACGTCCGTCACGGGACAGGACGTTCCGATGCGCTATAATGAAGCCAGGTTCAAGACGGGGAAAACGGGGGGCAAAAACGGCCATGCAGTACGACGAAAACGTGAAAAAACGATTGCGCCGCGTGGAAGGGCAGGTGCGCGGCGTGCTGAACATGATGGAGGCGGGCGCTTCGTGCAAGGATGTGGTCAACCAGCTGGCGGCCGTCCGCGGCGCGGTGGACCGGGCGCTGGCCTGATCGTGGCGGCCAATCTCGAGCGCTGCCTGGAGGAAACGAAAGAAGCCGGCGCCGCCGCCCGCGACAAGGCGGTGCGGGAGGCGGTCCGGCTGCTGGTGCGGAGCCGGTAGAGCTTCCGGCTCAGGTCTCTGCGCCTTTTGCCAGGCACACAAGCCGCTGCGTGGAGATGTCCGAGAACAGTTCCAGGCCGTCCGTGCGGGCCAGATGGATGACGTCCGCGAGGGCGGCGCAATCCGGAAAGAGGGCGGGGAGAAGGTTCTCCCGCCGGAGCACCGTTTCGGGGCGGAACACCACGTCCGGCTGCCCGGCGAACACCGCCGCGTAGAAAATGCCGCTCTCCACCAGGTCCTGAAAGAAGTGGCTTCCGTAGGACAGTTCCGGCATGATGCCGGCTTCCCGCGACGCCACCTCGACGATGGCCGCCATGTTGCACAGCTCGGCAAAGCGGACCGGCACGCCGTGGGAGGGCATCGTCGTGCCCCAGCGGCCGGGTCCCACCAGCATGGCGCGGCGTCCGGCGAGCGCGCCCGTCGCCGTTTGCGCGTCCGCGGCGCCGCCTGCCGGCGCTTGTTCCGCATCCGCGTTTCCGCCAACCCGCGTTTTTTCCGCATCCGCGCCTTCAGCGGTTCCGCCGCCTCCCGCCGCACCTCCTTCCTTCAGCGCCGCGTTGATCCGCCCGACGGCCCGCGCCACCGCGAATTTGTCCCGTTCGCCGAGGGCCGCGTAGCTTTCCGGCTTCACGTACACCACCACGTCGATGGGCAGACGGACGTTGCCGCCCATGAAATGGCCCCGGGTGGCCAGGAAACAGTCGCCTTCCGACGGGTCCGGCACGGCCACCGGACGGCCCGTTCCTTTCGTCTGCAACGGCCGGCACTGGAGCAGGTTCACCCGGAAGCGCCCGTCGCGGGTGAAATTGACGGTGAATTCGATATCCACGGGCCGGCCGTACGCCTTTTCCAGCACCTCCATCATGTCCCGCATGAGGCGCGCAAATCCGGTGCCCGTCAGCAGTTTCCGGAAATCCGCCGTCCAGGCCGCGCGCCGGTCGCCGTACCCCAGTTCCCGGAGTCTCACCGCCGTCTGGTGGTCGTAGGAGAAAAACAGCCCCGGATCCGTTTTCAGATCCAGCGCCATGAGTTCCTCCACGCCGCGGGACAGCAGCCGGTTCGCCTTCAGGTCCAGCACGTCGGCGGCGCGCTGGGTGAAGGCCCTGCGGTCTTCCGCCGCCGTCGGAGGCAGGCGTTCCGGACGGTCCAGGCCGACGATGCGGACGCAATCGTCTTCCGTGCGGTCCACCGCCCGCGTGCCCAGGCCCAGGACCAGGCGCAGCATGCCCGCCTTCGGGTCCATTTGCGGGTCCCACACGTACAGGTTCGCCGAATGGCCCACGCCGGCCGCGTGGGGGAAAAACAGGTCGCCGAAGTGGTCGCCCGACACCCGTTGCACGAGCAGGGCCATCTGTTCGTCCCGGCCGGCCAGGCCCCGGTTCAGGCGGTAGACGAGGGCGTCCCGGTCCATGGCGCTGGCATAGACCGTGCGGACCGCCTGTTCGAAGGCCCGGTAGCGCTCTTCCGGCGTCCCCTGGTTCACGCAAAAGACGCTTTCGTATTTGCCGGCGAAGGCGTTGCCGAAGCTGTCCTCGAGCAGCGAGCTGGAACGCACGATGATCGGCGACTGGCCGAAATATTCGAGGATCTGCATGAACCGTTCGCGGATTTTCTCCGGAAATTTGCCGGTCAGAAGCTTCTCCTTAAGTTCCTCGGCGTACCGGAAATAACCTTCGCGCGTTTTCTGCGCCGTGCGCAGTTTCCACCAGCCGTTGTGGACGATGTAGGTGTAGAACACGTCCGCTCCCACGTAGAACGAATCGTGCGGCTCGAGATACGGCGCAAACCGCCCCGCGCCGTCCCGCTCCAGGATCTTGCGGGCCAGGAGCATGCCGGCGCTTTTGCCGCCAATGCCGCCCGATCCGACCATCCGCGTGCCGATGGCCACGATGTCCTGCAGCGTAAAATACCGCTCGCACAGCCGGCGGATCCTCGCGTCGTCGCTGACCAGCATGGACAGCAGGCGTTTTTTCAGCGGTTCCTGCCGCTCGGGCGGCAGGGCCAGGGCCTCCCGCGCCCGGCGAAACGTCTCGTCCCAGTAGTCGAGGCGGTCTTCGCCGCGCGGCAAGGCGGCGAAAAGACCGGCCGCTTCGGCGCTGGCCGTGACGGAGACGGCTTCCTGCCCCCGGATCAGGTGGGGGAAAAACATCGTGGGAGAGTAGCGGTTCTGCACTTTGAGCGGATGGATGTACAACTCGCCGTCCACTTCGTAAACGTCCAAAAGCAGCTGTGTCGTTTCCCGGATGCCGGCGACGGTGGAGTAGGTGTGCGCGTTGCGCATGATGGCGAAATAGGCCACGGTGTCCCATTCGTACAGATACGGGCAGACGACCCGGAAAAAGTTGCCGATCATGAGATCCGAGTGCCAATCCTCGAGCAGATCGGTCAGGCAGTCGAAGACGTAGAACGCCTCCCGTCCTTCCTGTTCCACCAGACGGTGCACCGCCGTGGCAAAGGGTTCGAATCCTTTTCCCGGGTCCAGATGAACGGTGCGGATTCCCTCGCCGCCTTCCACCACCGGCTCGTGGCGCCCGAAGCGGACGTAGATCAGCTTGCGCCCGTCCCGCATGGTGCGGGCGACAAAGGGATCGACCATCTTCCGGTAGCCGGAGATGGAATCCGTCTGCCACACCACGTTGTCCCCCAGCCTCAGCCGGTCGATCACCTCGTCAAACCCCGCAAGGCCGGTGCTCACCCTGCCGAACTCCATGGCGTTCCTCCGCTTATTGCAGACTGCCTTTTTATCATATCGTTTTTGCGGGAATTTTGAAATTTCAGGGAGCGGGTTTTTCATCCGTCCATTCTATTGACAACCCCTGAGCGCATGATTAATATTAATACTCATTAAAGACGCGTAAATTTGTTATATAACAAATTTTTGGCGAAAAAGGGGAGAAAGTCACTACAAGCAAATTTTTGCGGAGCCGGTCGACGTTTGGCATTCATCCCAAAAAAGAAAGGTCGGGGTATTATGGCATTTCAGACAGGCGGCAGACATACCATTATCGCCAGGCTTGAGATGAACGACAACGTCCCGTTCATCCGCGTGGCGCACGCCATTCACGAATCCGGCGGCGAAGTGGTGGCGGTGGACATCATCAACAGAGGCAAAGACACCACCATCCGCGACATCACGATGTTCATCGCGAAGGCGGAGAACGAGCGGGACGTGATCCGCAACGTGTCGGAAATCCCGGGGGTTCGGATCGTCAACGTCTCCGACCGGACGTTCCTGATGCATCTGGGGGGCAAGCTGGAAGTCAAATCCAGGGTCCCGGTCAAAAACCGGGACGACCTTTCCCACGTCTACACGCCGGGCGTGGCCCGCGTGAGCATGGCGCTGCACGAGGATCCGTCCAAAGCGTATTCCCTCACCATCAAGCGGAACACCGTCGCGGTCCTGACCGACGGCACCTCCGTGCTGGGGCTGGGCGACATCGGTCCGATCGCCGCCCTTCCCGTCATGGAAGGAAAAGCGATGTTGTTCAAGGAACTGGCCGGCGTCGATGCGTTTCCCGTCTGCCTGGACACCAAGGACGTGGATGAAATCGTCCGCATCGCCAAGGCCATCGCTCCCGTGTTCGGCGGCATCAACCTTGAGGACATCTCGGCGCCGCGCTGCTTTGAAATCGAGGACAGGCTGAAAAAGGAACTGGACATTCCGGTTTTCCACGACGACCAGCATGGCACGGCCGTAGTCATGATGGCGGGGCTGATCAACGCCCTCAAGATTGTCGGCAAGCGGCTCCAGGACATCAAGGTGGTGTTCAGCGGCGTGGGCGCCGCGGGCGTGGCCTGCACGAAAATGCTGCTGAACGCCGGCGTCAAAAACATCGTGGGCGCCACGCGGTCGGTGGGTATCCTCCGCCGCGGCGTGCCGTATGACAGCCCGATGCACCGCTGGTACGCCGAGCATACCAATCCCGACAACATTGCCGGCACGTTGTCGGACGCCATGGAAGGCGCCGACGTGTTCATCGGGGTGTCCGGCCCGAACGTGATCACCGTGGACGATCTCAAGAAAATGGCCAGGGACCCCATCGTCTTCGCGATGGCCAATCCGAATCCCGAGATCGCCCCGGAAATCGCGCAGCCCTATGTGCGGGTGATGGCGACCGGACGTTCCGACTACCCGAACCAGCTCAACAACGTCCTGTGCTTCCCGGGCATCTTCCGGGGCGCGCTGGATTGCCAGGCCACCGAAATCAACGAGGAAATGAAAATGGCGGCCGCTGAGGCCATCGCTTCCGTCGTGGATGAAAGCGAGCTGAACGAGCAATACATCATCCCCAGCGTGTTCAACACCAAAGTGGTGGAAGCGGTGCGCAAAAAGGTGATCGAAGCCGCCATCGCCACCGGGGTGGCGCGAAAGGTGCCTCACGGGTTCGCCAAAGGGGAAGTCCCCGAAGAGCAGACGATGACGCGCTGAACCGCTCCCGCATGCCAAAACCGCCGGTCCGCGGAAGGACCGGCGGTTTTTGCTTGTACGCCCAGCATGGGCGTCATCTCTACGGTGAAAGTCCGGAATGGGGGCTGGCGAGCGCCTACCATTAGCCAAAGGCAAGGGTGCCTGCCGCGAGGCGGGATCTGAAGGAAGCCGGAGGCAAACGCACGGGCCAAGGTACACGAACTGGATTTGAGGCAGAACCGGTCGGATGAGTCACCAAGACATGACGAAATCCAAAGCCGCCAAGGGC
>LZRV01000056.1 GCA_002159065.1 Paenibacillaceae bacterium ZCTH02-B3 | reverse complement strand
TCCCCGCCAGGTTTCGGAACACTTCACGGCGTGTTTTCAGGCTCAATTTCAAGACACATCCCTTCGGTAACATTTCGATTTGAGTGATCCGAAACCTGTTCGGTAACATTTTAGCTGAGTGACTGCGGGACCTTGCTTTTTGCGTCCGGATCGCCTATAATAACTAACGCTGTCGTTTTTCGGGCGCCCGTGGTCCAAAGGATATGACGCAGGCCTCCGGAGCCTGAGATCGGGGTTCGATTCCCTGCGGGCGCGCCAGTTTTTCCATTCCCGCGCTGTGACGCAAATGTTTGCGGCGTTTTTTTGTTTGTTTTTTATGACGAGGGTTTGACTATCTTTGACTTTCTGAACGCAATCCATTACAATCCTAAATGACGATTTCTCAAGGAGGGGACCGCCATGTACTACGTCCCGATGGTCATCGAACAGACGAACCGCGGGGAGCGCGCGTACGACATCTACTCCCGCCTGCTGCTCGACCGCATCATTTTCCTGGGAACGCCCATCACCGACGAGGTGGCCAATTCCGTCATCGCCCAGCTCCTGTTCCTGGCGGCCGACGATTCGGAGAAGGACATCCACCTCTACATCAACAGCCCCGGCGGTTCCATCCCCGCCGGCCTGGCCATTTACGACACCATGCAGTACATCAAGCCGGACGTGTCCACCATCTGCGTCGGCATGGCCGCTTCCATGGGCGCCTTCCTGCTCGCCGCCGGCGCCAAGGGCAA
The DNA here is from genome assembly GCA_002159065.1 of Paenibacillaceae bacterium ZCTH02-B3. GTDB lineage: Bacteria > Bacillota > Bacilli > Paenibacillales > Paenibacillaceae > ZCTH02-B3. Next base: position 23,483 of record LZRV01000056.1, on the reverse strand, counting down.
GCGGTACGCGCTGCCGAACAGCGAAGTGATGATCCATCAGCCGTGGGGCGGGGCCGAAGGCCAGGCGACCGACATCGCCATCCGCGCCAAGCGCATCATCAGGCTTCGCGACCGGCTGAACGAGCTGCTCGCCCAACACACGGGCCAGCCCCTGGAACGGATCCAGCGCGATGCCGACCGCGACTACTTCATGAGCGCCCTGGAAGCGAAAGAATATGGCATCGTTGATCATGTAATCGAAAAACAGTAAATTTTATCCTATTCTTAGCAGTTTGTCAAGAAAAATTCAATCCCGCGAATCACCCCTTCCGAATCGACCAAGCCATGGTATTCTAGAAATAGGATAAGAATTCCATATCGAACCAAATCTAGTTATCCTCTAGGAATTCTTTCTGGGGGAGGGGAGCCCGGGATGGGTCAAACGTCACAAATGCTGCGGCTGATGCCCCGTCAGCAGTCCGACGGAAGCGCATCGCCGCCGTCCGGAACCATGGCTGCGGCCCGTCGTCTGAATGACAAAGCGTCATTGTTGCGTCCGCTCAAGGATGAGCATCTGTTGGAAGTCTACCGCGAGGCCAAACGAATGAACTTGTCCGCCGAGTTCATCGAGCTCCTGGAGGACGCCATTTCGCTTCGTCAACTGGAGCAGCGCAACCAGGCTTGACGGTCATACATGGAAAGGAAGATCCCCGCGCCCGGCCGGGCGTCGGGGATCTTTGCGTTTGCGGGCCGGCGCGGCGCCTTACCGCATCTTGAACACGACGGACACCGTAGCCCGGATCTCGATCTGACCCGCCTGGATGGATGTTTCCGGGGCCGAGCCGCTCGCGGCGAGATCATAGGCTACGCGTGCCTTTTCCACATACAGCGGAATCGACGTTACGCTGCCCTGCGCGATGTGGAGAACGCCCGCCACTTCGCGTTTCGCCGCCGCGGCCAGCACCTTGGCCTTGGCTTCGGCCGCGGCCATCGCCTTCTGCAATGCTTCCAATTCGTACTGGTCCGTCTTCTCCGTGCCGAACGTCACCCCGTCCACGCGGTTCGCGCCCGCCGCCGCCACGGCGTCCAGCAGCCGCCCGACTTCCTGCAAATTGCGCCACGTCACCCGGACAGAATGCGCGGCCACGTAGCCGACCAGCACCCGTCCTTCCCGCTCCGTGTAGTTGTACTCCGGATAGACGCTGAACCCCGTCGTTTGAATGTCCCGGGGCGCCGCCTTGAACGTCTCGAGCAGCACCTTTTCCACGCCGGCGAAGATTTCGGCGGCCGAGCGCTGTGCCTCGTTCGCCGTTTTGCCCCGCGCCTCCACGGCGAAATGGATGTACGCCACGTCCGGTTCCACTGAGACGATGCCCTGTGCGTTGACGGAAATGGTGTCGTGCTGTTCGCCGTTTTCCTGGGCGTGGGCGATTTCCGGCGCTCCCCGGGTCACGGCGCCAAACAGCAGGATCGCCGCCGCCAGCGCCGCCAGTCCGGCCATCCGGATCATCCGATGGTTCTTGGCGTTCATGGCATGAATCCCCTTTCAAATATTTGCCTTTTTCAACGGAGACCGGCGGCAAAAGGTTGCAGCGCGCAACCGAGGAGCGTGAAAAGTCATGAAAAGATCACGGGACGCCAAAAACGATCACACTTCCAACATGGAGGAGACGCACAAAAAAGCGCGAAAAAGCAAAAAAACTCCCGAACGGGAGTTTTTTACCCAGCGCCTGTGTTTCAGGACGGCGGAATTCAGCTTTCCAGCTCTTCCTTGCTGACCAGCTGGACTAAAGCGTTTACAGCCTGTTCTGCGTCGGCTCCCTCGGCGCTGATCGCCACTTCGGTGCCCGAGCTGATGGCCAGGCTCATGATGCCCATGATGCTTTTGGCGTTGACCTTCTTGTCGTCCTTCTCCACATAGATATCGGATGAATATTTGTTGGCTTCCTGCACAAACAGGGCAGCCGGCCTCGCATGAAGCCCCGTCTTCAGACGGACTACGACGGCCTGTCTGGCCATGGATGCTACCCCCTCACTGAAGTGGTCCGAATGACCCCGTGTTCACATTATTGCATTTATTATACCATTGTTTCACTTTTTTTTGCCATATCGTTTGATACAGCGCCGGCTTCTCCCCGCCGGATGCGTTCGGCCCATTCGTCGATTTTCCGCAGCCGGTGGTTGACCCCGGACTTGCTCACCTTTCCCTTGAGCAGGTCGCCGACTTCCTTGAGGTTCATGTCCGGGTGCTTGAGGCGGATTTCGGCCACTTCCCTCAGTTTCTCGGGCAGATTCTTAAGGCCGATCACCCGGTCGAGCAGGCGGATGTTTTCGATCTGCCGCACCGCGGCGCCGATGGTCTTGTTCAGGTTGGCCGTTTCGCAGTTGACGATGCGGTTGACGGAATTGCGCATGTCCCTCATGATGCGCACGTCCTCGAACTTGAACAGGGCCTGGTGCGCGCCGATGATGTTCAGGAACTCGATGATTTTTTCCCCTTCTTTGATGTACAGGATGAAGCCTTTCTTCCGTTCGATGAAACGGGCGTTGAGACGGTACCGGTTGGCCAGCTCCACCAGGGCGCGGCAATGGTCCTCGTACATCGAGGTGATCTCCAGATGGTAGGAGGATCGTTCCGGATTGTTCACGGAACCGCCCGCCAGAAACGCTCCCCTCAGATACGCGCGCTTGCAGCAGGACTTGCGGATGATCGATTTGCCGATCCCCGGCAGAAGCCTGAATTCCCCCGGTTCGCCGGAAACGATCGCCAGTTCCCGGAGCACCCGTTCCACCCGGTCTTTGACCCGCACGACGTAGACGTTGTTCTTTTTGAGCCGCATTTTCTTGCGGACGATGACTTCGGTCGGCGCGTCAAAATGCCGCTTGAGCAGGGTATAGATCCGCCTGGCGATGGCCGCGTTCTCGCTGGAGACGTCGAGCACCATGCGGCGTCCGTACAGCTGCACCACCCCGTTCATGCGGATGATGGCGGACAGCTCCGCCTTCTCGCAGCACGGCTGCGCCTGAAGCAGGGTCAGCTCCTTCTTCGTTTCCGATGCGAACGACACGCCGCTCACTCCCTTGCTGTCATGGCCTCTCCGACGAGCCGGCAAATATGGTCGCTCAGCCTGGCCGCGTCGTGCCGCACATAGGTGGTGAACTGTGCAAGGTAATCGGTGACGACCCGGTACCCCCGGCGCTCCGCTTCCTCCACGTCCGGATGGACGACCCTGGCCCCCCGCTCGGCATACATGCGCTCCATTTCGGGCGGTATGGAGCCGAGATGCACAATGGCGTAATCGAACAGCCGGCCTCCGGCGTGCCGTTCGATGGCCTCCAGATGGTCGCTCAACGCGTATCCGTCCGTTTCGCCCGGCTGCGTCATGACGTTGCAGATGTAGATCTTGACCGCCCGGGAGGCGCGGATTGCTTCCGCCAGCCTGGATACGAGCAGATTCGGGATGATGCTCGTATAAAGACTGCCGGGACCGGCCAGGACGGCGTCCGCCTCGCGGATCGCCTCCACCGCTTCCGGCAGCGGCTCGACGTCTTGCGGCTCGATGAACACCCGCCGGATCTTCCCGCCGGCCCGCGGAATCGCCGATTCGCCCGAGACCACGGAGCCGTCCTCCATTTCCGCCTTCAGCACGATGGCCTGGCCTGCGGCGGGCAGAACGCGGCCGCGCACCGCCAGCACCCGGCTGAGTTCCCGGACGCCCGAGACGAAATCGCCGGTGATGTCCCGCATCGCCGCCAGAATCAGGTTGCCCAGACTGTGGCCGCGCAATCCCGCCCCGTTGCTGAAGCGGTACGAGAGCACCCTGGCGAGCAGCGGCTCGGCGTCGGCCAAGGCTTCGATGACGTTGCGGATGTCGCCGGGCGGCGGCATGCCGAGCTCTTCCCGCAGAATGCCGGAACTTCCCCCGTCGTCGGCCACCGTCACGATGGCCGTCAGGTCCAGGTCCCTGTGCTTGAGCCCGCGCAGCAGGACGGAAAGCCCGGTCCCGCCCCCGATGGCCACCACGCGGGGACGGCGGCTTACCTGCGTCGCTTCCTCTTTCGCCACGGCCTTCACCCCTGCCGGTCGCGCTCGGCGTCGCGATGGTTCACCCGCACCGTCTCCGTCTCGCTGGCGCCGAGGATGCGCCCCAGATATTCCGCGATGGCCACCGAACGGTGTTTGCCGCCCGTGCAGCCGATCCCGATCACGAGGTGGCTTTTGCCTTCCTTGTGGTATTGCGGGATGAGAAAATGGAGCAGATCCAGCAGCTTGGCCAGGAACTGCTGCGTGTCCGGCCACTTCATCACATAATCGTACACTTCCGGATCAAGGCCGGTCTTGGGCCGCAGCTCCTCGACGTAATGGGGGTTCGGAAGAAATCGGACGTCGAAAACAAGGTCGGCGTCGATGGGCACGCCGTATTTGAACCCGAACGAGGTGATGCTGATGCTGAGCGTCCCCGACCCCAGGTTGCCGAAACGGCTGACGATGCGCTCCTTCAGCTCGGCCGGTTTCAGGTTGCTCGTGTCGATCACCTGTGTCGCCATTTCCTTGAGGTCCTCCAGCATCTTCCGCTCCAGCCGGATTCCCTCCAGGGGCGGTCCGTCTCCCGCCAGAGGATGGCGGCGCCGGCTTTCCTTGTACCGCCGCACCAGCACCGAATCGGTGGCGTCGAGGAACAAAATCTCGCAACGGAGGGAGAAATTTTCGCGCAAGTCGTTCAGCGCCTCGGTCAGCGCCGTGAAAAATTCCCGGCCCCTCAGGTCGATGACCAGCGCCACGCGGGCGATCCGGCCGCGCGACTGTTCGATCAGCTCCGCGAACTTCGGAATGAGCACCGGCGGCAGATTGTCCACGCAGAAAAAGCCCAGATCTTCCAGGCTTTGCACGGCGATGGTTTTGCCGGCTCCCGACATGCCGGTGATGATGACCAGCAGGGGAGCCGACTTGGCTGTCGTCGCTGTATTTCGCATCCGTCCTTCTCCTCTCGCGGGCGGGAGCGCGCCGGCCGGCGGCGCTGCCGGCTCCCGCCGGCGCTAGGACGCCAGCCGCCGCGCCAGACCGGCGGCTCCGACAACGCCGGCGTTGTTGCCCAGCGCCGCGGCCACGATCCCGACGCCCTCCTGCGCCCGCTCCAGGGCGCATTTGCGGAACGCCTCGCGAACCTGTTCGATCAGAAACTCGCCCGCCTGACTGAGGCCTCCGCCGATGATGAACAGCTCCGGATTGACGATCACCGCCACCAGGGCCATCGACTTGCCGAGGTAAAGGGCCGCCCGCTCGATGATCCGCCGTGCCGCTTCATCCCCCGCCTTGGCGGCGTCGAATACGTCCTTCGCCGTCAGGTTCTCGACCAGGGCCAGCGAGGTCCGGTCTCCCCGCTCCACGGCTCCCCTGGCCATACGGACGATGCCCGTCGCCGACGACACTGTCTCCAGGCAGCCCTTCTGGCCGCAGCCGCACTGAATCGCCTCCAGGTCGGGCACCACTTTCATGTGTCCGAGCTCGCCGCCCATGCCGGTGAACCCTTCGATCAACTGCCCGTTCACCACGATGCCGCCGCCGACGCCGGTGCCGAGGGTATACAGCACGCAACTCGCGACGCCGCGTCCGGCGCCGCTCCAGGCTTCACCGAGGGCCGCGGCGTTGGCGTCGTTGCCGACGGCCACCGGCTTGCCCAGGGCTTCCGCCAGGCGGTCGCGGAGCGGAAAGCCCGCCAGCGGCAGATTGGGCGAAAATTTCACGATGCCGCGGACCGCGTCCAGAAAGCCGGGTACGCCGGCGCCCACGGCGGCGATCCGGTCCCAGCCGTATTGCGATTCTTCGACGCACCGGCGCGCGCAGCGGGCGGCGTTCTGCAGGATGCGCTCCGCTCCCTCGCCGCCCTCCGTGGGTCCTTCCACGGCGTGCAGCAGCCGGCCTTCGCCGTCGCAGATGCCGGCCTTGATCGCGGTCCCCCCGATGTCCAGGCCGAGATAAAGCTTTTCCGCCATGTCGGCACCTCGATTTCCCTCAGACTGGCGTGCTCAGACTGCTTTGCCCCGTCCGGTTCGCCCGGACGGGTTCCTCTTCTTAACTGATTGCCTCACACCGACTGACCCACGCCGCGGGCCGCCGCTTCCTCCAGATACCGCTCGCAGTCGAGGGCGGCCATGCAGCCGCTGCCGGCGGCCGTGACCGCCTGGCGGTACCTGCGGTCCTGCACGTCCCCGCAGGCGAACACGCCCGGCACGTTCGTCTCCGTCGTGCCCGGCCGCACCGCGATATAGCCCTGTTCGTCCAGTTCAAGCCAGCCCTGCAGGAATTTCGTATTCGGCGTATGGCCGATGGCCACGAACAGCCCGTCGGCCGGAATGATCTCTTCCTGTCCGGTCTCGTTGTGGCGCACCTTGAGCCCCGTCACGCCGTTTTCGTTGTAAAGCACCTCCAGCGGCGTGCGGTTGAGCGCCCAGGAAATCTTCGGATTTTCCCGCGCCCGCGCCTGCATGATCTTGGAGGCGCGCAATTCGGTCCTGCGGTGGACGACGACCACTTCCGAGGCGAAGCGCGTCAGGAAATTCGCCTCTTCCATCGCGGAATCGCCGCCTCCGACCACGATCACCCGCTTGCCGCGGAAAAAAAATCCGTCACACGTGGCGCACGCGCTGACGCCTCTTCCAATGCTTTCCTTCTCGCCCGGAATGCCCAGATATTTGGCGGATGCGCCGGTGGAGATGATCAGCGTCTCCGCCCGCAGCGTATCGCCGTCTTCCAGGCGGACCTCAAACGGCCGCTTCGCCAGGTCGACCGCTTCGACCCAGCCCCGGCGGAACCGCGCGCCGAAACGCTCGGCCTGCTTGCGCATCCGGTCCATCAGCTCCGGTCCCAGAATGCCTTCCGGAAAACCGGGGAAATTTTCCACATCGGTGGTGGTCGTCAGTTGCCCGCCCGGTTCGGGTCCTTCAATAACCAACGGATTCACGTTGGCCCGCGCCAGGTAAATGGCGGCCGTAAGTCCGGCCGGGCCCGTGCCGATGATGATCGTCTTTTCCATGCGGTTCACCTTCCCCGTTTCGGCGTGTGATCCCGCCGCCTACAGCAGCGGATATCCGTCGTCTTCCGGCCGCGCCGGATTCGGCCAGAACACGCCTGACGTCCATTTCAGTTTTTCCCGGATGCCGCAGGCTTCATCGATGCGGTTGACGTAGCGGCTGAGGCTGGCCAGGGAAACGCCGTAGCGTTCCGCCAGCTCGGGATAGGTCACCGGTTTGCGGTGCATCCGGGCCACCCAGTATTCCAGCGCCGCCGCCCAGGCGGCCGGTCTGATCACCTTGGGCACCCGCGGGTAGATCTTCGCCAGAAAGTCCACCCACAGCGTCATCATGTCGTGCTGTTCCACCATGTCATAACGGTCCGCCATGCCTTCCAGGGCCCGGTCCAGCACGTTCTGCCAGGCGTTGTCCCAGAACGGAAGCCGCGGCGGACGGCGCCGGCTTTCCAGGGTGATCAGGCGTCCGGAGAACATCACCTGCAGCTTGTCCTCCACCCCGATCGAGCGCAGCACCAGCACGGCCACCCGCTTCAGATCGTTATCTTCCGAGGGGTCCAGGAGAAACGCCTTGAGCGTCTCCACCACTTCCTCATCCGCCGCCAGGCCCAGCGCCTGGATCACCTGGCTCTTCGTCTTTCGGTCGCCGCCGCGCAGCGCCCAGAAAAGGGACGAACGGACGAGGGGATCTTCGCGGATCGCGCGGGACATCTCCGCGGGATCCTGTTCCCACCGCCTGAACTGTTCTTCGACGGGCAGGTGGTAATGATAGTGGGACGGCGGCGGTTCCCGGCCGGCGCGCATGTCCTCCAGCCTGTCCAGATAATAGGCGGGTACCGGCGACGCGGGATCCAGCTTACGCGCGGCTCGCCAGTGCCTTTCCGCTTCGTCGTAGTCGCCGGCGTTGGCGGCGGCGACGGCGGCGAAGTGGAGCAGGCTCGGCTCTTCGCCCAGTGCTCCGTACCTGAGCAACCGCCCGAACAGCCGGTGCGCTTCCCCGTGCTCGCCGACGATCCCCAGGGTCGTGGCCAGCTTGAGGGTATGTTCGGGGTGCATCGGCGCAATGCGTTTCAGCCGGCCCTTAAGTTCCGCCAGGTCGACTTCCCGTCCCTTGTGGCGGCAGAAAATCGCCAGATTGCACAGCGCGTGCAGATTTCCGGGGTCCGCTTCCAGCACCTGCGACGTGAGCTGCATGGATTTTTCCAGGTACCCCATATAGTAATATGCCAAGGCGAGATTGTTGCGGGCCGACGTGAAATCGGGCTGCCGTTCGAGAATTTCTTCCAGCAGGCGGGCCGCTTCCGAAAAACGCCCCGCCTCCAGCAGCCGGCGCGCCTTGTCGTGGGCGAACAAATGCTCCCGGCATTTGATGGTGCTCACCCGCGGCGGCCGGTTCAGCTCGTAATGCAGGAGTTCAAGCAGTTCGTCGGCCTCTTCCAGATAATGCCCGTGCGGATCGGTCTCCAGATAGCGGATGAGGGCTTCCTCCGCGTCTTCGTACCGCTCCATGTTGGCGTAGTTGTTGGCCAGATAATAGTAGCACTCCGTCATCCCCGGGTCGATGCGTTCGAGAATGACGCGGAGAATCGAATTGGACTCCTCGTACCGCCCCATTTCCGACAGGATGCCGGCCATGTTGCAGTGGTTGACCGGATTGTCCGGCTCGAACTCCATCGCCCGGCGGAAGTATTTCAGCGCCTTGTCATAGCGGCAGCGGTCCAGCGACTGGACGGCGCGTTCGAAGAAAAAAGACGCGTCCAGCCGAATCGGTATGACGTTCGTCTGCCGATCTTCGGCCGTGCGCGTCCTTCGCTGGCTCATGGGCTGGCACCTCCCCCGGGGGATTAGCACGGGTATTGCGCTTTGTCATCCACATGGATTATAACACAGCCGCACGCCTCGCGAAACCAACCTGAAGGAGACAGCCAAATCCGGAAATTCGTTCCTTCAGATGCCCTTGTTGCGAAACAGGGTGCTGATGGAGCCGCCTTCCGTGATGATGCGGATCGCCTCCGCCAGCAGGGGGGCCACGGTCAGCACTTTGAGCTTTTTGGATGCGCCGTTATCCGGAAACCGGATGGAATCCGTGACGACGATCTCCCCGATGGCGGGATGGTCGAGCTTCCGGAGGGCGCCTCCGGAGAAAACCCCGTGGGTGGCACACACCACCGCGCTTTCCGCGCCCCGTTCCCGAAGTCCCTCCACTGCCTGGAGAATGGTGGTGCCCGTGTCGATCATGTCCTCGATGACGATCGGCGTCCGGCCTTCCACCTCCCCGATGATGTGGGTGACGATCGACCGGTTGTGGGCCGGCCGCTTCTTGATCATGACCGCGAAGGGCGCGTCCAGCTGGCTGGCCAGATTTTCCGCCGTGGACACCCGCCCCGCGTCCGGCGACACCACCACGGGCCGCTTGATCCTTTTGGATTTAAGGTATTCGCAAATGAGATCCAGGGCGGTGAGGTGATCCACCGGAATATTGAAAAATCCTTGAATGGCGGGCGCGTGCAGGTCGATCGTCACCACCCGGCCGGCGCCGGCTGTGGTGAGCACGTCCGCGACCAGCTTCGCGGTGATCGGCTCCCGCGGCGCCGCCTTCCGCTCCTGGCGGGAATAGCCGTAAAAGGGCATCACCACGTTGACCGTCCGCGCGGAAGCCCGCTTGGCCGCGTCGATCATGATGAGCAGTTCCACGAAATGGTCGTTGACGGGATGGGAGAGCGACTGGATCAGAAACACGTCGCAGTTGCGGACGCTCTCCTCGTAATGCACGTAGATTTCGCCGCTCCTGAAGCGGGACAGCTTGATCCTGCCCAGCGGGACGCCGAGGTGGTCGGCGATCCTGGCGGCGAGCTCCGGGTTGGACGATCCCGGGAAAATCCGCAGCCCTTTGCTTCCCTGCATGCGCGCACCCCTCTTGATGGAACCGGCGTTCCCTTCGGCTTGCCGGTCTTCGCTCATCGGCCTTCACCCGCCGGCCTGCCCGCCCTCGGCTTTCCGGCTTGCCGGGCGTCCCGCCGGACGTCCGGCAAGCCGGTTTTTCCGCTCATCCCGGGCGTTCCGTTCTTCCGACGCCCTTCTCATGGGCTTCCGTCCCACCCGACGTTCCGCCCGCCGGACGTCCTGCCCATCGGCTTTTCTGCTCACCCTGAGCGTTCCGTTCTTCCGGCGTCCGGTTCACCGGCTTTCCGGAGTCTTCTGTTCCGTCCGTTTTTTTCCCGGGCGGTCCGAAGGCCGGGGACGGTCCGACGCGGCGGGGCCGTGCCGGCGGTCGAGTTCGCCCAGCACCTCGTCAAGGGACAGGCCCCTTTCGCGCATCAGCACCAGCAGGTGGTACAAAAGATCGGCCGTTTCGCTCCTGAGCTCCGCGGTGCCCGGATTCTTGGCCGCAATGATCACTTCGGAGGTCTCTTCGCCCACTTTTTTCAGAATCTTGTCCAGGCCCTTTTCAAAAAGGTACGTGGTATACGACCCTTCGGGGCGTTCCGCGTGGCGCCTGGCGATGATTTCTTCCAGGCGTCCGAGGGGCGCGTAGCGGTCGGGTACCTCTTCCGCTCCGGCCGTGCCGTCCGGCTCGGCACTTCCGCCCTCCGCTCCCGCTTCCGCCGGATGGGTGAAGCAGCTGTACGTTCCGGTATGGCACGCCGGGCCGTTCGGCCGCACCCGCACCAGCAGCGCGTCGCCGTCACAGTCGTAGCGGATCGACACGATGCGCTGGGTGTTGCCCGACGTGGCGCCCTTGTGCCACAGCTCCCCGCGGGAACGGCTCCAGAACCAGGTCTCGCCGGTTTCCAGCGACCGCCGCAGCGCTTCCTCGTTCATGTAGGCCAGCATCAGCACTTCCTTGCTGAGGTCGTCCTGCACGACGGCGGGCACCAGCCCCCGCTCGTCCCACCGGATGCCGGCCGGCACACCGGTCTCCGGCCGTCCGGACCCGCTCATCGCACGCTCACCCCTTCGGCCCGCAGCGCTTCCTTCACTTCGCGGATGGACACTTCCCGGTAGTGGAAAATGCTGGCCGCCAGGGCCGCGTCCGCATGCCCTTCAATGAACACATCGATAAAATGTTGCACGGTTCCGGCGCCGCCCGAAGCGATGACCGGAATGCCCACGGCGTCGGAAACGGCGCGGGTCAAGGCGATGTCGAAGCCGTCCTTCGTGCCGTCGGCGTCCATGCTCGTGAGCAGGATTTCGCCGGCGCCCAGTTCCTCGCCCCTTTTCGCCCACTCCAGCGCCCGCAGGCCCGTCGGATTGCGGCCGCCGTGGGTATAGACTTCCCAGTCCTTCCATTCCGGATTGTACTTCGCGTCGATGGCCAGCACGATGCACTGCGCCCCGAACACCCGGGAACCGTCGCTGATCAGGGAAGGGTTCAGCACCGCCGCGGTGTTGACGCTGATTTTGTCCGCGCCGGCGCGGAGCAACCGTTTCATGTCTTCCACGGAAGAGATGCCTCCGCCCACCGTGAACGGAATGTGCACCTCCTCCGCCGTCCGCCGCACCACGTCCACCATGGTGCCCCGTCCTTCCACCGAGGCGGAGATGTCGAGGAACACGAGTTCGTCCGCGCCTTCCCGGTCGTAGAGGGCGGCCAGTTCCACCGGGTCGCCTGCGTCGCGCAGCTGCACGAAATTGACCCCTTTCACCACGCGGCCGTCCTTGACGTCAAGACAGGGGATGATCCGTTTCGCCAGCATCGGCGTCCTCCTTTTCCCGCAGGTTTCCGAGTTCCCTAAGGGCGTCGGTCAGGCGGATATTGCCCGTATACAGGGCCTTGCCGACGATGGCGCCGCCCACGCCGTCCCGCCGGTGCGCCGCGAGCCGGAGCAGATCCCCGGTTTCCCGCACGCCGCCGGAAGCGATCACGGTGCGGCCGGACGCCCGCGCCAGGCGCACGATGGCGTCCACGTTCGGACCGCTCAACGTACCGTCCCGGGAGATGTCCGTAAAAATGAACGCAGCCGCGCCTTCCGCCGCCAGCGCGGCCGCCAGTTCCTCCGCCCGCACTTCGGAGGTCTCCAGCCAGCCGCGAGTGGCCACCCGCCCGTCCCGGGCGTCGATGCCGATGGCGATCCGTTCGCCGAATTTCTCCAGCATCCGGACGACGAAGGCCCGATCCTCGATGGCCGCGGTGCCGAGGATGACCCGTGCGGCGCCGAGCCCGACGAGCCGCGCCACGTCTTCTTCCCTGCGAAGTCCTCCCCCCGTCTGCACGGGGATGCGCACCGCCGCGGCGATCCGGCCGATCAGTTCGGCGTTCACCGGACGGCCTTCCTTCGCGCCGTCCAGGTCCACCACATGGAGCCAGCGCGCGCCCTGCGCTTCCCACTCCCGCGCCACGGCGACCGGATCGTCGTGGTATACCGTTTCCTTGCCATAATCGCCCTGAAAAAGCCGCACGCACTTCCCGCCGCGGATGTCGATGGCGGGATAGATGACGAAATCGTTCACGACGTCCTCCCGTAGGAACCGACGGTCAGCTCGGCAAAGCGCTCGAGAAGCGCCATGCCGAGCGTCCCGCTTTTTTCCGGATGGAATTGCATGCCGTACAGATTCCCCCGGCCGACGATGGCCGTGACCGGACCTCCGTAGTCGGTGACGGCGATCAGGTCGCCCGGTTCTTCCGGCAGCGCGTGATAGGAGTGCACAAAATAGACGTGGCCGGGCTTCAAGCCTTCCAGCAGGGGGTCCGACCGGACAAACCGGAGCTCGTTCCAGCCCATGTGCGGCACCTTGCGGTCATTCGGAAACCGGACCACCCGTCCGGGAAGAAGACCAAGCCCCTGGTGTGGCCCGTACTCTTCGCTTTCGGAAAAAAGCAGCTGCATCCCGAGGCAGATGCCGAGAAGCGGACGCCCCGACGCGTGGAACCTTCGGACCGTTTCGTCGAGTCCGCTCTCCCGCAAATTGCGCATGGCGTCGCCGAAGGCGCCCACGCCGGGCAGGACGGCCCCCTCCGCGCGAAGGATGGTTTCCGGCGACGAGGTCACGACGGCCTCATGTCCGAGCCGCTCCACCGCCTTGCTGACGCTGTGCAGATTTCCCATTCCGTAGTCGATGATGGCGATCACCCGGTCAGAGCACTCCCTTCGTGGACGGAACGCCCTTGACGCGCGGGTCAAGCGACGTCGCCTCGTCCAGCGCCCGGCCGAGGGCCTTGAACACCGCCTCGATCATGTGGTGCGCGTTGCTTCCGTAATGGATGATGACGTGCAGGGTGATGCGCGCCTCCAGCGCCAGTTTCCACAGGAATTCGCGCACCAGCTCCACGTCGAACGAACCCACTTTGCCGGCCGGCAAATCGGCCCGCATCTCCAGGTGGGGCCGGTTGCTCACGTCGATGACCACCTGGGCGAGCGCCTCGTCCATCGGCACGAAGGCGTTCCCGTACCGCCGGATGCCGGCCTTGTCCCCCAGGGCGGCGCGGATCGCCTGGCCGAGGCAGATGCCGATGTCCTCCGTCGTGTGGTGATCGTCGACCTCCACGTCGCCGCGGGCCTTGACGCGCAAATCGAAATGCCCGTGCCGCGCGAACAGTTCCAGCATGTGGCCGAGAAACGGCACCCCGGTGTCGATGGCCACATCCCCGGCGCCGTCCAGGCCGAACATCAGCCGGACGTCGGTCTCGTTCGTCTTGCGGACGATTTCGGCGCGCCGCTCGCCGAGAAACTTCACCCCGGCCGCCGCCAGGTCCGCCGGACCGGATGCGCCGCCGGTTCCCGCCGAAGAGGCGGCTTTTCTTCGTTCCTGCCCCGAACCGGACGGTCCGGTTCCATTGCCGCGCGTCATGTTCAATCCCCGCTTTCCGAGCGAATTTCCACGGCCCGCGCATGGGCTTCAAGGCCTTCCCGGCGGGCCAGCGTCGCGATGGCCGCGGCGTCCCGCCGCAAGGCCTCGCGGCTGTATTGAATCAAGCTCGTTTTCTTCAGAAAATCATCCACGCTGAGCGGAGAGGAAAACCTCGCGGTTCCGCCCGTCGGCAATATGTGGTTGGGACCGGCGAAATAGTCGCCCACCGGTTCCGTGCTCCACGCGCCGAGAAAGATCGCCCCCGCGTTCTCGATCAGGGCCGCGGTCTCCATCGGCTCTTCCGTCATGATCTCCAGATGCTCGGGCGCCAGGCGGTTGACCACCTCCGCGCCTTCCTTGAGGGTCTCCACGAACAGGATCGCGCCGCGGCTTTCCAGCGAACGCCGCGCGATGTCTTCCCGCGGCAGGGCGTCAAGCTGCCGTTTCAGCTCCCCGGCCGTTTCCTCCGCCAATCTACGCGAAGTCGTAACCAGGATCGCCGACGCCATCTCGTCGTGCTCCGCCTGCGACAGCATGTCCGCCGCGACGAAACGCGGGTCGGCGGTGTCGTCGGCCAGCACCACGATCTCGCTCGGGCCTGCGGTGCTGTCGATGTCCACCACGCCGTACACGCGGCGTTTGGCCAGCGTGACGTAAATGTTGCCGGGACCGCAAATCTTGTCGACGGCGGGCACGGTCTCCGTCCCGAAGGCCAGCGCCGCCACCGCCTGGGCGCCGCCCATGCGGTAAATCTCGCTGACGCCCGCTTCCGCCGCCGCCACCAGAATATAGGGATCGACGCCGGCGCGTCCGCCGGTGGCCGGCGGCGTGGCCATGACGATTTCCTTCACGCCCGCCACCCGCGCCGGAATGACGTTCATCAGCACGGAGGAAGGATACGCCGCGGTGCCGCCCGGCACATACAATCCGACCCGGCGCAAAGGCCGGATGGCCATGCCGACCAGCGTGCCGTCCGGTCTCAAGTCGATCCAGGAATTGCGCTTCTGCTTTTCATGGAACGACGCGATGTTTCGCGCCGCCTGACGCAGCGCCTCCAGAAACGCCGGATCGACCTTTTCGTACGCCTCCTCGATCTCGGCCCGCGGCACCCGCAGCTCCTCCGGCTTCAGCCGGACGCCGTCGTAGCGCTCCGTGTACCGGAGGAGCGCCGCGTCTCCCTCCCGCCGGACGGCCTCGACAATCTCGCGGACGACGGCGTGCTGTTCCGGCGTGCCGTATTCGCTGGTCCGCTGCAGCTGGAATCCGTCCGCTGGGCCGATGTACATCTTGGGTTCCTCCTTTCCCCTTTATCAAACCGTGGTTTCCCGGCGCCCGCGGCGCCATCCTCTCGGACACGCCCGGCATATCCGGCGCGTCCCGACATCCGGCGCACTCCGGCCAACCGGCGCTCTCCGGTCATCCGGCGCGTCCCGGCCTCCCTGGCGTCTTTCAGCCGGCCGCCCCTCCGGCGGCCGCCGTCTCCGCCGCCTTCGCCAGGCGGTCGCACAGCGACCGGATCTGCGCGTATTTCGTCCGGTAACTGACGCGGTTGGCGATGAGCCGGCTGGTGATCTCGAACATCGTCTCCAATTCCACCAGCCCGTTTTCCCTGAGCGTCCGCCCCGTCTCCACCAGGTCCACGATGCGGTCGGCCAGGCCGATCAGCGGAGCCAGTTCCACCGATCCGTTGAGCTTGATCACTTCCACCTGCTGGCCGTGCTCGCGGAAATACCGCGAGGCCACGTTCGGATATTTGGTGGCGACGCGCGGGTAAATGGGAAGCTTCCTCCCGGGCAGCCCGATGACGCACATGCGGCAGCGGGCGATGCCCAGATCCAGGAGCTCATAGACGTCCCGGTTCTCCTCCAGCAGCACGTCCTTGCCGGCGACGCCGACGTCCGCCACGCCGTATTCCACGTAGGTGGGCACATCCGCCGGCTTGGCGAGGATGAACCGCAGGGAGGCTTCGGCGATGGGCACGATGAGTTTGCGGGACTCGTCGTGTTCCTCCGGCACCGGCAAGCCGGCGCGGCGAAACAGACGGACGGCGTCCCCGTAGATCCGCCCCTTCGGCATGACCACCGTCAGCCAATGCGTTTCGCTCACGGCGCCTCCTCCTCCCGTTTGCCGAACACGATCAGCCGGTCAAAGGTCCGGCCCCGATATTCGCAAAGCCCCTCCGCGCCGGAGGCGGCCAGTTTCTCCGCTTCCTCCCAGTCGGCTTGTCCGCGCAGCGAAGCGGTGACGACGGTCAGCCCCTTCTCCCGCAGCCTGGACGCCTCGGCCAGCGCCTCGGCGAGCGAGCGCGGCGCGTACAGGATGAGCACCCGTTCCGGCTCCGCCGCCTGGCCGTTGACCACCTCCAGGATGCGCGTCGTCTTGAGCGCGAATCCGGTGGCCGGCGCGGGCCTCCCGAACTGCGCCAGCAGATTGTCGTACCGTCCGCCGCCGCAGACCGGAAAGCCGAGCTGCGAAGCGTATCCTTCAAAAATCATGCCGGTATAATACGAAAAATCCCCGATCATCGTCAGGTCGACGGAGACCAGGTGCTGCACGCCGTAGGCGCCGAGCACGTCCCAGATCTCGCCCAGCTGGCGGATCGCCGCCCGGACCTCTTCGCTCCGGCCGAGCGTCAGCGCCCGGTCGCACACCTCACGGCCGCCGCGCAGGTCCAGCACTTCTTCCAGCGCCAGACGGTCTTCTTCATTCAACGCCAGCTCGCGGAGCCGGTCGCGGTAGCCGACGAAATCCCGCTTCAGCAGGCAATCCTTGAGCAGATCCTGCTCGTCCCGCCTCCCCGGAAGCTTTTCCTCCAGCAGGCCGTTCAGGAAACCGACATGCCCGAAAGCGATGCTGAAAGACGGCACGCCGGCCGCCTGCAGCGACGACGCGGCCAGCGCGATGATCTCCGCGTCGGCCTCCGCCGATGCGTCGCCGACCAGTTCGGCGCCCGTCTGGAAGAATTCCGCGTCCCGTCCGGCTCCTTCGTCAAAGGCCCGGAACACGTTGGCGTGGTAGCTCAGCCGGAGCGGCAGGGGCGCCTGCCGCAGCAGCGAAGCGACGACGCGGGCGATGGGCGCCGTCATTTCGGAGCGAAGCACGATGGTGGTGCCGCGATGGTCCAGCAGCTTGAAGAGCTTCCGGTCCGAAGTGGTGCTGGCCGCCCCGACCGTGTCGTAATATTCCAGCGTTGGCGTGATGATCTGCTCGTACCCCCACCGGCGCATGCAGTCAAGGGCGGCGAGCTCGATCCGGCGCAGCTTGGCGACGGCATGGGGCAGGTAATCCCGGACCCCGACGGGTTTTTCGAACACTTTCGGTTTGGACATGCCGCCACTTCCCGTTTCCTTTTGTTTCTTGTCCGCCTTTCCCGCCCATGCGGGAAACGCTCCGGTTCTTTATTTTATTAAAGTGATAATATATTACCACACTGAAACCCGCGTTGTCACTTTACCATGTACGACCCCCGCCGTCAAGGCTCCAACCTGCGCGGCAAACGATTTCTCCATAAAAAAAGAAGCCTTTCCGGCAAAGGCGTTCCTTCACGTGCCCCGCGTCCCCTCCGCTCCGTCCCGCCCGTGGTCCGGCCCGCCCAGGTCGCGCAGCGGATTGCCTCCCACGCGGGCGCCCGCCGGCACATCCCGGTGCACCACCGCCCCCGCCGCCACGACGGCGCCGTCGCCGATGGTCACCCCGGGCAGGACGGTGACGTTGGCGCCGATCATGACATCCGAGCCGATGCGGATCTCGCCGAGGCGATACTCGCGGATCAGATATTCATGGGTCAGCAAAGTGGCATTGTAGCCAATGATGGAATTGTCGCCCACGGTGATTTTTTCCGGAAAAAACACGTCCACCATCGCCATCAGGCCGAACGACACCCGCCTGCCGACCTTCATGCCCAGAATGCGCCGGTAAATCCAGTTCTTCAGCGCAAGGCTGGGACAGTAGCGGGCCAGCTGGATGAAAATGAAGTTCCGGACGACCTTCCACCAGGGGACCGTCTTGTACATCTGCCATAGGGAATTCGGCCCCTCGACCGGATAGCGTTCCAATCTTCTCAAGCCTGCGCCACCCCGATTCCGCACAGCGCCCGGAGATCCTCCATCCGTCCGAGCAGGTGGACGGCGCCCGCTTCCCGCAGCTTCGCCTCCCCTTTCAGCGACCAGGCGACGCCCGCCGGCACCGCTCCGGCGCGCAGGGCGGCTTCCATGTCCACCGGGCTGTCTCCCACCATCAGCGTCCTGGCCGGTTCGGCGCCAACAGCTTGCATCGCTTTGAGCACCGGTTCGGGATCGGGCTTCGGATGGGCCACATCGTCAATGCCGACGAGGACGTCTATCTTGTCCCACAGGCCGAACAATTTCAGGGCCCGCTCGGAAGTCTCCCGCATCTTGGTGGTGACGACGCCGGTCCGGATGCCGCTTTTCTTCAGGACGTCCAGCGTCTCCGCCACGCCCGGGAACAGCTTCACCATCCGGTCGTGGTGGGCCAGATTGTATTCCCGGTAGGCGCGAACCAGGTCCGCGACCTCTTCCCGCCCCGTAAAGATGCGCATTTGGGAAACCAGAGGCTGCCCCATCAGCGGGATGATCTGCTCCCTGCCGAAATCCGGCGGGACCACGCCCCGCAGGGCGTGCAAGAACGATTGGATGATCAGTTCGTTGGTGTCCAGAATCGTCCCGTCAAGGTCGAACAACACCGTCGTGAAAACCAAGCCCGGGCGGCTTGGCGCTTCAGTCCGGGTCATTTTCCTTTGCATGCCGCTTTCACCGTCTTCAGGCCGATTCGTCTGCTTGTTCCCGAGTTCCTCGCATATTTACGTCCGGCTGTCTTCTTTTCCGTCGCCGCCGTCCGGCGTCCGGCCGCCGTCCCCATCATCCGCCCGCGGTTCGACCGTCTCCGGTCCATCCGCCTTGGTTTTGTCCGACTGCGGTCCGTCCGCCTGCGGTGCGTCCGCTTGCGGTTCGTCCGGCATTGTTCCAACCGCCGCAGCGCCGCCGGCCGATTCCGCTTCGGCGGGAACCGTTTCGCCCGACCCCGCTCCGGCGCCCTCCGGCAGCAACGGATCGCCGTAGCGCGGCGCGTCCGGCCGGATGATCCGGCGAACCGCGGCGGTCGCGATCATCGCCGCCACCAGCGCCAGGGCCAACAGTTGCGAAGCGCGGACGTTCCCGTATGCCGGATCGAGGTAACCGGGCTCGCCCAGGATGAGCCGCATCGGCGTCCACAGGCCGTCGACCAGCGCGGCGAGCCACTCCGGCCCGCGGAACGCCAGGCTGTCGGTGCGCATGCCTTCGATGAAGAAACGGCCCAGGGAATAGGTCATCAGGTAGGTCCAGAACAGCTCGCCGGCGCGCAGCGGTCTCCACCGGCGCAGGGCGAGCAGGAGCAGAAGCACCAGCAGGTTCCACACCGACTCGTACAGGAACGTCGGGTGGTAATACTGGCCGTTTATGTACATCTGATCGACGATGAAACCCGGAAGATGCAGCGTCTCCCTCAGGTACGCTTCCGTCACCGGGCCCCCGTGGGCTTCCTGGTTGACAAAATTGCCCCACCGGCCGATCATTTGGCCGACGATCAGGGACGGCGCGCAGATGTCGGCAAGGCGCAGGAAGGGCACCTTTTTCTTCCGCGCGTACCAGATCCCGACCAGTATGGCGCCGATCAGCGCCCCGTAAATGGCGATGCCGCCTTCCCAGATCTGGAAGATCTCGCCGGGCCGTTCCCGGTAATAATCCCACTGGAACGCCACATAGTAAAGCCTGGCGCCGATGATGGCGGCAGGGGTTCCGAACAGGATGAGATCGAGGAAAAAGTCGGAACTCAGCCCGAACCGCCGGCCCTCGCGAATCGCCATCAGCAGCCCGACCAGCGCGCCGAAGGCGATGATGAGGCCGTACCAGCGGATGGAAAGGCCGCCGATGGAAATCGCAACCGGATCAATGATCGCCGGCAAAATGGCCCAACCTCCCCGTCGATCTGCCGGGAAATCCGCTTCCGGCGGCATCGCCGTCCCGCCCGCGGATTCACTCGGCGTCTTCGTCTTCGATCGTTTCCGTCAGCCGGTTCGTAAATTGCAGGGCCGCGTTGTACCCCATTCGCTTGAGGCGGAAATTCATCGCCGCCGCTTCCAGAATGACCGCCAGGTTCCGTCCCGGGCGCACCGGCACGGTGATCATCGGCACTTCGGTGTCCAGGATGCGCGTCGTCTCTTCGTCCAGGCCAAGGCGGTCATACTGTTTGTCCTGCTGCCAGGCTTCCAGCCGCACCACCAGCGTGATTTGCTTGCTGGTCCGGATGGCCCCGGCGCCGAACAGCGTCATGATGTTCAGGATGCCCAGCCCCCGGATCTCCAGCAGATGCCGGATCAGCTCCGGCGCGGTGCCGTAGAGCAGATTGTCCGCCGTCTGCCAGATTTCCACCGCGTCGTCGGCCACCAGCCGGTGGCCGCGTTTGACCAGCTCCAGGGCGGTTTCGCTCTTGCCGATGCCGCTGCCGCCGGTGATCAGCATGCCGACGCCGTAGACGTCGACCAGCACCCCGTGGATGGTCACCTTCGGCGCGAGCCGCTTTTCCAGGAAGTTGGTGAGACGGCTCTGCAGCGTGGTCGT
This sequence comes from Paenibacillaceae bacterium ZCTH02-B3, assembly GCA_002159065.1. Taxonomy (GTDB): domain Bacteria; phylum Bacillota; class Bacilli; order Paenibacillales; family Paenibacillaceae; genus ZCTH02-B3. The sequence goes on along the minus strand of LZRV01000056.1, from coordinate 3,070 downwards.
CGCGATGGCGCTGCGCAGCACGGGCACCTGCCGCCGCTCGGCCGCTTCGATCAGCTCGACCGGGGGATTTTGCCCGCGGGTGACGATGAAGCAGGGCGTGACATCGGTGCAGAGGCGGTCCATCCGTTCCCGCCTCACGTCTTGGGTCAGCGTCTCCAGAAAGGCCAGTTCGGTCCGGCCCAGAATCTGCACCCGTTCGGCCGGATAGTAAGTGAAATAACCGGCCACCTCCAGCCCCGGGCGGTAAAGGTCGTCCGTCCCGATCTGTCGGCGCAGGCCGCCTCCGCCCGCGACCACGTCCAGCTGGAATTGCTCCACAAGCTCGGAAACTTTCACCTTTCTGGCCACCGTACCGCGCTCCCTTCCGCGCGCTCCCTCCCGTGTTCTTTTCCATCGTATCCGAAACCGTATGGGAAATCAATGCAAACAAGCAAAGGCCGTCCGGTTCTATGCCCGGACGGCCCGTGCCGCTTCCGCGCAAGCGCGGCGGACGGCATCAGTCGTTTTCGAAAATGTTCAGTTCCGTCTCCTTGTCGAACACGTGCACCTTGTTCATGTCGATCGCCAGCTTCACGTTCTGGCCTTCCTGGATGCCGGCGCGTCCGTCCACGCGGGCGATCACGTTTTCCTTGCCGAGGCCGGCCAGATAGAGGAACATTTCGTGGCCCAGGTTTTCCGCCACTTCCACGCCCGCATAGATGACCGTTTCCGGAGAAGCCTCCAGGAACACCGGTTCTTCATGGATGTCTTCCGGACGCACGCCGAGAATGATTTCGCGGCCCACATAGCCTTTGTTCCGGATGATCTGGGCCTTGCCCTCCGGCATGACGACGTTGATGCCTTCCGCCTTGAAGCGCAGCTTGCCGCCTTCTTCCACGAACATGCCCGGAATGAAGTTCATGGCCGGAGAACCGATGAAGCCCGCGACAAACAGGTTGACCGGATGATGGTAGAGGGTGTCCGGGTCGGCCGCCTGCTGGATGACGCCGTCTTTCATGACGACGATGCGGTCGCCCATGGTCATCGCTTCGATCTGGTCGTGGGTCACGTAGATGCACGTCGTCTCCAGCCGCTTCATCAGCTTGGAGATGTTGGCGCGCATTTGCGTCCGCAGCTTGGCGTCGAGGTTGGACAGCGGTTCGTCCATCAGGAACACCTGCGGTTCGCGGACGATGGCGCGGCCGAGGGCGACGCGCTGCCGCTGGCCGCCGGACAGCGCCTTCGGCTTGCGGTCCAGCAGGTGCTCGATTTCCAGCATCCTTGCGGCTTCCCGCACGCGCCGGTCGATTTCATCCTTGCGGAATTTGCGCAGCTTCAGACCGAACGCCATGTTTTGATACACGTTCATGTGCGGATACAGCGCGTAGGATTGGAACACCATCGCGATGTCGCGATCCTTCGGGGCGACGTCGTTGACCAGCCTGTCGCCGATGTACAGCTTCCCTTCCGTGATTTCCTCGAGTCCCGCGATCATCCGCAGCGTGGTGGACTTGCCGCAGCCGGACGGACCGACCAGGACGAGGAATTCCTTGTCCTTGATCTCCAGGGTGAAGTTGTCCACCGCGGGTTTCTCCGACCCGGGAAACTTCTTGGTCACGTTTTCCAGACGAACTCCTGCCACGCATGTTCCCCCCTGCAGGTGATTTGAAATTCAACACCATCTTACTTCAGGGGTGGGTGGATGACCATGCACAACGCGTACAAAAAAATCATTTTCTTTTCGTCATTTTGTACAATAGCAGCAGGATTCGCGCCCGAACCGCGTCGTTGAAGCCGCGCACGTCGAGGCCGGATTCCAGCTTGAATTTTTCCAGCCGGTACAGGAGCGTGTTGCGGTGGATATACATCCGCCTGGCCGTTTCGCTCACGTTGCAGTCGAGGGAAAAGAACAGTTCCAGCATCGCCGCCGTTTCCGGATCCGCGAACGGCTCCATCGCGCCGTGCATGCGCCCCGCGATTCTGCGCAGCGCCGGCTCGGGCAGGTGGCCGATGAGCCACTCCAGATGGATCCGCCAGGGCAAATGGACGCGGCGCTCGGGATGGAATCGGCGCCCGAGTTCCAATGTCTCCCTCAGCAGCGCCGCCGCGGCGGCGAGCTCCTCCCGCGGCTGGACGGGCTCCGCCACGGCCACGTGGCAGTCTCCTCCCCACTCGCCGGTAATCGCCTGTTGCAGCCCCTCGGCCAGGGATGCCAGCTCTTCCCGGACCCCGTCCGGATCTTCTTCCTCCCGATCGAAGGATTCCATCTCCATCAGCAGGCGGTCGGGCGCCAGGATCAGCCATTCCGCCGGACGCAGCGGGACGATGACCGTTTCGTCGGACAGATCGGACAGAAACGAACGCGCCACATTCAGGATCTGCCCCGCGTCCGCTCCGGCGTGTTCGTAGTTGAGCAGCATCGGAACGACGCCCCCGCTCAGCCTGGCGGCCCATTCCCCCGGCAGCGGAGCGTGAAGCTCATCCTTTTCCAGCCGCGCCTCGATCCACTCGCCCAGCCGGATCGCCAGCGCTTCGTTTTCCGTGGAAAGGAAAGCGCCGTCCGTCCGCTGCGACAGCGCCCAGCGAAGCAGCCGGGACTCCACGGAAGACAGCCGCTTTCCGATTTCCAGCACCTTTAGTCCGGTTTCGTTCCTTTTGACGAGCAGCCAGCATCCCTGGTCAAATTCCGCCACGTCGCCCGGCTTCGGCGACTCCCCGCCGCCCCGCCCGGCCCATGCCTGCGGCGAAACCGTCACCAGCCGGACCCGCACGCCAAGGATGTCTTCCAATTGCCGCGCCTTTTCCTTGTCCATTTCCCGTTCCGTCCCGTCCTCGCCAGGCTTTCTTTTCCTCTATGCTTTTTTTATTGTAACACACGCCGTTTTTTCCCGCCCCCTCCATGTCCTCCCGGAAAAAACGCCGGTGCCCCGGCGGCGCCGGTCCCTCCCGCGGATCCGAAACCGGCGGCGGCCCGCCGGACACGGTCGTGCGCGCAACAACAAAACCGTCGGGATGATTCCCGGCGGCGGGATGATTCCCGGCGGTTTACGCGCCATATCACGCAAAAAAAATGGTGGCTCGGGACGGAATC
>LZRV01000055.1 GCA_002159065.1 Paenibacillaceae bacterium ZCTH02-B3 | reverse complement strand
TCCCATCCCGAAACATCCGCCAATGTCACACCGAAACCCGTGATGGCTACCTGACGGCCTCATTGGGTAACAAAATTACGTGAGTGATCCTTTTTCCTTCGGTAACATTTTTAAATGAGTTGACACGGGGACCGCGGCTTGAATCCCGCGGCACGCATCCCGCGCCGCTTACCGGTCCTCGTCCTCTTCTTCCGCTTCGTCCTCGTCGAAATCGGCGTCTTCCGCGTCGTCGAACTCGTCCGCCAACCCCTCTTCTTCCAGCTCGTCCGGCAGGACGGGCGGTTCGTCGTCCAGCACCACGTCTTCGTCCAGATTGGCGGTTTCCTCGCCTTCGTCGAACAATTCGTCGCGCTCTTCGTCGAACAGGCCGTATCCTTCCTCTTCGTCTTCCGGCAAATACGCGTCTTCTTCCGGGTACAGGTCCTCGTCCTCGAGGTCGTCCTCTTCGTTGATGACCATCGGGTACCGGCCGCCCACCACCTGGTCGTCGGCCTTCTCCACCGGATACCAGCGCTTGAGGCCCCAGACGTTGCCGCCGACGCAGGCGAATCGCCCGTCGATGTTGATTTCGGTATAGAGCTGGGCGATCACCCGGTTGACTTCTTCTTCCGAAAGCCCCCTGATTTTGGCGATTTCCTCCATCAGGTCGCGGTAATACAGCGGCTGGTTCTTGGCCTTCAGCACCTCGAAAGCCAGATCCACCATCGGCATTTCCATGATTTTATCCTTGTCAAGTTTCAGGTTGTAATCCGCCACCTGTGTCCCATCCTCTCGTTTCCGGGAGACAAGCGCGCCGGCGCGGGCGAAAAACCCGGCTATCCGCCGTTTGCTCCGCTTTTGCGTCATTCATTAAACCCTATTTCCGGAAAAATTGCAAGGGTGCGAAAACGCTCCCCGGTCCGGCTGCTCCCGCTCCCGGCGCGCCCAAAAAGGCCGGTACGGGGGCAAATTCCCCAATCTCCCCGGGGACAACGCACGTAAGATGGGGAAGCACGCTTTCGGGGGTGGCGCCTTTGGACGCAAGCCGTTTTGGCCGATGGCTGCAGCGGGCCGTAAGCTGCGAACAATCCGCCCCCAGGCGGATCCTGCATTTCCGCAGCGCCGCCGACTACGAGAACTGCCTGAGCGAACTGCGGACGGCGCAGGAGCGGCACCCCTTCCTCGCCCGGCTTGTTCTTCCGCTGGACATCATCCGGGGACTCGTCTGTCCGCTGTCCGACGCCGAACTTCCCGCAGCCTTCCGCCACGCGGTGATTTGCGAAGAAGACGCGCCGGTCCGGCATTCGGCCGCCGGCGCCCGCGGGTCCGCGGGGTCCCGGAAGACGCGGATTCTCCGGAAACGGCGGGCCGCTCCGGTCCGCCGCCTGCGCCGCCTGCGCGCCGCGCCGCGCAAGGTGCGCCTCGCCCCCAACCACGCGCGGGCGTTGCCCAGACGGGACAACGCCGCAAACGAGACGACGGACCCCGTGAAGGACGGCATCCCGTGGGGCGTCCGCCGCATCCGCGCGCCGGAGGTGTGGAACCGCACGACGGGCTACGGGGTGAAAGTGGGGGTCATCGATACCGGCGTCGATTTTTTCCATCCCGATCTCAGCCATTCCCTCAGGCCGGGCGTCAACCTGTTGAACCGCGCCATGCCGCCCCTGGACGACAACGGCCACGGCACCCACATCACCGGGACGATCGCCGCCGCGAACCGGCTGCGCGGCATGATCGGCGTGGCCCCGCGGGCTTCCGTCTATCCCGTGAAGGCTTTCGACGAAGGCGGCACCGCCTACGTGTCCGACATCGTCCGGGCTATCGACTGGTGCGTCCGCAACCGGATGAATGTCATCAACATGAGCTTCGGCATGGATTACCGCAGCCCGTCCCTGGAAAGCGCCGTGGCGGGCGCCTGGCGGGCGGGCCTCATCATCGTCGCCTCCGCCGGCAACGACAGCAAGCGGGGTGTGGTGAATTTCCCCGCGCGCAGCGGACACTCCATCGCCGTGGGCGCCCTGGACCGGCGCGGCCGCGTCGCTTCGTTCACCAACCGGAGCCGGGACATCGACGTCTATGCGCCGGGCGAGCGGATCTATTCCTGCTGGCCCAGGAGCAGACACCGGGAGATGAGCGGCACTTCCATGGCCACTTCCCACGTCTCCGGGGCCATCGCGCTGCTTCTCGCCTACCGGCCCGGCCTGACCCCCGCCCAGATCCTGAAAATCGTGCGCGCCTCGGCCCGCCCGCTGGGCGGCCGGTACGCGCCGCACACGGCGGGCATGCTGGACGTGGTGCGCATGCTGGAAGCGGCGGACGTCATGTTTTGATCGGATGCTTCGCGGCTCCGTCGCATCCCCCGTCACATTCGCTCGGGAGCGGACACCCCGACGAGCCGCAGGCCATTGGCGATGACGGTGCGGACCGCGGCCACCAGGAGCAGGCGCGCCCGCGTCTGCGCCGCGTCGTCCGTGAGCACCCGCTCCGCCTTGTAATAGCTGTGGAACAGGGACGCCAGCTCGTACACGTACCGGATCAGGTGATGCGGTTCGAAAACGGCGGCCGCCGCCGCCACCGCCTGCGGGAATTCGCCCATCTTGCGCAAGAGGTCGTATTCCGCTTCCGCAGACAGCGGCGAAAGATCCGTTTCCCCATACGGCGGAAGCTCGATGCCCGTCTCCTTCGCCTGCCGGAAGATGCTGCAGATCCGAGCGTGGGCGTACTGCACGTAATAGACGGGGTTTTCGTTGGAAGCGGACACCGCCAGGTCGATGTCGAAATCGAGGTGCGTATCGATGTCCCGCATGGTGAAGAAATAGCGGATCGCGTCCACGCCGACCTCGTCCATCAGTTCTTCCATGGTGACCGCCTTGCCGGTCCGCTTGGACATCCGCACCTTTTCCCCGCCCTGGTACAGGCTGACCATCTGGGCGATGAGCACCTTCAGCTTGTCCGGGTCGTAGCCCAGGGCCGCCAGGGCCGCCTTCAGCCGGGGGATGTACCCGTGATGGTCGGCGCCCCAGATGTTGATCATGAGGTCGTAGCCCCGGGCGTACTTGTCCATGTGATAGGCGATGTCCGGCGTCAGATACGTGTAGCTTCCGTCGTTTTTGACGAGTACGCGGTCCTTCTCGTCGCCAAACGCCGTCGAGGCCAGCCAGACCGCCCCGTCTTTTTCGTACACATGGCCCTTCTCCCGGAGCGCGTTCAGCGCCGCTTCCACGCGGCCGGACTCGTACAGCGACGTCTCGCTGAACCAGTTGTCGAAGCGCACGCGGAAGCGTTCAAGGTCGCGCCGGATTTTGTCCAGTTCCCGCTTGAGTCCGTATTCACGCAGATAAGCCAGCCGCTCTTCTTCGGGCAACGCCAGCAGCCGGTCGCCTTCCCGCTCGGCCAACTCGCGGGCGAATTCCACGATGTCTTCGCCGTAATAGCCGTCTTCCGGCATCTCCGCTTCCAGGCCCAGGGCCTGTTTGTATCTCGCCTCGAGGGACTTGGCCAGATTGAGGATCTGGTTGCCGGCGTCGTTGATGTAATATTCGCGCGTCACCCGGTACCCGGCAAACTCCAGCAGATTGCAAAGGGCGTCGCCGACGGCGGCCCCCCTTGCGTGGCCCAGGTGCAGGCTGCCGGTGGGGTTGGCGCTGACGAATTCCACCTGGACGGAGCGGCCTTGCCCGACGTCGACGCTGCCGTACCGGTCGCCCTGCGCCAGGACCTCCCTGATCACCTCGTGAAGGAAGCTCTTGTCCAGCCGGAAATTGATGAAACCGGGGCCGGCGATTTCCGCCGACCGGATGAACGTCCCGGAAAGATCCAAAGCCTTGAGCAATTCCTCCGCGATCTGGCGGGGGTTGCGCCTGGCCACCCGGACAAGCTGCATCGCCAGATTCGTCGCAAGGTCGCCATGGGCCTTCTCCTTCGGCGCTTCCACGACAAACGGCGGGAGTTCTTCCCGCGAGGCGGCGATGCCCGCCTTCACGGCCGCTTCCGCCAGCGCTTCGCGCACCTTCTCGTTCAACCGTTCCAAAACGTTCATCGCATCCCTGTCCTCCAAACAAAAAAGTCGATCCGGATGCCATCTTTTCCTTACTATATACAGGTTTCCGGGCAATTTCAACGATGCGGGGCGATCGGGCGGACGTTCCCGTCGGCCCGGGGACCCGGCAACGGTTGGTTCCGGATGTTCGGACCGCGCCCGCCCATGAGCGGATGCGGCGGGCATTTTCATGTTTTTCGACAGATTCCAAGCAATATCCAAAAATTCGTATACAATTACAAAACGAATGATTATAATAGGGAGCGGTATTGCCATTTTTGGGACTTCACGCATGGGTACGCAGGCCGACATCATCGGCGGAAAGGCGGTTTTCCGGGGTCGGCGATGAAAAAGGCATTGCAACTTGCAAGCGCTTTTATGGGCGTGACCTAAGCCGGATTCGCCATTATCTGTTCATTGAGGTGTTGCGCTTGAGTCTCGAAGTCTTGTCCATCATCGTGCTTCTTCTGATGTTTGTCGTCGGCGCGGCGGTGTCCGTCAACATCGGGCTGCTCGGATTTGTCGCCGCGTTCGTGATCGGGACGATGCTGGCCGGGCTGGGCGCGGGCGACGTCTACGCGTCCTTTCCCGTCAACATGCTGATTCTGCTCGCCGGCGTCTCCTATCTGTTTTCCATCGCCCAGAAAAACGGAACGCTGGACATGATCCTCTCGTGGGGCTTGCGGCTGGTGGGCGGACGGGTCACGTTCCTGCCCTGGGTGCTGTTTGCGCTCTCCGCGGCGCTGACCACCATCGGCGAATCCACGGTCGCCCTCGCCCCCATCCTGTTTCCGTTCGGCTTGCAGCTGGCCTACAAGTACAAGATCAACCCGCTCCTGGTCAGCTTGCTGATCATGACCGGCATTTACGCGGGATCCTTCTCGCCCATCAGTCCCTACGGTCTGATTGTCAAGGGAATCCTGGACCGGTACGGTTTCTCCTACTCCTCCGTCGATCTTTTCCTCAACTGTCTTCTTTATTATTTCATCATATCCGTCATTTGCTTCATCCTGTTCGGCGGCTTGCGGCTCATGAAAAACAAGGCGGTGGTGGAAACCGGTTTGGCGGGCGGCGAGGCCGGTGGCGAAAACAGGCTGAACTTCCACAAGGCTGCGACTATTCTGGGCATCGTGGCGCTCGTGGTGCTGGGGCTGGGATTCAACATCGACATCGGTTTCGGCGCCCTCATGATCGGCCTCGTCCTGTCGCTGATGGCGCCGAAGCAAACCGCGGACGTGCTGAAGCAGGTGCCCTGGACCGTTATCGTGATGGTCACCGGCATCATCACCTATATCGGCATCATGCAGAAAATCGGGGCCATGGACCTGATGAACCGATTTATTGAAAACATCGGCAATCCCTATTTCGCATCCCTGATCGCCACCTATATCGGCGGTTTCGTTTCCGCCTTCGCTTCCACCTCGGGTCTCATTTCGGCGATCATCCCCCTTACCGTGCCCATTTTGCAGGATCCGGCCATGTCCGTCGTGGGCGTGATCACCTCCCTGGTGGTCGGCGCCAGCGTCGTGGACATCAGCCCCTTTTCCACCATCGGCGCGCTCGTCGTGGCGAATGTCCGGGGCGTCAACGAACGGGTGTTTTTCCGGAACCTGATTTACATCGCCGCGGGATTCCTGGCCATCGGGCCCGGCCTCGCCTGGCTCCTGTTCGTCGTCGGCGGAAGCCTCGTTTAGTTCAGCCGGCGGGCGACGGGAGAAAAAAAGCGTGAAAAAAACGGACGCGTCCATGCGGAGCGTCCGCTTTTTTCACGCTTTTTTCCGTCACTTCACGAAACCGAGCAGCATTTCCCGGATCAGCTTGGCCGCCGCGATGGGCGTCTGTTCCGTGGGATCATAGGCCGGCGCCACTTCCACCAGGTCGCAGCCGACGACGCGGACGTCGGAGCGGGCGATGGCGTGGATCGCCGCCAGGAGCTCGGCGAAGGGGACGCCGCCGGGCTCCGCGGTGCCGGTGCCCGGAGCGCACGAAGGGTCGAGCGCGTCGATGTCGACGGTGACGTACACGGGCCGCCCGGCCAGCTCGGGCAGCACTTTCTTCAGCGGCTCCAGCACTTCAAACGGATAAAAGCGGGTGTTCGCCTTGCCGTACGCCCATTCATCCCGCGAACCGGAGCGAATGCCGAACTGGAAGACGTTCCCGCCGCCGATGAGTTCGGCCACTTTGCGCAGCGGCGTGGCGTGGGACAGCGGTTCTCCTTCATACTGTTCCCGCAGGTCGGCGTGGGCGTCGATGTGCAGCACGGCCAGATCCGGGTAAGCCGCGTGCGCTTCGCGGATGATCGGCCAGGACACGAGATGCTCGCCGCCAAGACCCACGGGGAGCTTGCCGTCGGCAAACAGCCGGCGCGCGTAGTCTCCGATGATGTCCAGGCTGCGCGCCGCGTTGCCGAAGGGGAGGAGCAGATCGCCCGCGTCGAAGTAGCGGATGTCTTCCAGCGACCGGTCCAGATACGGACTGTATTCCTCCAGCCCGACGGACATTTCGCGGATGCGGGCCGGACCGAAGCGGGAACCGGGACGGAACGACACGGTGAAATCCATCGGCATGCCGAAGATGACGGCCCGCGCCCCGTCATAATCGTCGGAACTCAGCAAAAACACGTTGCCCGAATACCTCTGGTCCAGCCGCATCCCGGGTTCCCTCCCTTGTCCCTTCGCGCCGGCGCAGGCCGGCGCGTCAATCCTTCACGATATCGGCGACGAACTTCGGCAGCACGAACGCCGCCTGATGGATCTGCGGAGTATAGTATTTGGTGTCCAGATCCGGAATTTTGGAAATGTCCACTTCCAGCGGGTCGTACTTTTTGCTGCCCATGGTGAACGTCCACATGCCGGTCGGATAGGTCGGCACGTTGGCCCAGAAATGGCGCACGATCGGGAAGGCGTCTTTCACGTCCCGATGGATTCGGGCGATGAGCTCGGCGTTGAACCACGGGTCCTCCGTCTGCGCCACGAACAGGCCGTCTTCCCGGAGCGCTTCGTAAATGCCATGGTAAAATCCGCGGGTGAACAGCCGGGCCGCCTGCCCGATCGGATCCGTGGTGTCCGCCAGGATGACGTCGTAAAGGTTTTTGCTCTCATGAATGTGCAGGAAGCCGTCCTTCACGAGGACTTCGACCCGCGGGTCGTCCAGCTTGCAGGCGATGGTCGGCAAATATTTTTTCGAGTATTCGATCACCTTGCCGTCGATGTCGACCAGGGTCGCCTTCTTTACCTTGGGGTGTTTCAGGATCTCGCGGATGACGCCCCCGTCGCCTCCGCCGACCACCAGCACCTGTTCCGGATTCGGATGGGTGACCAGCGCGGGATGGGCCATCATTTCATGGTAGACGAACTCGTCCCGCTCCGTGGTCATGATGATGCCGTCCAGAATCAGCATGTTGCCGAACGCCTCGGTCTCGACCATGGCCAGCTCCTGGATCTCGGTCTTTTCCTGGACGTAAATGCGCTTGATCTTGGTCGAGATGGCCAGATCCGGCGTCTGCTTCTCGGTAAACCACAGTTCCGCGATGCCCACGGACCGACACCTCTTTTCTTTCCTCGCGTTGGATTCAACAAATTGTATTATATTGTAACCCTGCCAAAAAGCAACCGGACGCCCCGCCGCCCGCATACGGACCGGTTCTTTCTTCCATACTAGGGGGTGATCGCCAGTTGTTGCCTGAAAAACCGATCACGCATGGAAAGAAGGGAATCAGCGGTGAGCCATCGTTCGGCCGACTCCGGGGAAAAAGAGAAGTTTGCCGGATCCGTTCGGACGGCGGGTTCCCGGACGCCGCGCCGGGCCTTGCGCCGCACGTTGCGCGGTCTGGCCGCGGCGGGGCGCGTGCTGGGCTGGCTGGGTCTGGCCGCGGCGACCGCGCTCATGGCAGCCGCGGCGGGCATTGCGTTTTCGTTGCGGGATGACGCCCTTCCCGCCGTCTCCATGCGCCAGTCAACCCTCGTGCTGGATGCCGCCGGCAACACTGTCGCTTCCCTGCAGGGCGGCGTCAACCGGCAGACGGTGGCGCTCGGGGACATCTCGCCGTGGCTGGTGAAGGCGACCCTCGCCGTGGAAGACCGGCGCTTCTACCGACACGGCGCCATCGATCCGCGCGGCCTGGCGCGGGCGGCGCTGGTCAACGTGCGCCATATGGCGAAGGAGCAGGGCGCGAGCACCCTCACCCAACAGCTCGCGCGCAATCTGTTCCTGTCCCACGAACGGACCTGGTCCCGTAAATTGCGGGAAATGTGGTACGCCGCCCAGCTGGAGCGGCGCTATTCGAAGGACGAAATTCTCGAAATGTACCTGAACCAGATCTATTACGGACACGGCGCGTACGGCGCGGAAGCGGCGGCCCGCCTGTATTTCGGCAAATCCGCCCGCGAGCTCACCCTGGCGGAAAGCGCCCTCTTGGCGGGCATTCCGAAAGGGCCGGGATACTATTCGCCCCACCTGCACCCCGAACGGGCGAAGGCCAGGCAGCGGCTCGTGCTGGAAGCCATGGTGCAGAACGGAGACATTACACGGGAAGAAGCCCGGCGGGCGATGCGGGAACCGGTGGAGGTGCGGCCCCTGCCGGAAGGCCGCGGAACGGCGGCGCCCTATTTTGTAGACTACATCAGGCGGGAGGCGGCGGAAAAGCTCGACATCGACGAAAGCCGGCTGTCCGAAGGCGGATATGTCATCCGAACCACGCTGGACATGCGGATGCAGCGGGCCGCGGAGGAAGCCGTCGCTTCCCGCATCCCGGAAAATTCGCCGCTGCAGGCCGCCCTTGTCGCCATCGAGCCGCACAGCGGGCATATCAAGGCCATGGTCGGCGGGCGCGATTACCTGCGCAACCCGTTCAACCGGGTGGTCGCCGCCGCCCGGCAGCCGGGTTCGTCCTTCAAGCCGGTGCTGTACGCGGCCGCCCTGGAACAGGGAGCGGTGACCGCCGCCACGCGTTTCCGGAGCGAACCCACCCTCTTCTATTACGACAACGGCCGGAAAGTTTACCGGCCCGGCAACCACAACAACCGCTATTTTCACGAGGAGATCACGCTGCGGCAGGCGATCCGGGCTTCCGACAACATCTATGCGGTCCATACCATCATGCAGACGGGACCGGAAGCGGTGATCGACATGGCCCGGCGGCTGGGCATCGCTTCCCCCCTCGGGGCGGTGCCTTCCCTGGCGCTCGGCACCTTTCCGGTCAGCCCGCTGGAGATGACGTCCGCATACGCCGTATTTGCGAACGGAGGCGTGCGGGTTGAACCGGCAGCCGTGCTGCGCATCGAGGACCGCAAGGGGAACGTGCTGTACGAGGCGGCCCCCCGCCGCGAACAGGCCGTTTCTCCGGCGCTCGCCTATGTGGTGACCGATCTTCTGACCAGCGTGTTTGAGCGCGGCGGCACCGCGCACCGGATCCGCCACATGCTGCATCGGCCCGTCGCCGGAAAATCGGGCACCACCGCCTCCGATGCCTGGTTTGTCGGATATACGCCGGATCTGGCGGCCGCGGTGTGGGTCGGCCACGACCGCGGCCGGCCCGTTACGGCGGCGGAAGCCCACCGGGCGGCGCCGATCTTCGCGGCGTTCCTGGAAAGCGCCCTGGAAGGCGTGCCGCCGCGCCCGTTCCCGGTGCCGGAAGGCGTGGTGCGCGCGGGCGTGGACCCGCGCACCGGCCTGCTCGCCGCCCCGGATTGTCCGGAGCAAATCCTGGAACCGTTCCTGGCCGGTACCGAACCGGTGGAACATTGCCCGCTGCACGGCCAATTTGGGCGACAGGAAGACGGATTGAAACATGAAAGCCGCGAACCGTCCAACTGGTGGAACCGGCTGCGGCGGTGGTGGGGAAGCTAAGCGGCGCCAAAAAAACCGACGCCTCCGGAGGGCGGTTCCGGTCGTCCGGATCTTCCGGAGGCGTTTTCGTTTACGCCAGGGCGTCTTTCAGCGCCTGCGGCGAGCGCTCCCACCATTCCGCGTTGTGCTCGATGAGAAGCTTGCGCAACGCCGCCTTTTCCGCCGGCCCGAGGTTGTCCAGCATCACCTTCCGCTTGATGGCGGCGTCCATCCGGTTCACGTGGTCCGCGAGGATTTTCCAGCCGACCCGCGCTTCTTCGTCGATCAGCATTTCGCACGAGGCGATGCCGCCGTAGAAAAAGCCGCGCTCGTCCCGGTCGACGGCCAACCAGACCACCCACACCGGCCGGCCGTTCGGCACTTCCTCCTTGTTCGTCGTAAACCGGATGCCGCGCTCGACGCGGCTTTTCGCATGCATGGCACCGATGTCGATATAGGCCTCTCCCCGGTCGATGATGACCGAGGACACCTGGCTGAGGTCGATGGTGCCGGCGCCGAATCCCTTATGCGTCGTACCGCTTACGACGTTCAGCGACAGCTTCTTCTTTGCCGGGCGGTCGTTCGCGCTGTCCATCTGGGCACCCCTCCGTCCCTGTTTCGTTCCCTCTTCATTCTCTTCCATTGTATCGGATTCCCGCCGTCCGTCGCCACCGGCGGGCATACCCCGCGGATATAATCTTGCCCCCTCCCTCATATACATGTCCCAAAAAGCTTGTCACGGGAGGGTGGAGCCATGCCCCATCACCGCATGGCGCGTTTGCTTCTGCTGGCCGCGTGCGTCCTCATCGCCGCGGCGGCGCAGCCGCTCGGACTTGCGGGCGCCTGGTTCGACCGCATCGACATCGCTCCGGCCGCCGGTTCCGGAAAGGCAAGCCCGGGGTCGTCCGCGCCCGGCGGAGCGGTGAAGGAACCGGAAGCCGACCCTTCCGTGCGGCCGAAACCCGCGGCCCTGAGCAACCGGGTGACCGAATACCACATCGACGTCACCCTCGGGGAAGACGGCACGCTGTACGGAAAGCAGACGGTCACCTGGAAAAACCCCGGACGGCGCGCCGTCGCCGACATGGTGATCCATCTTTACGCCAACGCGTTCCTGCCGGGCAGCACATTCCTGAAGGAGTCCGGCGGCCGGCTCAGAGAAGACCGGATGATGGAAGGCGACAGCGGCTCCATTACCATCACGTCGCTGACCACCGCGCAAGGCGAATCCCTGCTTCCCCGCCTCCACTACGTCCAGCCGGACGACGGCAACCCTGACGACCGCACCCTGGCGGCTTTCCGCCTCCCGGAACCGGTGGAGCCCGGGAAATCGTTCACCATGCACATGGAATTCACGGTCAAAATGCCGCGGGTATTCGCCCGAATGGGCGTCGCCGGCGATTTCGTCATGGCGGGGCAATGGTATCCCAAGATTGCCGTATACGAACCGGCCGGCACCCGGGGCGGCGGCGAAGGGTGGAACATGCACCAGTACCACGGCAACTCCGAATTCTACGGGGACTTCGGCATCTACAGCGTGCGCATCAACGTGCCCGAAACGCACGTGGTCGCCGCCACCGGGATCCAGACGGCGCCGGCGAAGACCCGGGACGGCCGGAAAACCTACCACTTCTATGCGGAAGACGTGCATGATTTCGCATGGGCCGCCTCGCCGGACTTCGTGTTTGCGGAGCGGTCGTTCTCCGCGCCGGGCGTGCCGGGGGTACGCATCAAGCTGTACCTGGATCCCCTGCACAAGGGGCTGGAGGACCGGTACATGCATGCCGCCACCTCGGCCCTGGCGCTGCTCGGCAAATGGTACGGCGAATACCCGTATCCCACGCTGACCATCGTCGTGCCGCCCGCAGATGCCAACGGCGCCGGGGGGATGGAATACCCCACGCTGGTGACGGCCGCCGCCGCCCGCTCCGCGAATCCCGATTACGGGCTCGAACGCACCCTCGTGCACGAAATCGCGCACCAGTACTGGTACGGGATGGTCGCCACCAACGAATACGAAGAGCCGTGGCTCGACGAAGGTTTCGCTTCCTATACGGAAGACAAACTGATGGCCGCCATTTACGGCATCGTTCCCAACGTGAAGCTGGAAGCCAGCTACATGACCCATCCGCAGCCCCTGCGGTGGTTCGCCTGGCAATACGATTCGCGGGACGGCTACGCGGAAAACGTCTATACGCGGGCGAAGCTGGTGCTCGTCGCCATGGAACGCCTCGTCGGGGAAAAGCAGATGAACGCCGTGCTGCGCGCCTACTTCCAGAAGTACCGCTTCCGCCATCCGACCGTGGACGATTTCAGGCGCGTCGCCGAATCGGTCACCAAAAAGGACTGGCGGGCGTTCTTCGCCGCCTACGTCGACCGCGGGGAAATGGCCGATTTCGCCGTCGACAGGGCGGTGAGCCGGCCGACGGAGGACGGCAGATATTTGACGGAAGTGGTGATCAGCCGCCGGGGCGGCGTGCCCCAGCCGGTCACCGTGCTGCTTGCATTCGCCGACGACAGTTCCCTGCGCAGGACATGGGACGGGTCGCAGGCGCACGGGGTGCTTCGGGTGGAACACGCTTCCCCGCTCCGGTACGCGGTGGTCGATCCCTCCTGGCAAGTGGTGCTCGACAACCGCCGGTACAACAATTACCTGAAAGCCGAAGTGGCGGAAAAAACGCGCCTCCGCTGGACGGCCGGCCTGACGCAGCTGGCCGAGGCGCTGCTGGCCGCCGTCGCATGGTGAGGGGATGAATATGGGCAAGGCGATCCGAACCGGCTGGAATCTGACGCTCCGGCACAAGTACGCGCTGATGGTGCTGTTTCTCTACCGGCTGCTGTGGGGGTTTTTCCTGTTCCGCTTCATCGACGGCGTGGTCACTCCCATCCTGGCCCGCTATCCGGACGAACACCCCAGCAGCGAAGCCGTTCCGCTTTTCTGGGCGGAAGCGGAATTCCGGCTGATCAAAACCGGTCTCGTCCAGGAAACGGCCCTCGCGGCGGCGGCGTTCGTGCTCATCCGCATGCTGGCGACGCCGGCGCTGCAGGCCGGCCTGTTCCACTCGTTCCATCGCTGCGGAGGGGAGGAAGGCACGCGGGTGCTGGAAGGCGTGCGGCGCTGCTGGAAGAAAATCGTCCCCCTCTACTGGCTGGAAATGTCCCTCGCCATCCTTCCGGCCGTCTGGTTTTTCCCGTGGATCCGGTCGGCGTTTTTCGCCGCGGCGTCGCTGCAGGGATTTCTCGGCTGGCTCCTTCCGTACGCGGCCCTGTGGCTCGTGTGGGCGCTCGCGGTGCACCTTCTGGTCCGCGGCCTGATGTTCGGCGCCGCCGCCGGAACCGGACCGGTCCGCAGCCTGGTTCTCGCGTTCCGCAAGGCGCCCCGGATCGGCGCGGTAACGCTGGGAATGCTGGGCCCCGCCCTGTTCGTCATGGCCGCCGCTGCCGCCGTCACCCATTTCTGGGCCGGTTTTGCCGCCGTCGTCTTCCTTCAGGCGTTCCATTTCGTGCGCGTGCTGCTGCAGGTCTGGACGGCCGCCGCCCAGTTTTCCGTCTGGTCCGGCGGCACGCCCGTCGGTCCTTCATAAGTCTCTTTTCCCGATTCTTATAAAAATGAAAATTTTCTCATCAGCCCGGAATCCGCACGCGAAAATTCCGGGTTTTTTTGCGGCCTTTCGCCGCGGGCCCGTCCGCCCCCCAAATGAGCAATTTCTCATCCGGCGAAATGGCAGGAGTTTGCCCGAATAGAACGAATACTAAAGGCTGCGTGCTCAAAATGCCGAATTCCCGCGAACAGCGCGGGAAGCGGGGGAACCACTTTTGGGTGAATTGGCGCCGGAGGATGCGGCGCGTCCGGCCAGGCGCCATAGGGGGCTTCCGACCGAACCCTTAAGCTCACCTCGCAGGCAACGGAAGGAGACGGCAGCTTTGCACAGAACAACAAGAGTGGCCCTTCTGGTCCTGGCGCTGACGCTGGCGTTCGGCGCCGGGCAGGCTCTCGCGGCGACCGGGTCCAAGCTGGAAAGCACCGTGGAACCGCTCATCGGCATCAAGTACCGCTATGGCGGATCGACGACGAAGGGGTTCGACTGTTCCGGTTTCGTCCGGTACGTCTTTGGCAAGCTCGGCATCGACCTGCCGCGCTCTTCGCGCGATCAATTCAAGGTCGGCGAAAAGGTGTCGAAGGACGAACTTCGGGTCGGCGATCTGGTCTTCTTCAACACCAGCGGCAAAGGCGTCTCCCACGTGGGCATCTACATGGGCGACGGCCTTTTTGTCCACAGCTCCACCAGCAAGGGCGTCACGTACACCTCGATGAACGACAAATATTATGCCAAGCGTTATGTTGGCGCGCGGCGGATTCTGGACGACGAAGCCTACCGCCTGCTGGCGGTCGCGGTGGAAAAGGCGGAAAGCGAAGCCTCGGCGGACGGCGCCGAAGCGGATGAAGAAACGGACGCGGACACCGAAGCAGGGGACGCCGCGGAGGAAACCGCCCTGAATGGGGCGATCGGCGAAAGCGGAAATCCGGAGCCGGATCAGGACGGAGAGCAGGGATAAAAGCGGGGCAAGAAAACAGAATGGGCTGTCCCGGCCAGGGACAGCCCTCGTTTTTCTTGTCGCCCCCGTTCAGTCGAACAGGTCCCCCAGAATGTCCAGCGCGCTTTTTTCTTTTTGTGCGGATCATACTCCGGCAATATACCCGACGGATAAAACGATTCGCCTCATCACAAGTTTCGCGCGGCCAGCGTTCCGTCATCAACCGGAACGGAATATTTGTCGCGGTATCGCTCCAGCAGGCGGATCCAGGCCGGACCGAACAGCGCCAGGAAAAACACGTTCGCCGCCGCATGGATCGCATCGAAGGGCAGTCCGGCGGCGTAGACGGCCAGCACGTTCGCCCACGACTTTGTTTGCGCCCATTGGTCGATGGCGATGGACGCGTTCAGGATCCATCCGTACAGGAAGCCCCAGACCAGACCCAGCGCGGCGAGCGGCGCCCTCTTCCGCCAGAATAAGCCGCCGCGCGCAAGGAGACCCGCGGTGTAGCCGGCCATTCCCCAGGCGAACATCTGCCAGGGCGTCCAGGGACCCTGTCCGAGAAAGAAGTTGGAGACCAGCGCGCTCATCGAACCCGCGATGAACCCCGCTTCCGCGCCGAATACGACCCCGGTGACCATGACGATAAACGTGACCGGCGTAAAGCTCGGCAAAAGCAGCGCAAAGGGCACCCGGCCGACGGAGGCCAGGGCGGCGAGCACCGCCACCAGCGCCAGTTCCCGCGCCCCGCGCATTTTGCGTTCGTAACGGGCGTAAAACGGCACGAGGGCGAGAAATACCATGGCGAAACCCGCAAGCAGCGAAGCGCCGCGGCGAAACGCCATGACGCCCAGCGCGGCGTAGGCGACGGCGGCGGGAATCATCCACAGGTGCGCGGGCATGCGGCGGAAAAGCGCGAGAACGTTCCGCCATCCGGCCCGCACGGCTCCCGCCGCGCCCGCGCCGGCCTTGGGCCGGCTGTCCGCGGAAGCGGCGTCCGCTCCGACGGCCCGGCCGGCGGCCGTCCCGTTGTCCGATCCGCCGTTTTGTCTTCCGACCGTTCCGCTTTCCGTTTCGTCGCCCGTTCCGCTTGTCGTTCCGCCGTCCGGTCCATCGCCGAATCCGCCGTCCGATCCGCTTCCGCGGGATTCTTCCCCGCGCCCGTCGGCAAGCCTGCGCAACGGGGAAACATAAAAGAAGTTGCCCCGGAAAAAGGTTTCCGCCGGCTCGTCGGCGGCAATCTCCCCCCGGAACAGCAGCGCGCAGCGGGAAGCGTGCGCCTCCGCGAACTCCACGTCATGGGTGGCCGCCACCAGTGTCATCCCTTCGCCGTTCAGGCGGCGGAGCTCATCCGCGAGCTTCGCCTTGGCGAAAGGATCAAGTCCCTTGGTCGGTTCGTCCAGAAGCAGCACGTCCGGCCGTCCGGCCACGGCAATGGCCAGCGCCGCCCGCTGGCGCTCTCCTCCGCTCAGGTCGTGCGGATGCCGTTCCAGGAGGTGTTCCAGGTCAAACCTGCGTGCCAGCCGGAGCGCTTCTTCCTCCGGATCGGCCGCTCCCGTGAACGCCGCCGCGTGAATCAGTTCTTCCCGCACCGTCTCGTGGACGAAATGAAGCAGCGGATTTTGCGCCAAATAGCCGATGCGGGCCGTCCGCGTCCCGGCCGGCAGGCGGTGGACGGGCACGCCCGCCAGGCGGACGTCCCCGCGCTGCGGCCGCCTCAGGCCCGCAAGGAGCTGGAGCAGCGTCGATTTGCCGCTGCCGTTGGCGCCGAGGAGCGCGACGAATTCGCCGCGCCCGAGCGTCCAGTCCAGCCCGCGGATGACGGCCGGTTCGCCGCGGGAATAGGCGAAGAACACCCCTTGCGCCGAAAGCAGCGGTTCCTTCCGGCGCCGGCCGTTCCCTTCTTCCGCCCGCCGTTCCGCCCCGTGCCGCGGCGATCCGCTGTTGCCTTCCCGCATTTCGCCGGGCGCCGGACCTGTCAGGCCTTCCGCCGGGTACATCCGTGAACCGGCCACGCCTTCCGTCAGGCAGATCCGCCGCACCGCCTTGACATCCAGGGGAGGATCGGCGAGGGCTTCGTCTCCGAAGCGCCGCAGCGCCCAGGCCGTCGCCGCCGGCAAAAACATAAGACGTCCCGGGTCGCCCGAGCGCCAGACGGCGCGGATGAAATCGGCCGGCGGGCCATTGAACGCCACCCCACCCGCTTCCAGCAGAATCACCCGGTCCGCCGCCGGAAGCAGCTCGTCCAGCCGGTGTTCGGACATGAGCACCGTAACGCCCCGCTCCTCGTTCAGCCGGCGGATCAGGCCGATCAGTTCCCGCGCGGCCTGCGGATCGAGCTGAGCCAACGGTTCATCCATCAGAAGCAGCCGGGGCCGGCACAGGAGAACCGCGGCGAGATTCACCGCCTGCTTGCGGCCCCCCGAAAGCTCTTCCAGCGGCTTCTCAAGCAGCGGTTCCAGACCGAAAAATCCGGCGAGTTCCGCCAGCCGCCGGCGCATTTCTCCGCGGGGAAAACCGAAGTTTTCCATGCCGAAAGCCAGTTCGTGCTCCACGGTATCCGTCGCCAGCTGGTTTTCCGGATCCTGCATCACCAGCCCGACCGCAGCCGCCGCTTGCCGTGGGTTCCAATTCCGAATCGGCACGCCGTCCAGAAGAATATCGCCGTTCAAGACGCCGCCCGGCGCCAGCTCCCGTTTGATCAGCCGAAGGAGGGTGGTTTTGCCGCTTCCCGTCGCGCCGCACAGCACCGCCAGTTCCCCGGGCCGGACTTCAAACGTGACGTTCCTCAGCGCCGGCTCCGCCGAGCCCGCATAGGCAAACGTAAGCCCCTTCACCTCAAGGTGCGCCATGCCGCGCGATCCCTCCATTCCCAAAGCAGCGGAAACGCCACGAACGCCGCATAGAGGGCCAGGGCGATCCAGTCGCCCTTATCCGGCGCCGGATCCGGCAGACGGGGATAGACCCGCAAAAGGCCGTATCCCTTCATCCAGCACCAGAGCATCGCCGCGGCGACGGCCGCGAGCAGGATGCCGGACAGGCCGTCCCGGAGTCGCGGGCTGAAACGCCGGTACGCGCTGCGGGGACCGGTGCCGTAGCCCCTGGCCCGCATCGAATCGGCGGTGCGCAGCGCGTCTTCCAGGGACCAGCCCGCGAGCGACCATACCAGCTTCAGCCCGCTGGCGGCGCGGAGGCGGAGCGGACCGGACGAGACGGTGACGCCCCGCGTCTGCTGGACAAGGGCAAGTTCCGCCAGCCTCCGGCGCATGCGCGGCACGAGGCCTATGGCCATCATGGCCACCAGCGCCGCGTTCGGAGCCCACCGCGCGAACAGATGCAGGAATTTCTCGCCGCTGAACACCACGCGATAGGAAACGGCAAAGAGCATCATATGGAGCACCGCCGCCGCCAGGGTGACACCGTAAACCACGGCTTCCTTCGTGATGGAGAGGCTCCCGATGTAAAACCATACGGTCGCGCCCTGGCGCACCAAAAGGGGATTCACCGCGGCGAGCAGAAGAACGCCGGGAAGCAGGAACTTCAGCCACTTCCGGAGCTCCCTGCCGCCGTCGACGGCGGCGTGGACCGCCGCGTTCGCCGCAAGTCCCGCAAGCAGCACGGCGGGGTGAAAAAACAGCATGCCGAACGTCATCCCGCCAGCGTAATAGACCAAGAGCACCGCGGGATGCAGCGAACGGAATCCGAACGCGTCCACGCCTTGTGCCTCCTTTCACTCTTCTGGCGGCGGAGGGACTTCCGTCACGTAGCGCCATTCCACGCGATCGCCGGGCTCCAGCCGGTAAACCCCTGCGCTTTTCGGATGCTCCACGCCGTTCACCAGGTAGATCCACCCGCTGGCCGGTCCTTCGTCGAATTCATACAGACCGGCGATGCCTTCCACGTAAAAGAGCGGCCCGGCGCCCCGCGTGTCGACGGAAATCCGGTTCGCCTTGGCCAGGCGAAGCAGGACGTCCGCCACCGTGTCGCCTTCCAGGAGTTCTGTTTCGGTGGGGGGCAAAATCTCGCCGTAGTCCGCCGATCCGACGATGGACAGCGTCACCGTCGCCTTGTCGGAAGGCTGCGGGGCGTTCGCTTCCCCGCCGCCCGAAGCCGCTCCTTTCCCTTCCTTCACGGGAGCGGAAGCCGCGGGTTCCTGCCGTTGCGGGACTTCCCCTTCCGCTTCCGCCGCAGGTTCCGCGCCCGCGCCCTGCGCGGGCTTGGCAGAAGGTGCCGGCGAGCCGGCGGGCTCCGCCGTCCCGGAACTGTCCGAAGGCTCCGCACGCCCTTCGGATTCGGCCTCTCCGCCCGCCGCTTCCCGCGGCACTTCGGCGGAAGGGTCCGCCGCCGGCTCCGGACCGGCGCGGACGTCCGGTGCTCCGCGGCTTTCCTGCACCGCCGGGGACGGCCCGTCCGCCGAACGCTCCGCGTTCCCCGGCCCGCATCCCGCCAGCGCCGCGGCCAGGATCAGTACCGCCGCCAGGGCGGCGATGCGGAAAACGGCGCTTCCGATCCGACACCGACGGTTCACGGCGAATCCCCCCTCAAGGTTTGTTCAGAACCAGATACAACCGCGTCGCGATCACCGCCGCCTGTTCGCGGGTTAGCGCCGCGGCGGGCGCGAACGTTCCGTCGTAGGCCGTCATCCAGCCTTCGGCGACCACCGCTTTCACCGCCGCTTCCGCCCAGGGCGCCACAGAAGCGGCGTCTTTCGGCTCAGGCCCTCCGCCGGTTGCCGATGCGCCGGAGGAAGCCCCGGACGCGGAAGAAGCCGCAATCGCGCGATACAGGAAAACCGCGGCCTGCTCCCGCGTCACCGGGTCGTCCGGGCGGAAAGCCCCGCCGCCGGTTCCCTCTGCGATCCCCGCGGCCCTGGCGGCGCGTACGGCCGGCGCGTACCAGGCGTCCTCCGGCACGTCCGCAAACGCCGCTCCATCCGCCGCATCCCCAAGGCCGAGCACCCGAGCCAGCATGGCCGCGAACTCCGCCCGCGTCACGGGACGCCGCGGCCCAAACCGTCCGTCTTCGCCCGCCGGCCAGGGCATCAGCGAAGCCGCCCGCGCCAAGCGGACCGCATCGGACGCCCAGGGGGAGACCTCTTCCTCGTCCGCGAACGCCGGGGCCACCGCCAGGGGAAATACGGCCCGCACGGCCAGCGGAGGACCGTCCGGCCGGTACCCGGTCACGGCCACGAAATAAACGCCTTCATCCAGCGCCGGCAGCGCCGCCCGGCCGGCCTCGTCCGTGACCGCTTCCGCGTCGCCGGCGCGCACGATGACGCCGGACAAGGCTTCAGGCTCCTTGAACCGGCCGGCTTCCCAGTCCCAGTCCCGGTAGGTTACGGTCACCGTCACCGGTTCTCCCGGGCGGGGGCGTTCGGGCTCCGTCCGGATTTCGTCCACCAGCCGGGTGCCGCCCTCGCCGTAATAGAGAACGACGCGGTCTCCCGCTTCCAGCGGGAAGTGGTCCATGGCGACGGCGGGGATGATCCATGATCCGTTCCGCCGCACGGCGAACAGCCAACCGTCCCATCCGCCGTATTTCCCTGCGTCAATGCCGCCGATCGACGCAAAATAGCTGCCCCAGGATTGCGCTTGCAGATCGTAGGGCACCCGGTTCGCCCTCAGCGCAAGCTCGACGGCTTCCAGCGCCGTGCCGGCCCGCACCCGGGCCGACGCCACCGGCCCTTCGTCCCCTTCGATGACGACGTCGGCATCCACGCGCACTTCCAGCACGTTGAGCACCGCCGTCAGGGGAATGTAGGCCGGCGGGCCGTCCTCCCGGTAACCTTCCGCCGAGACCGTATAGGTTCCCGCGGCCAGGGCCGGAAATGCCGCCCTTCCGGATTCGTCCGTGACCGCCTCCAGGTCCCCGATGCGCACCGTCACGCCGGCGGCCGGCTCCGCTGTCATCCGTCCCGATTCGTCCGCCGCCCATTTTTCCACCGCCACGGTAAACGGGATGCCCGCCCGGGGCGAAGCCGGTTCCGCCGTCACCCGCGCCAGCGGGACCGTTCCGGCATCGCCGTAATAGACGACCATCCTGTCCCCGGCCCGCAAAGCAAACGATCCCGGTCCTTCGGCGACGTTCAGCCATTCCCCGCCGCGCCGCACGAGAAGCCGCCAGTGGTCTTCCCCGCCGAAGCGGCCGTTTTCGTAACCGGCCGCCGACGCCAGGTACGGCCCGGCCTGCCGGTCTTCTTCCACCCTGTACGGAATCCCGTTGCTTTCCAACACGGCAACCACGGCCTCCAACGCCGTGGCTCCCCGCGCCGTTCCGCCGGCGATGGCGCCGGCCGGACTGTACACCTCCACGCGGACTTCCGCCGGTCCCCGCAGATCGGCATAGATCGGAGACAAGCCGTCCCAATGCCGCTGCACCGCCGCAAGGCCCAACAGCGCCTGCAGCGAGGAAATGGGGTCCGCGCCTCCTCCGGTCTCCCGCTCAAACATGCCGTCCGGCAGGCGGTATTCCAGCAGGCGCGCCACCGGCGATTTGCCGGACCGCACGAAGCGCTCGTCCCCGGCCGGATCAATCCCCAGCGAAGCCAAGGCGATCAGCGCCTGGGCGGTGCTTTCCGCCGTTTCCTCCGGCCGGCCGAAACCGCCGGTTTCCCATTGCGTTTCCGCCAGCCAGGCGAGGGCGGCGTCCACGGCGCCGGACACATCCCCGCGGTCCCGGTAAGGAGCCAGCGCCGCCAGGACCATGGCGGTAACGTCCACCCGGCCGCTGCCGTCGGCGAGCTGCCAGTAACCTTCCGGCATCCGGTTTTCCAGCAGCCATCCGATCAGCGCGTTCCTTGTCCAACGGTCGCCTTCCCGCTCCTCATACCCGGCCGCATCCAAGGCCAGCAGGGCAAAAGCGACCGCGTTCGGGCCCTGGACGGTCATCCGCTCGTGGTTCGCGATGACCGCCGGCAAATCCGCGCCCGTCTTCCCGAAACGGCGCACATCGCCGCCGTTTGCGGCGACGGCCAGCGCAAGCCGCGCCCAGTCGGTTACCAGCCGCAAGTTTCCTTTGTCAACGGCCGCTTCCGCTTCCGGCAGATAGCGGTCCGCCGCCGGCATGCCGGACCGCGCCAGGGCGAACGCCGTCCAGTCGTCCACCGGCAGCGGATCGAACAGTTCCTGAAGCCGGGCGATGGCGCGCCGCACCTCCGCCCGGAGGCCGTCCCCGCCGGAAGAAGACGGCGACCCTTCCGCTCCGCCTTCCGCCGCGGCGGCGCAGGCCGGACCGGTCCACAAACCCGTCGAAAGAACAAACGCCAGCAACCAGAAAAGCGCATCGCGCAAGACCCGGGGCTTGCCCTGCCGCTCCCGGGCCGCCGCGACCGCGGTTTCCTTTCGCTTCATCCCGGAATACTCCTTTCCCGAATCCGAAAAAACGGATTTCTTCGATTCCCCTCGCGTATCGGACGCAAAAAAACATCCCCCGCGAGGGGGATGTTGAATGTAAGTCCGCCGGTACGGGCGGACGATGCCCATACCTTTCCAGACCAGCGCCGAAGCCCGGGCCGTTCCTGACGCAAGCAACAGCGGCCGGAAACCGGGCAAGCCTGAACCGTACGCGCGGGATCGTGGACACTCGCGGGTCCGAAACGCTCCCGAAGCGGTCCTTCCCGGAACCCGAACGCTGGCAACCGGACCGCCGCGGCGGCCCGGATCGCTCCGGATGCCGGACGGACGCGTGCGCTGGCCGGTTCCGCCCGGAAGCCGGCACATCCGGATAACCGGCGGATGCGCATGCCGGCGCGCCGGCGCCCTTGCACCCCCCCTATGCCTCGTAGGTTGCGGTGCGGGAAAACAGGCAGTTCTCCTGGCTCCCGGTTCATCGCTTCCCGGGCCTTCCCACCGCGTGTCTTGCGGCAGTGGCGTCTTCCGGGTCGCTCCCCGTGGTCAGTGGCGGGACCGCGTCGGACTTTCACCGAACTTCCCTTTTAAGCTCCGCAGAGCACCTGTTTTCCGTTCGCTATTCGGTTTTCATATTCCAATCTTAGCATTTCCTCCCGGGCCTGTCCATGCGGGATCGCGGTTCGCCGTGCCCCGGACGGCTCCGGACGATAAAGAAGCTAAACGAATTCGCAGGATTTTCCGTTATATTGTAACGAATGATTTATTTCGACAGAAACAACGACCAATACATGATCGGAGTCGAGGTGCCCATACCTTATGGAAAAATCCAGCGTGATCGGTCTTACTCTCGGGATTATCGTCATTCTGAGCAGCATGGTGCTGAAAGGGGCCCATCTTTCCTTTCTGAACAACCCGGCCGCTTTCATCGTCATTCTGGGCGGTACCGTAGCCGCAGTCTTCATGGCGTTTCCCATGCGGGACCTGAAAAAGGTCGGGAAACTTTTCAAAATCGTGTTTTCCAAGCCGAAGCTCATCGACCGCAAGGAACTCATCGCCATGTTCATGGAATGGGCGATGATCACCCGCCGCGAAGGGCTCCTGGCGCTGGAAAACCGGGTGGAAGAAGTGAAGGACCCCTTCCTGTACGAAGGCATGCGGATGATTATCGACGGCAACGACCAGGAATTCGTCCGCGACGTGCTGCTTGAGGATATCGCCGCCATGGAGGAACGCCACCAGGCGGGAGCGCAAATTTTCTCCCAGGCGGGTACCTATGCGCCGACGCTGGGGGTGCTCGGCGCCGTAATCGGGCTGATCGCGGCGCTCGCCAACCTGAGCGATGTCGACCAGCTGGCCCACGCGGTGGCCGCCGCCTTCGTCGCCACCATGCTCGGGATCTTCACCGGTTACGTCCTGTGGCACCCGATCGCCAACAAGCTGAAACGCCTGTCCAAATACGAGGTGGAAACCAAGCTTATGATGGTCGAGGGGCTCCTCTCCATCCAATCGGGCATTTCCACCATCGCGATCCAGCAAAAACTGTCCGTTTTCCTCACCCCCGAAGAACGGGAGGAGCTGAACCGAAGGGAAGCGGAAAGACGGGAGGCCGAACGTGCGCAAATCAGCGAAGCGTAATCCTCATGAGGAAGAGCGTATAAACGAAACTTGGCTCATTCCGTATGCCGACATGCTGACGCTCCTCTTGGCGCTCTTCATCGTGCTTTATGCGATCAGTTCGATCAACACGTCCAGATTCGAGGAACTCGTCCGGTCGTTCAGGCTGGCGTTCAATGCCGGCTTCGGCATTCTGGAACAGGCTTCTCTCTTCGAGCAGGGCAAATCGCAGACCAAGGACCGGGAACTGGAGATCGGCGACATTCCCAAATCGACAAACCAGCTGCGGAGAGAAGAGCAGCAGCATTTGGAGGAACTCCAGGAGGAACTGAACCGGTACATCTCGCAAAACGGGCTGACCTCCGAACTGGAGATCAAGCTCAACCACACCGAGCTGCTGATCATCATCCGCGACCACGCCCTGTTCGATTCCGGCAAGGCCGACGTCAAACCCGAAGCGCGCCGGTTGGCGCTTGCCATCAGCCAGATGCTGGAAGACTACAACGACTACGAAATCGTGGTGTCGGGCCATACGGACAACGTGCCGATCAACACGCCCGAGTTCCCTTCCAACTGGGAGCTGAGCGCCAAGCGGGCCATCAATTTTATGAAGATCCTGTTGGAAAACAAAGCGTTCGATCCCAGCCGTTTCCGGGCGGTCGGCTACGGAGAATACCAGCCCATCGACCCGCGGGACACCCCGGAAGCCCGGGCCAAAAACCGTCGGGTGGAAGTGGCGATCCTGCGCAAATACTCGGATGTCACGGAAACGGTGCCCGCGGCTCCCGAAACCGCCGGCACCGTCACAGCGGCGCAGCTGTCGGCGGCCGAATGATGTGACAGCGGGAGAACGGGCGGCGGTCCGCAAGGACCGCTCAGACTGTCGACAAACCCCTTGTCGGCAGTCTTTTTTATTCGTATGTTTCTTTATCCATTCACCGCGTTAATATGGTATAATATTGGCAGTACATCCTACAGGAGTGATCCGCCTTGCTCCGCAAAACCGGCCTCGAAGGCAGAACCCAAATTTCCCTGGTTTCCCTGGAAGA
>LZRV01000054.1 GCA_002159065.1 Paenibacillaceae bacterium ZCTH02-B3 | reverse complement strand
AGTGAACCGGTACATCACGGGATGGGTCGGGTATTTCCGCATTGCGGCCGCAAAGTCGCACTGCGAAACTCTTGACCAGTGGATACGCCGGCGGCTGAGGATGTGCCTATGGAAGCAGTGGAAACGGGTACGGACGCGCTACCGTGAACTGCGGGCGCTGGGGGTACCGGAACACTTCGTCCATATGATGGCAAACTCACGCCGGGGGCCATGGGAGATGTCCCGCAACCTGAACAACGCCCTTGACACCCGATATTTTCAGGCGCAAGGGCTGGTCAGCATGCTTGAATGTTACCTGGCATTTCGTTAACTCTTCGGAACCGCCTGGTGCGGACCCGCATGCCAGGTGGTGTGAGAGGACGGGGGCTAGCCGCCCCCTTCTACTCGATTTTCCGCCAATCGGTCGTTCGCCGTCAGCTGAACGGAGTCTCGGACACCTTGATCGAATCGGTCGGGCATCCGTCCAGGGCGTCCTGCAGATCGTCATAAAGATCTTCCGGAATTTCCGTGATCCCCCGGTTGTCGTCTCCGCCGTAGATGACGTGGGCCAAGCCTTCGTCATCGTAGTCGAAAATATCCGGAGCCGACGCGCCGCAAGCTCCGCAGGCGATGCAGGTGTCCTTGTCCACGCGCACGAATTTTGCCATGGGAAATTGACCCTCCTAAAGATTCCTTCGCAGAGCGAGGCTCAGGAAAACAGTTCTCTCCGTGTCCATATTAATACAACCCGCGCAGAATATCAAACGAAAAAAACGATAAGATTCATTCCCCGTCGTCATCATCTTCCGGGCCCGCTCGCGCGGCTTCGAGCAGACCGGCGGAAAACAGGGCGGTTTCGCCGTATTTGTCCCGCAGCCTGTCCACCACTTCGGTCAATTTTTCCCGCCGGAACATTTCCCGGTACCGGAACAGGTCAAGCTGCACAGGGGTGTCGTTTCGGGGGGACAGTCCCTGCAGGGTGACGCCGAGCAGCCGAACCGGTCTTCCCTCCGTCCAATGCGCGTCCATGATCCGGCATGCCGCCCGGTACACGTCAACGGCCGCATCGGTGGGTGCCGCAAGGGTTTCCGCCCGGGTGATGGTGCGCATGGACGGATCCCGGATGGCCACCTGCACCGTTCTGCACAGCATCCCCTGCCGGCGCAGCCGCCGCGTGGTCTGGTCCGCCAACTGCAACAGCACGCGGCGCCACTCCCGGCCTGTCGTCAAATCTCGCGGCAGCGTGGTGGAATGCCCCACCGATTTGGCCGCCTCGCGTTGCGGCTGCACGGGGGAATCGTCCAGGCCGTGCGCGGCCCGTTTCATCCACAGGCCGTAAACGCCGAAGCGGGCGGCGAGCAGCCGCTCGTCCGCGGCGGCCAGTTCGCCGATGGTGCGGATGTTGAGACGGCGAAGCTTTTCCGCCGTCTTGGGACCCAGGCCGTGCAGGGTGTCGCAGGGTTTGTCCCACAGCAGGCGCGGCACGTCCCGCCGCCTGAGAATCGTAATGGCGTCGGGTTTCCGCATGTCCGAAGCCATCTTGGCCAGGAGCTTGTTGGGCGCGATGCCGATGGAACAGGGCAGGGACAGCTCGTCCCGGATGCGGCGCTGTATTTCCCTGGCAATATCCAGGGGGGTGCCGAATGGTCCGCTGCCGGTGATGTCCAGGTAGCATTCGTCGATGGAGACCGCCTCGACGAGGGGCGTATAGTCGGAGGCGATGCGCAGAAAGGCGCGGGAATAGGCCTTGTACAGCTTGAAATCGGGACGGATCAGGATGAGGTCCGGGCAGGCCCTGAGCGCTTCCCGCACCGTCATCCCCGTGCGTACGCCCCTGGCGCGGGCTTCGTACGAGCTGGTGACCACCACGCCGCGCCGCTTCTCGGCGTCGCCGGCCACCGCCACCGGCTTGCCCCGGTATTTTTCAGGCTCCACGGCGGCGTGCACGGACGCGTAGAACGCGTTCATGTCGATGTGCAGGATGACCCGTCGCGCCGGGCGGCCTTCGGTCCCGCCGACAAAGGTTTCGCCCAATCCTGTCCCTCCTTCCCGGTCCGGCGGAAAGAACCCTTCGCTTTTCATCATAACACAATGGAGGACGAAAAAAGCCGGTTCTGCGGGAACTTCCCATTCCTGCTCGCTTCGTTGTTGCTTCCATCATAACGGCCAAGTGGTGCGGCGCCCCGATAGCGCGGCGCCGCTTGCCGTATGGCGACGGATGCGGTATAGTGTCGACAAGCGGTTTGCGGATCGCGGACCATATCCAATATTTCGGAATTCTTCTAAACAACATTTCCGCATCGTGATATAATATTTGTATTGCCAGCCAGAGGAGGACTGTCGGGTCCATGTCAAGAACCATCAGCATCTACGACACGACGCTGCGGGACGGAACCCAGGGGGAAGGGGTCAGCCTGACCGTAGAGGACAAGATCAAAATCGCCAAAAAACTGGACGCCCTGGGCGTTCATTATATTGAAGGCGGCATTCCGGGCGGCAACGTGAAAGACGCCGAGTTTTTCCGCCGGGCGAGGGATCTGAACCTGCGGGCCAAGCTCGTCGCGTTCGGCAGCACCCGCCGCAAGAACTCCGTCTGCGAGCAGGACGCGAATCTGCTCGGACTTCTGAATTCCGGCGCCAAAGCGGCCGCGCTGGTAGGCAAGTCGTGGGACTTCCACGTGCACACCGCGTTGCAGACGACGCTGGAAGAGAATCTGGCGATGATCCGCGAATCCGTCGCGTTTCTGAAGGGCCGCGGGCTGGAAGTCATTTTCGACGCGGAGCATTTCTTCGACGGGTTCAAAAACAATTCCGAATACGCGCTGGCGGTGCTGAAGGCGGCGCAGGACGCGGGCGCGGACTGGATCGTGCTGTGCGACACCAACGGCGGCGCCCTGCCGGGGGAAATCAGCGAGATCATTGCCCGCACCCTGCAGGAAATCCGCACGCCCGTCGGCATCCATACGCACAATGACGGCGAGCTGGCCGTGGCCAACACGCTGGCCGGGGTTGCGGCGGGCGCCCGCCAGGTGCAGGGGACGATCAACGGCTATGGCGAACGGTGCGGCAACGCCAACCTCTGCTCGATCATTCCGAACCTGCAGCTGAAAATGGGGTATCATTGCGTGAGCGACGATCAGCTTGCGATGCTGAGTTCCGTCGCCCGTTACGTCGCCGAAGTGGCCAACATGCACATGCCGAACAACCAGCCGTATGTGGGCGTGTCCGCTTTTGCCCACAAGGGCGGCATCCATGCCAGCGCCATTTTGCGCGATCCGAAGACCTACGAGCATATTCCCCCCGAACGGGTCGGCAACCAGCGGCGCGTGCTGGTGTCCGAGCTGGCGGGGCACAGCAACATCCTCTCCAAGGCGCAGGAAATGGGCCTCGACATCCGCGAT
The DNA here is from genome assembly GCA_002159065.1 of Paenibacillaceae bacterium ZCTH02-B3. GTDB lineage: Bacteria > Bacillota > Bacilli > Paenibacillales > Paenibacillaceae > ZCTH02-B3. The sequence continues at coordinate 21,152 of LZRV01000054.1, read as the reverse complement.
GAATCGACGTCGCGCCGGCTCATCGAGCGCGTCAAGGAACTGGAACACCAGGGGTATCAGTTCGAAGGCGCCGACGCCTCGCTGGAGCTGCTCCTGCGGGACGCCTGCGGCGAGGATGTGCGGATCTTCAAGGTGATCTCGTTCAAGATCATCGTGGAAAAAACGGAAAAGGGCCTGGTATCGGAAGCGATCGTCAAAATCGACGTCGACGGCCGGGAAGCCTACACGGTGGCGGAAGGCAACGGTCCCGTCAACGCCCTGGACAACGCCTTGCGCAAGGCGCTGGTCCAGCATTTCCCGGATATCCGCGACGTCCACCTGACCGACTACAAGGTGCGCGTCCTGGACGAACAGAACGCCACCGCGTCCAAGGTCCGGGTGCTCATCGAAAGCTCCGATTTCAAGGAAAAATGGAGCACGGTGGGCGTTTCCGCCAACGTCATCGAAGCCAGCTGGGAAGCCCTGGTGGACAGCATCCGTTATGCTCTCATCGGCAAGGAGAAAAACCGCAGGATCGTCGAAGCCGAACCGGTCAACGGCCTAAGCAACCACTGATTCTTCCGGGAAAACACGAAGAACGAAGAAGCGGCGCTCACAGCGCCGCTTTGATTTTTTGTTCCCATTCCTCCAGCCCGATAAGCCGCTCGATCCGCTCCAGGATCACGCCGTCGCGTCCGATGATGAAGCTGACCGGGAACGCGGCCACCTTGTAAGCGTTGGTCACCTTCCCGTCTTCGTCCACCAGCACGGGGAACGGCGGTTCCATCTCGCGCACGAAATCCCGAGCTCCCCGCAGCGTGTCGTACTTGGTCGCGTTGACGGCGTAAAGGTCGATACGTCCCTTGTACTTTTCGTACAGCGCCTTGAGCTCCGGAAATTCCTTCTCGCAAGGCCCGCACCAGGAAGCCCAGAAATTGACGATGAGGGGCTTATTCCGCTCCCCGCCGACGCTGTACACCTTCCCGCCGTCCAGGATCGGCAGCGAAAAAGCGGGAGCGGCTTCGCCTTCCAGCGGGGCGGTGGCGGCGGATTCGGCCTGCGGTCCGTCCGCGGGCAACTGCCAGACGACGACGGCGATGACGGCCGCAATCGCGCCCAGCAGAATCAACGCGTTCCGTTTCTTCACCGTCGACCCCCCTTTATCCCCATGAAACTGCCATGAAACTGCCTTTGGCTGCCTTTCCTCTATTATTACCAAACTGCGCTGATCCATGCTACCCGCGAAACCGCCCCCACCGCCGGGGTTTGTGAACAACTTTCGACATTTTTGCCTGAAGGACGGAGGCCCGGTTGAACCGAACGGTCCGGACCCGATGAATCGGTTCGGGCCGGGGGAGCTTGGCGGACCCTGTTTCCCGGCCGCGCCGGTCCATATCGAAACTCGGGTTCTGCCGGCCTTGTTCCCGTTCGGCCGATTCCGCCGGTTCGGCCGGGCCCGTGCATACCGGACCGCTCCCGCGGGCATCTTACAAGCGGATTTTCAAACGGGAGGTTCACGGGCATGGCCGCCATCCGTCCGCCGGCCGCCGTCCATCCCCCCGGTGCCGCGGCGAAAGACGGAACCGGGCGAAGCGATGCGGCGGCCCGCCGGCACGTCCGGCGCAAAAGCGCCGCCCTTGAATATATTGCGCTGGCCAGCGTTCCCCTGACGCTGGTGCTCGGCAACTCCATGCTGGTGCCGGTACTCCCCTCGCTGGCCCGGGAACTCGGGGTCTCGTCGTTCCAATCCAGCCTTGTCATTACGCTTTTTTCCGTGTCGGCCGGCCTCGTCATTCCCGCCGCCGGTTACCTGTCCGACCGGTTCGGCCGCAAGCGTGTCATGATTCCGGCGCTGCTTCTCTACGGCGGAGGCGGCATTTTGGCCGGCCTCGGCGCCGTCTGGCATTCCTACGGCGTGGTGATCGCCGCCCGGGCGCTCCAGGGCGTGGGCGCCGCGGGCACCGCTCCCATCGCCATGGCCCTGGCGGGCGACCTGTACAAGGACGCGCAGGAAAGTCGCGTGCAGGGGCTCATCGAGGCATCCAACGGCACGGGCAAGGTGCTGAGCCCCATCGCGGGGTCGCTGCTGGCCCTGATCGTCTGGCACGCGGTGTTCTGGGCGTTCCCGGCGGTGTGTCTTCTTTCCGCGCTGGCGCTTCTGTTTTTCATCCGCGAACCGCGCCGGAAGGCGGCTTCCCAGCCCCTCGGGTCCTATCTCCGTTCCGTGGCGGACGTCTTCCGGAGCGACGGCCGCTGGCTCTCCGCGTCGTTCTTTGCGGGGGCGGCGGCGCTCTTTGTGCTCTTCGGCGGTCTCTTTTTCCTGTCCGAGGTGCTGGAAGACCCGCCCCACGGCATTGACGGCGTGCGCAAGGGGCTGGTCCTTGCCATTCCGCTGCTGGCCATGGTCGCCGCTTCGCTCGTCACCGGCGCCATCATCAAAAAAAGCGGCAAGCGCATCCGCCTGCTGGTCAATACGGGTCTCCTCATCATGGCCGCCGCGCTGGGACTGGCGGCCTTTTTCCACGGCCGGCTGTACGTCCTCATCGCACTGCTTTCCGCTTGCGGCCTCGGCACCGGCATGGTGCTTCCCTGCCTGAACACGATGATCACCGGCGCCGTGGACAAGGCAAGGCGCGGCATGGTCACGTCGCTGTACGGAAGCCTCCGCTTTCTCGGCGTCGCGTTCGGACCGCCCCTGTTCGGCTGGTTGATGGAGATCTCCCGACCGGCGGTCTTCGGCTCCGTCTCCGCCCTGGCACTTGCCGCTTTCGTTTTGGCGCTGTTGCTGATCAGGCCGGGGGAAAAGGTGAGGTAGCCAGAGGAACGGACGAAGCTGTCCGGGGAAAATCCGCAAACCAAGCCGGGGGAAAGACGGGCCTGAATCAAGCATCACGTTTGACTGTACGGTTGGCGGCGGGTAATATAAAAAAGAGAGCGCGTTCCGACGGAAAGCCTTGCTTGCGGAAGAAGGTGATGCCGTGCGCCAAGCACCGGCCGGACCCGGTCCGAGCCTGTACCGGATTGGCGAGCTGGCGAGGCTGGCCGGGGTAAGCACCCGCACCATCGACTACTACACGGGACTCGGACTGATCAAACCCGTCAAACGTTCCAAAGGCAACTACCGGCTCTATGACGATGAAACGTTGGAGCGCATCCGCCGTATTGAACAATTGAAGGCGCAAAAATTTTCCCTGGAGGAAATCCGGGACCATTTCCTGAAACTCCAGCGCGCATCCCCCAACGAACTGGTGGAACGCAAGCTGGCCGATCTGCAGCTTCACCTGGCGCAGGTGGAACGGGAAGCGAAGGAACTGGAGGCGGTTCTGGATCATCTGAAGCCGAAGCAGGTCGCCAAATTGTTCCGGGCCATCACGCCGCAGACGGCCGCCTGCGTGGAAGCGCTCATGCTTCTGCTCAGCAAGAGCGAAACAATGCTGTGACAATGGCATACTCATCCTTAACGGCAGGTGATTATCAATATGTTTCCGTATCTGTTTACTCCGTGGGATCCGCTGATCTTCCTCGCTTTCGGTCTGGCGCTGTGGGCCCAGTTCCGGGTTAAGGGTACGTACAGCAAGTGGTCGCAGGTGCAGGCCTCCAGCGGCCTCACGGGATACGAAGCCGCCCGCCGGCTCCTTGACCGCCACGGGTTGTTCGACGTGCCGGTGGAGCCGGTGCAGGGCCAGCTGACCGACCACTACGACCCGATCAAGCGCGTCGTGCGGCTGTCGGAATCGGTGTTCTATGAGCGGTCCATCGCCGCCGTTTCCGTCGCCTGCCACGAAGTCGGCCACGCGATCCAGCACGCCCAGCGCTACCCGATGCTCGTGCTGCGGCACCGGATGTTCCCGGTGGTCAACCTGGCTTCGGGCGTGGCGCCGTTCCTGTTGCTGGTCGGCATCCTGCTTTCGGCCTCGAACCTGATCTTTCTCGGCATCCTTTTCTTCGCCGCCGCGGTGGCCTTCCAGCTGGTGACGCTGCCGGTGGAATTCAACGCCAGCGCCCGGGCGCGGCAGCTCATGACCGCGGAAGGGTTCATCACCCGGGCGGAGGAAGCCGGCGTGGCCAAGGTGCTGAACGCGGCCGCTCTCACCTATGTCGCCGCGACGCTGGTGGCGGTGCTGGAACTGCTCCGGTTCATATGGATCTTCACGCAAAGCAGGGAGTAATGGCGATTCGGCAAACGCAAACGGCCGGTCCCCTTCGGAAAGGGGAACCGGCCGTTTCGTTTTTGCGTCGCCTGGCGCGCCGCGTCATCCGATGAACATCTGTACCCACACGCCGTTGTAGTAGGCAACGCCGATATGGGTGAAATTGCCGCTCAGGATGTTGGCCCGGTGTCCGGAGCTGTTCATCCATGCGTTCATCACTTCCTGCGGGCTCCGCTGCCCTTTGGCGATGTTTTCGCCCGCGTGGCGGAAGCTGATGCCGTAGCTGCGCATCATGTCGAACGGCGAGCCGTAAGTGGGCGATTGATGGCTGAAGTAATGGTTGTGGTACAAGTCCTTCGCCTTGTCCAGCGCCACCCTGGCCAGCTCGTTGTGCACCTTCAGCGGACTCAGACCCGCCTTGGCGCGCTCTTCGTTCACCAGCCGGACGACTTCGGAAGCAAAGTACGAAGCGTTCGTGCCCGCCGCGGCGCCGGAACCGGTTTGGCCCGCGGCCGGAGCGGCGCCCGTTTTGCCCGTTTGCGGGCTTCCGGTCTGTCCCGCCGATCCCGCGAAGGCTTTGCCCGGCACAATGAGCCACATTCCGGGCCGGATGACGTTCGGATTGGCCACGTGGGGATTGTTTCGAATGAGCTCGCTGAGCGTCACCCCGTGGCGCTGGGCGATCAGGTACATGGTGTCGCCCGGTTTCACCTGATAAACCGCCGCGGCGCCGGCAGGCGCCACAGGCAGCGCAAGCAGCATGGCAGACATCGCAAGGACCGAGACAACCGACATGACGGTTTTGCGCATGTTGCTCTCCCCTCCCTGTTGACCCCGCCGGAAGCGTCCGGCGGGTTCGGCGTCTCGCGTCCCATTCTAGCACGGGGTTTCGGGAGGGTTCACCCCGCAAATGTTGGAATCAGGCCTGCCGCCAGAGATTGGACCCGTTCTGCGCAAAGAAAGAAAGCAAAAAATTATAAAATCTTAATACAACCATCGGCGGCTTCTCGCCCGCCCGCCGGATAAGCCCGATGGTGCGCGTCACGCGGGGCTTGCGGATGCGCACCGCCGCCGGCACCATCGGCCCGGGAGCGGCCAGGGCCAGCTCCGGCAAAAGGCTCACCCCCATGCCCGCCGCCACCAGCCCGCGGATCGTCTCCACCTCGTCGCCCTCGAAGGCGATCTTCGGCTCGAATCCCGCGCTGAGGCAGGCGTTCACCACGATCGGCCTCAAGGAATAGCCGGGACTGAAGAGCACGAACTCCTCGTCCTTCAGCTGGCTGAGCTCGATGCTTTCCTCTTTGGCCAGCGGATGATGCTCCGGCAGGACGGCCAGGAGCTCCTCGGTCAACACCACTTCGCCGGTCAGCTTGTCATCGCTGCCGGGAAAGGGCGAGACGAACGCCAGGTCCACTTCCTTCTCCAGCACGTCCCGGACCAGCGTGGGATACATGCCCTGGCGAAAGATGAAGCGAACGCCCGGGTGTTTCTTGCGGAACGCCGCCACCGCCATCGGCACCAGCAGGATGCCGAGACTGTGGGGAAAGCCGAGGCGGATCACGCCTTTTTCCGGATCGGAAAACTCCCGCACCTCGGCGACGGCGCGCTCCAGGTCTTCCAGGATCTCCTCCACCCGGCTGAGAAACAGTTGTCCGGCCGGCGTGAGCTGCACGTTGCGCCCCCGATGGTCGAACAGCTCCACTTCCAGTTCCTCTTCCAGCTGGTGGATCTGCCGGCTGACGGCCGACTGGGCGACATGGAGCTCCTCCGCCGCCCGGGTCACATGCTGTATGCGAGCCACCTTGACGAAATACTGCAATTGCCTGAGTTCCAAAACTCCTTCTCCGTCCCTTCGCCGGTCCGCCGCACAATCTGGCGCGCCCGCGGACTCAGCGCAGATTATCGGCTCCCGCCCAACGGTAAAGCACGAATCCGGCAAAAACCCCGAAAAAATGCGCCATGAAACTCACGTTCGGGATGATCAGCGAAAAAAGGGCGCCCATGGCGAGGATGGCGTACACCGTCGTCCGCGACTGCGGGTCCAGCATATGCCGCTGGAACAGCGCCATGTACAGGTACGCGCCAAATACGCCGTAAATCGACCCCGAAGCGCCCACCACGCTCACCGGCTGGCCGCCGGCGAAGGACAGGGCGCCGACATTGCCGAAAATGCCGCACAGGAGAAAAAACAGCACGTATTTCCACGATCCGAAAAGCCTCTCCAGGGGCGGCGCGAACACAAACAACGCAAAGGCGTTGAACAACAGGTGCATCCAGCCGGCGTGCAGGAACACGGCCGTCAGGTACCGCCAGATCTCCTGGCTGGCGGGAGGAATGTTGGTGGCCATGAGCCGAAAGGTCAGGACCGGGAAGATCCGTTGCGCCAGGAACAAGACGAGCATGACGGCCAGCAGCGCCGTGTTGGCGGGGTAGAGACGGACGTACTGCCGGAAACTTTCGTAACGGAGAAACAGCATGCGCCGTCTTCCTTTACCGTTGGACTTTTGCACTTTAAAACAATTATAATAAGGACGTCAATTCCATTCTGTGCAAAGGAGGCCGTAACCCCATGACGCAGGAGCGTGCCAACGCCGCGACTCTGAAAGGCAATCCCCTCACGCTCGTCGGACCCGAACTCAAACCGGGAGACCCGGCTCCCGATTTCCGGCTGAACAAAAGCCTGACCGAGGTCGTCACCCTGAAGGATTTCGCCGGCAAAATCAAGCTGATCAGCGTGGTTCCGTCCATCGACACCGGCGTGTGCGACGCCCAGACGCGGCGCTTCAACGAGGAAGCCGCCAAGCTCGGCGACAAGGTGGTTGTGCTGACCGTTTCCGTCGACCTTCCCTTCGCCCAGGCCCGCTGGTGCGGCGCGGCCGGCGTCGACAAGGTCGTCATGCTGTCCGACTACAAGGATAACAATTTCGGCAAGGCGTATGGCGTGTTCATCAAGGAATTCGCCCTGGACATGCGGGCCATCTTCGTGGTCGACGCGAACGACAGGATCGCCTATGCGCGCATCAACAAGGAAATGACCGAACATCCCGACTACGATGAAGCCATTGCCGCCGTGAAAGCGCTGCTGTAATCCGGCAGCCGCCGCCCGGAAGCGGACAGGATCCCGCGGGTCCCCGCTCCGGGCGCGTTTTTTTCGCGAGACAAAAACAAAGCAAGGATCAGGCATGCCGCCCCTCTCCTCGCCTCGCCTGAAAACCCGGGATTTACATCTTGTACGCGGAAAGTCTGCGATCCAGCGCCGCGTAGATTTCCTGGATGACCCGGTAGTTGGCGCCGAGATCGCCGAATCCGCCGCGGGAAGCCGAGTAGATGTCCACGGCCATGGTGGTGACGCCTGTGCTGATCACCTGCACCGTGATGTCCATGGTGCGGCCGAGCACGGTCCGTTTCACCATGACGATTTCCCCGACGGAAGGCGCTTCGTGCAGAACCCGGTAACCCCGCATCTTTTTCAGCGTCGACGTGATCTCGTCCCACGCCTTGTCCTTTGGCAGCCGGTAGTGGCGGGATTTCAGATTCGGATCCTTCGCTTTTTCGCCGGTGACTTCGTGGCTGCGGACCAGTCCGATCAACACGCGTTTCAGCAAACGGCCTCTCCTCCCGGTTGTCAGTGCGCCATCTTAATCTTACCATGCGGGTTCAAAGGAAAAAAGAAGGGAAAAAGAAAACCCGCTTTGCCGTCCGGCGAGACTGTTTCTGAACCCGCTCTCCGCAGGTGGGTGTCCGCAACCCGGTTTTTGGCTTCCCCTTTCGGGGGCGTGCCAGCCGCCGGGCAATGTAGGACTCCCTTCGAAACAGACGTTGGTTCAAAACATCAGGCGCCGTGACGCGCATCGCAGGATTCGCTTTTATTATAGCGCATTTAGGCCCTTTTGTCCCGCACCTCATCCATAAGCCGCGACTCTTCCGCCTCCAGGGCGTCCCCGCCGTTTTCCCCGTCCCCGCGCGCTTTTTGTTGCTGCTCGGCTTTCTCCATGATTTTGTCCAGCATGACGTGGAAATTGTAGTAAACCCCCAGCGCGATGACGCTTCCCGTAAAGAACGGGATGAGGAACGTAAATTGCGCGCTGAACCAGAACATCCCCGCGCAGAACAGCGCCATCATCAGCGTTCGGAACGGCCGTCCGACGGTGAGAAGCAGGGCGTTGCGGATGAGCTTCAGCAGCCCCATGTGGAAATGCGCGAGCAGCGAAAAGAAATGGAGCAGGGACACCAGGAGCAGAAAAATCAGGAACAGAAACAGCATGGAAAGGAAGCCGAGTCCGCCGATGTCTTGCGCGTACATCCGGTAGTCGAAGATCAGGACGGCGAACAGCACCGTGTACAGGAGGCCGCCCAGCATCGCCTGGCGGTAATTTTGCCTGTAGCTGCGGAAAAAGGTCTTCAGCAGCGGCACGTCCGTGTCGCCCATCACCCATTTGCGGGCCACGGAGAACATCGCGGAAGTGGACGGAAACAGCGTAAACGGCGACAGAATGCCGATCAGGATGAAGGTCTGCATGAAAAACGTCTCGTAATCCTCCACCCCGGGAGCGGTCAACAGGACCAGCAGCAAATACCAGACGGGCAAAGAGGTGAGAATCCACAGCAGGTTGATGACCGAAAGGCGCATGATCCATTCGCAGACGCGGTACAGACCGCCCATCATGCCCCGCATTTCCATCTTCCGGCACTCCCTTCCCGAACCGGTTTCCTCTCACGCCGGCGCACGACAGCCGGGATGACGTTCAAATTTTGACGAAATCCTCGCTCTCGCGGTACACCTTGCTGTCCGCCCTGCGTCCGCCGCGTCCGCGGCGGCCGTCGCTCCGGTCGTCCTCGTTCCGCGCGCGGTCGCGGCGATCGCGGTCTCCCCCGTCACGCCGGCGGTCGCCCTGGCGATGGCGGCCGCCCGAACCGGAAAATCCCGTGCCCGCCCCGCCGGACCGCGTGCCTTGGCCGTGCCTCCGGCCGCCTCCGGTCTCGGAGCGCCCGTCGGTCTTGCGCTTGCGGGTGCGCACCGGATCTTCCGGCGTCAGCTCGACGGGAACGTCCTTCCGCTCGCCGGCCAGCATCTTCAGCGCCGCGGCGAGCAGCTGGACGGAATCGTGCTGTTCAATGAGCTGCATGGCCAGCCACTTGTACGGGCCGACTTCTTCCCCGCCGCTGCGAAGCGTCTCCAGCAGACGCTCGGCGATGAGGCGTTGCTTGCCTTCGATCGCCTCCGCCAGGGAAGGAAGCGGCTTGCGCGCGATGCGGTGCCGCGTCACCTTTTCGATAAACCGCAGATGGTCCATTTCGCGCGGCGTGACGAAGGTCCAGGACGTGCCTTCGCTTCCGGCGCGGCCCGTCCGGCCGATGCGGTGGACGTAGCTTTCCGGATCCTGGGGAACGTCGAAATTGATGACGTGCGACACGCCGCTGATGTCCAGCCCGCGTGCGGCCACGTCGGTGGCCACCAGAAGGTCGATGCTGCCCTCGCGGAACTTGCGCATGACGGTGTCGCGCTGGTTCTGCGACAGGTCGCCGTGCAGTCCGTCGGCGGCGTATCCCCGCTTGATGAGCGCTTCGGTAAGCTCCGCCACCCGGCGTTTTGTGCGGCCGAAGATGATGGCCAGCTCCGGCGGCTCCATATCCAGCAGCCGGCACAGCGCCTCGAACTTCATCCGTTCCTGCACTTCCAGGTAGAACTGGCGGACGGACGGCGCGCTCACCTGTTTCGGCACCACGGAGATGTGCTCCGGATTTTGCAGAAACTGCTGCGCCAGCTTCTGGATGTTGGGCGGCATCGTGGCCGAAAACAGGAGCGTCTGCCGCTCGGGCGGCACAAGACCCAGGATCGTCTGGATGTCATCCATGAAGCCCATGTCCAGCATTTCGTCCGCCTCGTCCAGCACCACCATCCGCACGTCGTCCAGCCGGATCGTCTTGCGGTTGATGTGGTCGAGGAGCCTCCCGGGCGTGCCGATGATGATCTGAGGCCGGCGCCGGAGCGACCGGATCTGCAGTTCGATGCTTTGTCCGCCGTAAATGGCCAGGGTGCGAATCCCCTTGGGCCGTCCCAGTTTGCCAAGTTCCTCCGCCACCTGGATGGCCAGCTCCCGCGTGGGCGCCATCACCAGGGCGACAATGCGGTCCTCCTGCGGCGAAATGCGGCTCACCAGAGGAATGCCGAACGCCGCCGTCTTGCCGGTCCCCGTCTGGGCCTGACCGATCATGTCGCGGCCGGCCAGGGCCACGGGGATCGCCTTTTCCTGGATGGGCGTCGGTTCCTCGAATCCCATCTCGGAGATGGCCTGGAGCAGCTCCGGCTCCAGACCGAATCGTTCAAATGCGTTCAAAATATCCAAATCTCCTTTTGTTTTGGGGCCCTTTCCGTTCATGAAAACGGCTTCCAATGAAATTTTCAGTTCATTATAGCACAACCGGGATGGCCAACACCAGCGAAACCGTCCTCAGGTTTCCGGCAAGCCTCCGTTTTCCTTCCGGCCCGCGCTCCTTCGCGCCGGCGCGCCCGCTTCCGGCGAACCGCCTCCATTTCCGACCCCGCCCCGCACATTTTCGCCAATTGTTGACAAATTGCTTCAAGATGCATCAACGGGGCCTGTTCGTATATAATCATAAGGAAAGCGCTTATGGGGAGATCGAGCCACATGGATGTGCTGTTTGCCCTCTTTTTGCTGATGCAATCCCTCATGCAGTCCGACCAGGACACGGCGGGTTCGACGCAAATCGGTATGATTCGATCCATGCTGGCGGATTCCCTCCGGCCCGACGGCGCTGCCGGCGAAAACGCGCAAGGCGGCGGGCAGGCCGGGCAGCCGGAAGACGGACGGGGGCAAACGGCCGATCCGCAACCCGACGCTCCCAAGATCAAGGGCATTTACGTCACCGCATACAGCGCGGGCGGGGCCAGGATGCGGGAACTGCTCGACCTGGTCGACCGGACCGAGCTGAACGCGATGGTCATCGACATCAAGGACGACCGGGGTTACATCACCTACAAGACGGACAACCCGGAATTGGCCAAATACGAATCCTCCCAGTCCTATATCAAGGACATCGGGAAGCTCATGGAGACGCTGCGCGAGCATGACGTCTATCCCATCGCCCGCATTGTCGTGTTCAAAGACAGCGTGCTGGCCAAAAAACGCCCCGACCTTTCGTTCCTCAACCCCGACGGATCGATCTGGCAAAACCGGAACAAGGACCATTTCGTCAATCCGTACATGAAAGAAGTCTGGGAATACAACGTCGCCGTCGCCGAGGAAGCCGCCAGGCTGGGGTTCAAGGAAATCCAGTTCGACTATGTGCGGTTTCCCGAAGGCTTTGAGACGCGGGCCGACAAGCTGAAATACGCGAAGACGGAGGAGAGCCGCGTCGACGTGGTCGCCGGCTTCGTGGAATACGCGCGGGAGCGGCTGAGACCCTTGGGCGTACGCGTCTCCGTGGACATCTTCGGCTACGCCGCCTCGGTGCCGGCCGCGGAAGGGATCGGGCAGGATTTCGTGAAAATTTCCAGCCACGTGGACGTCATTTGCCCCATGGTCTACCCCAGCCACTATTCCACCGGCTGGTTCGGCCAGAAGGATCCCGACAAGGCGCCCTACGCCACGGTCAAGGGCGCGATGGAGGACACCCACAAGAAACTTGCCGAACTCGGGGACGCCAAGCCGATCATCCGCCCCTGGATCCAGGATTTCACCGCCAAATGGCTGGGCGCCGGGCATTACATCCCGTACGGCGTGAAAGAGGTCGAAGCGCAGATCCGGGCGCTGGCGGACACAGGCGTCGACGAATTCCTGCTCTGGAACGCGGGGAACAAGTACACCGCGGACGTGGATTATACGCTGGTGGACAAGGCCGTAAGGGAAAAGGACGCCGAAGAAGCAGTCTCCGGGGCGTAAATTCAGGCTGAAACGACAACGGGTCCGGATGGCGGGGCGCGCGCCCCGCGGTCCGGACCCGTTCGCTTTGAAGGCGATTATTGCGACAGCCGCATGGCCAGTTCGTACAATTCCATGTCAAAAGGCTTTTTCGTGTTGACCACGATGTCGAAATCGGTGGCCACCAGTTCCCCTTTGATCACGCCGCACGCCTTTCCGGAATCGCCGGCGATCAGCCGGCGCACCGCGAAATCGCCCAGCCTGCTGGCCAGGATCCGGTCGTTGTGGGTGGGCGAGCCGCCCCGCTGGATATGCCCGAGCACCGTCGTCCTCGGTTCGATGCCGCAAAATTCGGTCAGCTTCTTCGCCACTTCCTCGCCCTTGCCGGCGCCTTCCGCCACCACGATGATGCTGTGGCGTTTGCCCTTTTCGGCGCTTTCGCGGAGCTTGGCGGCGATTTCCCGCAGATCGAAGGGAACCTCCGGCACCAGGATCACTTCCGCCCCGCTGGCCAGGCCCGCGTAGAGGGCGATGTGCCCGCAGTGGCGGCCCATCACTTCGACCACCGAAGTCCGCTCGTGGGACGTCATCGTGTCCCGCAGTTTGTTGATGGCGTCCACGACGATGCTGACGGCGGTGTCAAACCCGATGGTGAAATCCGTAAACGCGATGTCGTTGTCGATGGTCCCGGGCAGGCCCATGGTTCGGATGCCCAGCTCGTTCAGCTTTTGCGCGCCGCGATAGGACCCGTCGCCCCCGATCACCACCAGGGCGTCGATGTTGTGCTTCCGCAGCATTTCCGCCCCGCGGCGCTGGCCTTCCGGAGTCATGAACTCCTGGCACCGGGCGGTTTGCAGGATCGTTCCCCCGCGTTGCAGGATATCGCCCACGCTGCGCAGGTCCATTTCGCGGATTTCCCCGTTCAAGAGGCCCTGATATCCCCGCTGGATCCCGTACACCTCCAGCCCGTGCACGAGTCCGCTGCGGACCACGGCCCGCACCGCGGCGTTCATCCCCTGCGAATCCCCGCCGCTCGTGAGAACGGCAATTCGTTTGACAGCTGCCATCAAACAACCTCCACTCCCGATTTATGGGATTGCGTTCTTCTGATCCATCGGCTGTTGGCAAAAAAGAAGAGCCGGACCAGCGAACCTCCCTGCATCATGGCCCGCGCGGTGTCCGCCACCCTGCGGTCGCGGACCTTCGGATCGGACAGGTAAAGGGCGATGAGCCCTTCCACCACCATCTGGTGGAAACGCGGAGAAGGAAGCGTGAACGCGGAGCGCCGCGCCTGTTCCGCGATCCACAGCAGCCTTTCCGTCATTTGCTCGCCGTTTTCGTAGCAGCTGCAGAAATTCAGATCGCCGCCGGCTTCGTCTTCCGTCTGGTCGATCAGATAATCCAGCATGATGTGCAGGCAGCAGATGTAGGGAAAATAGGCGCTCACGATCCGGTCCTTGACAGACCGGTCCAGATTCGGATCGCAGGCGGCCTGGAACAGGGCGAACACGCCCAGCGTCGAACCCGTCGCGGCGGCAAATTCGTTCCACCAGAGATCCCGGCCGAAGGCGCGATGGCTCTGCCACCAGGCCTTGAGCTGCCCTTCCCGCAAACGGGGAGCGATGTGTTTGTAAACCTGAAGATCCCGGTACAATCCGACCAGCCGGCGCACCCCATCCTTGACCAGCGGGTACGAGGGCAGCCGGTCGATGCACGACTGGCACTGGCGGACCAGGGCGTGCAAATAGCCCCCGTCGTCCTGTTCCCGCCGGAGGGCATAGTAATTCTTCGGCTCGGCGCCGGGCGTCACCGCGTCGATCATGCTCTGGTGCAGCAGCCGGAAATCCCCCGCATCCATGGAGGTGCTGCGGTCGCACAGGTTGTCCAGGTAATCGCTGATCGTCTGGAACGCGACGATGAGCGGAATCAGCACGCGCCTTAAGTTCCCGTCGCCGACCGCCGCGTAGACGGCGCCCCCTTCGCAGTGGAACTGCTTGCTGCCCATGCTCGCCAGCGCCTGCCGGCGCAGCTCGGGGTCGGGGATCCGCTCCGCCGTCTGCCGGATGCGATCCAGCTCGCGGCGCACTTCCGGCAGCACGCTCCTGTACATCCGGTACATCAGCGACAGCGCACCCCGCGGCGGCAAGCCTTCCAGACCGTTGTCCTTGCTCATGGATGCCTCCCGTCCGTGTTGTCCTTCCTAAATGTAACATTTCAGCACGAACAAATCCAGACGTGTTCCGCAATTCGCCGATTCCCGAAAATTCATCCGCCGAAATCCGGAATCTTTGCTATAATGGCAAAAGACAACTCAGGTTCAAGCGGAAACAGGTGAATCGACGAATGACGCGGGAAAAGCCTCATCAGGTGGCGGTGCTGCGGGGTCTGCAATTTACGGGCAACGCCATGTTTTCGCTGCTTGTGGTTTGCATGCCCCTTTACTTTGCGGAACTGGGCTTTTCCCGGTTGGAGATCGGCTCCGTGTACGCCATGGGTCCGCTCATGGCCACCGTCTCCAACCTGCTGCTCGGCCTCGTCGCCGACAAGGCCAAAAGCATCCGGCTCCTGCTGGGCATCCTGTTCCTGTGCCAGATCGCCGTCTTCCTCGCGTTGGCTCCCTTGCGGCAATTCGCGGCCATCGCGGCGCTCATGGGAGCTTTTTACTTTTTCCAGGCGCCGGCGCCCCCCATGGTGGACAGCCTGTCCCTGCTGGCGTCGGACCGGCTGGGGAGAAGCTTCGCTTCCATCCGCGTGTTCGCGTCCATCGGCTTTGCCCTGTGCGCCGTTCTTTACGGTTATCTGTACGCCGAATTCGGTTCGCCCGTGGTCGTGCCGGCCGGCTGCCTCACCGCCGCCGCGGCGCTGGCCTTTGTCCCGTTCCTCGGCAATTTCCAGGCGAATTTGCGCCGGTTTGATTTCAGCGAGCTGTGGGGAATTCTGAAGCAGCGAAAGACGGTGCTGTTTTTCGTCCTGGTCTGGCTCGTGTCCGTGCCCCACCGGGTCAACGAAAGCTTTTTGTCGCTCCGCATGCAGGAAATCGGAGGCCAGGGACTGGTCGGATGGCTGTGGCTCATTGCCTCGGCAAGCGAGATTCCGGTGATGCTCCTGCTGGCCCGGTTCGGACACCGCCTGAAGGAGCTTCCCCTGCTTTCGGCGGCGGCGTTTTTCTACATGGTTCGGATGCTGCTTACGTCCGTAAGCGACAGCCCGTGGGCGATCCTGGCCATTTCGCTTTTGCACAGCGTGACGTTCGGCATCTTTTACGTGACGTCCATGCGGTTCATGACCCACCTGCTTCCGGACCAGTTCCGCGCCACCGGTCAGGCGTTGTTCGTCACCGTGTGGGTGGGGTTGGGGGGATTGTTCACGGGTCCGATGGCCGGCTGGCTGTACGACACGTTCGGCGCGGCCGCTCCGTTCCTCCTCGGAGCGGGAACCTCCCTGACCGCCGCGATCGGATTCCTGTACGCGCACGTGCGCGGATACTCCTGATCTTTCTGACGATTCACCCTCGGAAAGGAGACCAAGCCTTGCATCAGACTCCGAATCCGGACCTTGCACCCGCTTCCGGACGGGATGCGGGCGATTCCTCCTACGCCGTGTTCCGGCGGCTGGTGAGGGAACGCCGCAGCATCCGCAAATTTCTGGACAAGCCGGTGGACGAATCGGAAATCCGGGAACTTGTCGATTGCGCCCGGTTTGCGCCGAGCGACACGAATTCCCAGCCGTGGGAGTTCGTCGCCGTGCTGGACCGGGAGAAAATCGGGCGGATCGAACGGATGACCTGGGACGCGCTGCGCCGGCGGGCCGCGGAGGCCGAGGCGCGCGGCAAGGAACGGGAAGCCCGCCTGCTCCTGAAATCCTTCGGTCCGTACGCCACCGCCTTCGGCGGCGCTCCGGCGCTGCTCGTGTGCCTCGCAACCCCTTATCATTCCAAATTCCGCGAAAAAATTTTCGATCCCATCGGCTTTGCGGACGAAAGCGTCTGGCGGGAAGAAAGCGTCAAGAGCAGCTGCCTGGCGGCCATGGTCCTGATGCTGGCGGCACACGCCCGGGGGCTGGCCTGCTGCCCGATGACCGGGCCGGTGCTGCTTGCGGAAGAGGAATTGCGGACGGAGCTGGGCATCGACGCCTCGCGGCAGGTGAACATGGTGATCGCCCTGGGTTATCCGGCGGTGCATCCGGAGCCTGCGCCGCGCAAGGAAGTGGACGAGATCCTGACCGTGGTGCGATGAACGCCAACGGGTATTCTCTTCGGACACCCTCAAGCGGAAACAATAACGGGAACTCCGCCGGCTTGTTCAGCCTTGCGGGTTCCCGTTATGGCGCTCCGCGTCAGCCGTTGACCACTTCCGGCGGCTTGGCGCCGGCGTGGTCTCCGCGCACGACGGTGATGCGGGAGACGCGCAGGTTGTCGGTTTCCTCGACGATGAACTTGTAACCGCTTTCGTGTTCCACTACCTGGTTCTTTTTCGGCGGTATTTCGATCCGGGAATAGATCCAGCCGCCGATCGTATCGTAGTCGTCCGTCGGAATGTCGAGTCCGAACAGGCTGTTCACTTCCTCGATGAGCATCATGCCGCTGATCGAGTAGGTGTTTTCGTCCTTTTGCTCCACGTCGGCGCGTTCCTCGTCGAATTCGTCCTGGATTTCCCCGACGATCTCCTCCATGATGTCTTCCATGGTCACCAGGCCGGAGGTGCCGCCGTATTCGTCGATCAGGATGGCGATCTGCGACCGGTTCTTCTGCATCAGCTTCAGCAGCGAACTGATCGGCATGCTCTCCGGCACCGTGAGGATCGGACGCAGGATCGAGCGCAGGTCCCGGATCTTGCCTTCGCTCTTGATCAGGTCCTTGATGTGGATGAACCCGACGATGTTGTCCTTGTCCGTTTCGCAGACCGGATAGCGGGTGTGCATTTCCTCCAGGGCGATCCGCTTGTTTTCCTCAAACGGAAGATTCATGTACAGGCAGACCATTTCCGTGCGGGGAATCATGATCTCCCGGGCGTTCGTTTCGGCAAATTCGAAAATGTTGTCCACGAGGGTGAGCTCGGTGTTGTCGATGTATCCGCTCTTGTGGCTTTCCTTCATCAGGATGCGGATTTCTTCCTCGGTATGGGCCGAGGTCTCCCCCGCGGGTTCGATGCCGATCCACCTCAGCAGCCGGTTGGCCATGCCGTTCAGGAGCAGAATGAACGGGCGCATGATCCGGTAAAACCAGACCATCGGCGCCGCCGTCCAGAGCGTGACGGACTCCGCCTTGCGGATGGCCAGCGATTTCGGCGCAAGTTCGCCAAGCACGATGTGCAGCATGGTGATGATGATGAACCCGATGGCGAAGGCGAACGGATGGACCAGGTTCTCGCCCAGGCCGAAGAACCGGAACGCCGGTTCCAAAGCGGCGGCAAGGGCCGGCTCCCCGATCCAGCCCAGCGCCAGGGAAGACAGGGTGATGCCAAGCTGGCAGGCGGACAGGTAAGCATCCAGATTGTTCGTCAGATGCGAGGCAAACTTCGCCCGCGCATTGCCGCCCTGGGCCAGGGTGTCAATGCGCGTGCCGCGCACCTTGACCATGGCAAATTCGGCCGCCACGAAAAAGCCGTTCAGAAACACCAGGATAAAGATGATGACCAGATCCACGCCTAGCGGAAAAGGGTCACTGCTCAATGATTCCCTACCCCCGCCGAGTGAGGATAGGTACACCTCCTTCGGAGCCAGAAAAATGGAATCGATGTTTGTTAATAAAATAATTTAAAGGTTTTCCGGCCCGCCGTCAAACCGAGGCGGGAGGAGCTACGGGCCGCCGTATCCCACTCTATTCGCTACGGCCCGCCCACTATGCCTTTTTTCGGGCGAGACGGTCCGAAAAAACCGAAATTCCGCCCGATCCGGAAAACGGCGTCACGTTCCGGCGGCGGAAGGTTTATCCTGTTCGGCGTCCGAAGAATCGTCGCGCGTGTCCGCCGCACCGTTTGCCCGCGCTTCCGCGGCGCGGCCGCCCATACCGAGGCGGCGCTCCCGGCCGGCGCGAATCCGTTCTTCCATCCCCTGCGATGTGGGGTGGTAAAACAGACGGTCTTTGAGCGGATCGGGCGCATATTGCTGCTCGACATAATGGCCGGGATAGTCGTGCGGATATTTGTAGCCCGTGTGGCCGAGTTTGGCCGCGCTCTTGTAATTGTTGTCGCGGATGTGCATCGGCACCTCGTAGGACGGTTGCCGCGCGATCGCCTCCATGGCGTTGTCGACGGCGCGCAGGACGGAGTTGGATTTCGGGCTCTCCACCGCGAACAGAATGGCCTGGGCGATCGGAAGCCTGCCCTCCGGCCAGCCGATGCGCTCGTACGCCTGCCATGCGCTCACCGCCTGGACCAGCGCCTGCGGATTGGCCAGGCCGATGTCCTCGCTGCACGCCACGGTAAGCCGCCGGACAAACACCAGGGGGTCCATGCCCAGCTTTTCCACCCCGTACAAAAACCAGAACAGCGCGGCGTCGCTCGAACCCCGCACGCTTTTGTGAAAAGCCGACAGCACGTCATACTGCGTGGATTCATCCGCCTGCACCGTCGGCTGGCGGATCGCCTCTTCCGCCGTTTGCAGCGTGATATGCACCGTCCCGTCCGGACCGGGCGGCGTGGCCATGGCCGCCAGCTCCAGCGCGGACAGCGCCCGGCGGATGTCGCCGTTGGCCACCGTCGCGATGTGGAGCATCGCGTCCTCGTCGACGCGCAGCTTCATGAAGCCGAGCCCTTTCACCGGATCGGCGATGGCCCGGCGCATCGCTTCCAGCACGTGCTCCCGCGTGAGCGGGTACAGCCGGTACAGCGTGGACCGGGACAGGAGCGCCCCGTTGATGGTGTGGTACGGATTTTCCGTGGTGGCGCCGATGAAGATGATGGTTCCCTTTTCCACCGCCGGCAGGAGGGCGTCCTGCCGCGCGTGGTTGAAACGGTGCACTTCGTCGAGGAACAGGATCGTCTTGCGGCCGTACAGACGCCGGTTGCGCTCCGCCCGTTCGATGACGTCCCGCACGTCCTTGACGGTGGCGTCCACGGCGTTCAGCCGCACGAAGTCCCCTTTCGTCCGTTTCGAAATGATGTGCGCCAGCGTGGTCTTGCCGCTGCCCGGCGGACCGAACAGGATGATGGAACTGACCGCGTCCGATTCGATGGCGCGGCGAAGCAGCTTGCCAGGACCGACCAGGTGTTCCTGGCCGATGAATTCGTCCAGCGTGTCCGGCCGCATCCGGTCCGCGAGAAGCCGCATGCGCGGATCATTTTCCAGCGCGTGGCCGAACAGATCCGCTTCTTTCCCGTTCATCCGCTTGGCCTCCTTTCCGGCAGGTCATCCCGGTTCTCTCGGCACGAGGGTCGGGTCGTCGGTCACGATGCCGTCCACGCCCGCCTTAAGCAGCGGAGCGACCTCGCCGGAATGCCTGACCGTCCAGACGAGGGTGAGCGCGCCCCGCCGGTGGATGCGCTGGACGAGCCTGGCGTCCGCCGTGTCCAGACGGACGTTGATGAAATCGGCGAACCCGGCGAAATGGTCCAGATCCTTTTCAGAAGGCTTCCTTCCATTCTGTCCGGTGAGCACGCCGATCTGGATCTTCGGCAGCAGATTCCGCAGCCGGCGCATCGACTCCGGGTGGAACGACTGGACGATGAGACGGTTCTCGACGCCTTCCAGCGGGCCGCGGGCGGTCAGCAGCGCGGCGAGTTCGTCTTCGGCGTCCGGTTCTTTCAGTTCCACGAGCAGGCCGATCTTTCCGGCGTAACGTTCCAGCACTTCTTCCAGAAGAGGCAGGGGCTGTCCGGCGAAAGCGAGATCGAACCAGGAACCCGCGTCCAGCCGGCTCAGCACGTCCCAGGAGAGATCGGCAACGCGGCCTTTCCCGTCCGTTGTCCGATCCACCGTCGCGTCATGGATGACCACCAGCCGGCCGTCCCGGCTGCGCCTGACGTCCAGTTCGATGAAGTCGGCTCCTTCCAGGAGCGCCAGGTCGAAAGCGGCAAAGGTGTTTTCCGGCGCGCGCATGGATACGCCCCGGTGGGCGATGATCCAGGGACGGGCATAGGGCCACCGCTCCGCCTTTTCCGAGACGGTCCGCTCCGTTTGCTCCGTTTCGGGCAACGCAGCCGACGCGGCGGCTTTCCGGGATTTGCCGTCGACGACGGCGGAGGGCAAATGTCCGATGGAGGACAGGCGATGCCGCGGGGCGGGCGAGTCGGCTTCGGCGGGAGAGACGCCGCGCCCCGAAAGCGCCGACGCCGGATATGCGGAGGAAGGCAGGAACAGGGACGGAATGAAATACGCAGTCGACGCGGTCCACGCCGCGGACCACGCCGGCAGGCTCCGCGCGGCGGTTTGCCGGACGGTGGCGATCGTCGCGAACGCGGTCAGGACGATCACCGTCGCGGACATGAGGGCTTTCCGGAATGGCGTGTTCATCAAGGCGTCTTCCCCGCTTTTGGCCGTCTATCATGGCGTTTTTTTCATCATACCATAATGGCTCCGGTTTGCGCAGACAAGCGCGGATTCGGTCTGAGTCAAGCTAGTGTGGGCACCTTTTTTGGATTCTGGATGCGAACTTGAAAAGAACCTTTCCCTTGTAAGCGCTTTTGGTGTTCTTCCTTATGGGATTGGCGTTTCATTTTTCTGGTATTAGTATCCTCTAAGCCCTTTCAATGCCATGCCCGTTGTGCTACTCTGCCACGGCCCCCTAAGCAACCGGATCATCCCGTTAACGTATCCTTTGGTCGGTCGTATAACGTCCCTTAGCAACTTCCGAATGCTGACGGAGCGCTGCGGCGTTGGAGTCTTGCCTCCATACGTAACCAGGACCACTCCGGCTTCCCGGCCTCTCATGATTGTCCGCAGCATCGCGCTGACGCCTCGCTCGCTCCAGCTGTATCCGCCTCGCTTCGTCCGTCTGGCAAAGATCCGCATCTGCGCTTCCGCGCTCCCCATCGGCCTCATGCCGCTCGTGTCGATGCCCGCCGCCTGGAGCGTCTTCCGGTAGTCCTCCAGATGCTTCCGGTGTTGCTTCAGAAACTGCTTGTATTCCTCCCAGTCCTTCCGCTGCTTTGGCGCGATGTCCTCTGCCGACACGCTCTCCACAGCTGTCAGCAAAGCGGCT
>LZRV01000053.1 GCA_002159065.1 Paenibacillaceae bacterium ZCTH02-B3 | reverse complement strand
AAAGATCGCGCTACCGTGAACTGCGGGCGCTGGGGGTACCGGAACACTTCGTCCATATGATGGCGAACTCACGCCGGGGGCCATGGGAGATGTCCCGCAACCTGAACAACGCCCTTGACACCCGATATTTTCAGGCGCAAGGGCTGGTCAGCATGCTTGAATGTTACTTGGCATTTCGTTAACTCTTCGGAACCGCCTGGTGCGGACCCGCATGCCAGGTGGTGTGAGAGGACGGGGGCTAGCCGCCCCCTTCTACTCGATTGCCCCGGCATTTCGATTTTTTTCCGCAACATTCGATTTTTCCGGACGTTTTATGATATGGTGGACAGGGATATTTGCCGCTCCGGCGGAAGCGTGCGGCGGGGCGGGGGAGGAAGAGGGGTCCGAGATGGAAAATCCGGTCGAGATTCAGCACGAGATTGGCGTCCTGCCGGAACGCGGGCAACGCGTCCGCACGCGCGAACGGGAAAAGGCAAAGCGCCGCGGCGGAATCCGATGGCTGGCCTGGGCGGCCGCCGTCCTCGTCTGGGGAGGGCTTGCTTACGGCTGCTACCTGGCGGCCGATTCCTATATCGCCGGCATCCGGCAAGAGCTGCAGGACATCCGGCAGACGAACGAAACCCGTCTAGACGGCCTGTAGAACGAGATCGCCGCCCTGCAAGGGCAGATGGAACAGCAGCGGGAAAGCGCGGCCCAGCTTCTGGAACGGCTGGCCGCCGTGGAGGAAGGCCTGGCGGGAGTGCAGGAAGAGCTTTCCATGGCGGGCGATGCGCTGGGTCGGACGGACGAGACGAGACAGACGCTGAGCAACCGCATCACCGACCTGAGCAAGCAGCTGCAGGAGTTGAAGAACGCCATCCGGAAACTGGAGGAAGCGGCCCGTGTTTACTAGGTTTCAACTGGGGATCGCCGGAATTTTGGCCGCGGTGCTGGTGGCGATGGGCGTCTTCCACGCGCGGACTCCCGCGCTGCTCGGCGACGCGGAGCGGACGCTGCTGGACACGGACCCGGTCCGGCTTTCCGCCCTCGAGGCGGCCAAGGCGCTGGAGGAAACCGGCGCCGTCTACGGGGACATGGCCGAAACCGCCGGCGTCTCCGAAGCGCGGCTTGCCGATATCCGGGACAGCATCGCGGAGCTGATCGCCCTTGCCGAGGAGGAAAAGAACCGCACCGCCGAACAGCAGGCCGCGGTAGACCGGATGATCGCGGAAAGCGAGGAACAAAGGCGAAAAACCGGCGACGTGCTGGACCAGGTGCTGTCCAACATTCTCGGAGAGCCCATCGGGCAGACCTTCGGCAAGCGGGCCACCATCAAGGTGTTTACGCTGAAGGAAGCCGGCTACCGGGGATACATGGCCAAGGTGAAGCTGCACGACCCGAGCGCCGTGCGCCTGGTGCTTTCCCACGACAAGGTCGGGGACAAGGGCGAAACCACGAGCCAGGCGGCAAAGCGCACCGGTGCCAAGCTGGCCATCAATGGCGGGGGCTTTGCCAAGGCAAAGGGATTGATCTATCCGATGGGCATCACCGTGGTCGACGGCGAGATCAAAACGTTCGACATCCCCGGCGACGACTGGAGCTTCATCGGGTTCGACGCCAAAGGCCGGCTTGTCGGCGGCAACATCAAGACAAAGGAAGAACTGCGGAAGCTGGGCGTCCGGCACGGCGCTTCGTTCGTGCCGACCCTGCTCAAGGACGGCAAAAAGCAGAAAATCCCTTCCAAATGGGCGAACCGCCGGGAGCCGCGCACGATGATCGGGCATTTTTCCAACGGGGATCTCCTGTTCATCGTCATCGACGGCCGGCAGAAGGATTACAGCATCGGGGTCACCCTGGAAGAAGCACAGGACAAGCTGATCGAATGGAACGTCCGCGACGCGTACAATCTGGACGGAGGGGGTTCGAGCACGTTCTACTACAACGGCAAGGTGCTCAACCGGCCTTCGGACGGCAAAGAACGGCTTTTGGCCTCCAACATCGTGGTGCTGCCGTGAAGGGATTTCACGCAGGACGGGAAGAGGCTAGGACTCCTCCGCCGGTTCCGTCCTGACGGATCCCGGCCTGATCAGCCATGATCCCCCGAGCAGAAAGGAGCCGCTTACGACAAAAACGGAAGCGATGCCGATCCACGACCCCAGCAACCCGAAAAACAGGGGGGCGACGAACTGGGACAGCCGGTTGATGGTCAGTCGCAGGCCAAGCACCTCTCCCGTCCTGTTTTTGGGAGACACGTTGTAGGAAGTGGCCATGGACAAGGGCTGGCCGCATCCGAGCCCCATTCCCATGGTGGCGCTCCAGATGCCCAAAAGCAGGGCGGATTGGGTGACCGGAACGAGAAGGAAGGAGACGCCCGCCAGGATGACGGAAGAAATCAGCAGGCGGTCGCGTCCGACGAAGTCGATCAACCGGCCGAGAAACAGGCGCACCACAATCATCGCCAGACCCTGAATGGAAATGATCCACCCGATCGCGGAAACCGAAATTCCCAGTTTGTCCGCATACAAAGGGAAGTACATGACGTAAATATCCCGGGAATAAAGGACGAGGGCGCTGGAAATCATGGCGCTGCGCAGGGTCTTCATTTTCAGCAGTTTTGCCGACGACAGGAGATTGAAGAGCTGGCGGGTCCGGGAGACGCGGCCGACCGGAAGGACGAAGGAAACCAGTACGGACATGACGCAGAACACGGAAGAAGCCAGATAGACCAGGGCAAACGACAGGTGTTCCGCCAGGTAGCCTCCGACGATCGGTCCGGTGAAATTGGCGACGGACACCGTCGTGGAGAATCCGCCGAAGGCCTGGTCCCTTTTTTCCGGGGGAACCGACTGGCCAATCACGTTTTGCAGGGCGATGACGACAAACACATGGGAAGTGCCGATCAAAGGCTGGCTGAGATAGAGCGCCCACAGGGAAGGAAACAGTCCCGGCACGATCACGCTGAGGGACATGCCGATCATGCCGGCCAGCACGGGGAACCGGTTTCCCAGACGGTCAACGGCTTTCCCGGCATAAAGCGCGATCGCGAACGGGAAAAAGGCGTAGGCGGCGGTGAGGGTGCCGATCTGGAAAGCGTCCGCTCCCAGTTCCGAAGCGAACAGGCTGAGAATC
Organism: Paenibacillaceae bacterium ZCTH02-B3; assembly: GCA_002159065.1. Taxonomy (GTDB): domain Bacteria; phylum Bacillota; class Bacilli; order Paenibacillales; family Paenibacillaceae; genus ZCTH02-B3. Next base: position 21,541 of record LZRV01000053.1, on the reverse strand, counting down.
GCCCTCGTCATGTTGATGGCCATGGATGATCCGAACATGATGGCATATACCATTCTGAGTGTCATGGATGGTTCCCCCTGAAAGGCGATTCCGGCCTTGTTTCGATCGTGATTCTGTAATATAATTTATGTCGACAATATTGTATGTAATATTGAAAACCAAAAAGCAAGACCGTGCAACGTGCATGCAAGCATGAATAATCGAGCAAGGAGCCAATTGACGAAGAAAATGAAAAAAACCGAAACAAAGAAGACGGTCCCCACCATCATTGCGGAAGCCATCGCCCTGAAAATCGCCAAAGGAATCCTGTCTCCCAACGAACATCTGGTGGAGACGGCCATTGCGGAAGAATTCAACACGAGCAGAGCCCCCGTCCGGGAAGCGCTGCTGATGCTCGAAAAAGACAGGCTGGTCACGCGCTCTCCCCATCGCGGCTTTGTCGTCAAGAAATTTTCCCGCGAGGAGATCCACCAGCTGTATGACGCGACCTTCCGCATCGAAGAAATCGCCATGCAGAAGGCGGTCCAGCGGGTCACTGAGGACGACCTGAAGGAACTGGAAGAGATCCTGAACAGTCAAAAATTGGCCATTGAACGACAGGATCTTGTCGAATACTATGATCTCAACGAGGCTTTTCACACGCGGATTCTGGATATCGCCGGCAACCAGTTTCTCAAGGAAATGCACCAATCCCTGCGCCGGTCGTCCCGTCCGCTCAGCCTGCTGAACATGGGGCAGGGGAAAAACATGAACCTGTCCTACGAGGAACACGTCAAGCAGTTCATGGCGCTGAAAAACAGGGACGCGGAGGCCGGTATCCGGGCGATACGGGAACAGGAGTCGCGGTCGATCCGGACGCTGGATATCTTCTACCTGGATTGAAGGAAAAGGTCAGGCCGATGACGGTAGGATTGTGCGGTCTGGCCTTCGTTTTCTGGACGGCATTCCCGCGGGAAAACGAGAAAATGGTAAAGAAAGTGAAAACGTTCTCATCCGGGCGGAATTGAATCAAAATTCCGGTTGCATGGGGACGAAAATATGGTATACTTCATTACAGACATAAATGTCGACAATATTGAATATAATATTGTCAACAAAATTCGACGAAAGGAGAGAAGCCAGTGGGGGAGTCCCGGTACGAGCGCGGATTGGCGATTCGCAAGGAAGTGCTCGGAGAGGCTCACGTGGAACGATCCCTTCAGAACGCCACGGATTTTGACAGAGCCATGCAGGAATTGACGACGGAGTACTGCTGGGGCACCATCTGGGCCCGGCCCGGGTTGACCCGCAGGGAGCGCAGCATGATCAACCTGGCCATGTTGAGCGCCTTGAACCGGCCGGAGGAACTGGCCATTCACGTCCGGGGAGCGATCCAGAACGGAGTGACCCCCGAGGAAATCAAGGAGATTTTCCTGCAGGTGGCCATCTATTGCGGCGTGCCGACGGGAATCGAGAGTTTCAGGGTGGGCAGGAAGATGCTTTCCGAGATGGGTTTGATCTGAAGATAGCATCGTCTGGATTCGAGGAAGGTGTCAAATGGAACAGATCCTGGGCTTTGTCGGTCTCGGAAATTTAGGGGTGCATCTGGCCAGAAGGCTGCTGGAAAGAAACCACGCCGTGGCCCTGTACGATATCCGCAGCGAAGCTCTCGAACCCTTCCGGCGGTACGAAAAGGCGAAGCTTCTCGCTTCGCCCGCACAGGTCGCGGATGTTGCGGAAACGGTAATGGTTTGTCTGCCCAACCCGCAGGCCGTGCGGGAAGTGGCCACCGGCGTCAACGGGCTGCTGGCCGGCGGCGCAGTCAGAACCTATGTGGACCTGTCGACCACGGGACCCGCCGTGGCCGAGGAGGTCGCTTCCAGAATGGCGGAAAAGGGCGTGGAAGCGCTGGATGCGCCGGTCAGCGGAGGCGTGAACGGGGCGAAGGAAGGAAACCTGTCCATCATGGTTTCCGGTTCCCGCGAAGCTTTCCAGAAGATGGTGCCCATTCTGGAGATCCTGGGAAAAAGGCTTTTTTACATCGGTCCCAGGGCCGGCCAGGCACAGGTCATGAAGCTGGTGAACAACTATCTCTCCGCGGTGGCGATGACGGCCAGCTCGGAGGCCATGATCGTCGGTGTCAAGGCCGGGCTGGATCCCAAAACGATGCTGGATGTGCTGAACGTCAGCACCGGCCGGAACAGCGCGACCCTGGACAAGTTTCCCAAATGCGTTATCAACGGCCGATTTGATTACGGTTTTAAGCTGGGACTCGCTTTCAAGGATCTTCTCCTTTTCATGGAGGTGGTCGAAAAGCTCGGCGTCAAAACGTGGCTCAGCCAGCACATCAGGGAGTTTTGGACGCTGGGCGCGGAACGGCTTGGAAGCGATGCCGACATGACGGAAGTCGCGCGGCTCTTCGAGGACTGGAACCAGGTGCAAATCCGGCAGTCGGAACCGCAAACGGGGAGTGTGACCTGATGGGTGCTTATGCGATGCCGGAGGGAATCCGGAAGCGGAAGCTGTTCATCAACAACGAGTGGACGGACAGCGTCACGGGCGAGGTCATTCGTTCCGAATGCCCGTTTACCCGGCAGGTGTGGGCCGAGGTTCCCGCCGGTAACCACGAAGACATCGATCGCGCTGTCAAAGCCGCGATGAAAGCGTTTCCGGATTGGTCGCGCACACACGGCTCGGAACGGGCCAGGCTGCTGCGAAGGCTGGGCGAACTGATTGCGGAAAACGCGGAATATCTGGCCGTCACGGAAGTGATGGACAACGGGAAGCTGATCGCCGAAATGCTGGGGCAGGCCCGCGCCATGCGGGGCTGGTGCGATTATTTCGCGGGAGCGGCGGACAAGATCCACGGCGAAACGATTCCGGTGGACGTTCCCAACATGCTGAGCTACACGCTCCGGGAACCGATCGGGGTCGTCGGCATCATCGTCCCGTGGAACTCGCCCCTGCTGCTTACGTTGTGGAAAATCTGCCCCGCTCTTGCGGCCGGCAATACCGTTGTCGTCAAGCCGTCGGAAGTGGCTCCCGTCTCCCTCCTGGAACTGGCCGCCCTCGTCGAGAAGGCCGGATTTCCGCCGGGCGTGTTCAACGTGGTGACCGGATACGGCCACGAGGCGGGGGACGCGCTTTCGAGACATCCGCTGGTCGGCAAGCTTTCCTTCACGGGCTCCACGGAAACGGGCCGAAAAATCATCCGCAATTCGGCGGAAAACTTTGCCCGCCTGTCCCTGGAGCTGGGCGGCAAATCGCCGAACATCATCTTTGCCGACGCCGACCTGGAAAACGCGGCAAACGGCGTGTTGCAGGGCATTTTCGCAGCCAGCGGGCAGACGTGCATGGCCGGATCGCGCGTCCTTGTGCAGCGGTCCGTGTATGACGATCTGATGCAAATCCTGCTGGACAAGGTCAAAAGCATCAAAGTGGGCAATCCGCTCGACCCGGAGACGCAGCTCGGCACCGTCGCCTTCGAAGGCCAGTTCCAAAAGGTGATGAACTACATCCGGATCGGCCTCGAAGAAGGCGCGAAGCTGGAATGCGGGGGCAGGAAGGCGGACGTCCGGGAGTTTCCCGACGGCCTGTTCATCGAGCCCACCATCTTCGGGCATGTGGACAATCGCATGCGGATCGCCCAGGAAGAGATTTTCGGTCCGGTGGCCAGCGTCATTCTCTTTGACGATGAAGAAGACGCCCTTGGAATCGCCAACGATACCATTTACGGCCTTGCCGCCGCCGTCTGGACCCGGGACATCGCGCGGGCCCACCGGATGGCGCAGCGGCTGAAAGCCGGGACCGTATGGATCAACAATTACCGCAAAATTTCGTATGCGGCTCCATTTGGGGGAATCAAAGCAAGCGGATACGGGAGGGAGAACGGATGGCAGAGCATTCATGAGTTTACCCAGTTGAAGACGGTGTGGGTCGATTTGGGGAACGAGATCAAAAATCCGTTCCAGCTGTTGTGACGTCCCTCTGGGCACTGGCGGATCTTGTGAGAATCAGAAGGAGGGTGCATGCATGAAACACAGCGCAAAGGTGTTGATCGTCCTGTTGGCGTTTTCGCTGGTGCTGTTCGGCTGCGGCTCGAACAGGTCCTCGTCGCCGGCTTCTCCTTCGCAGAGCCAGGGAGGCCAATCGTCCGCCCCGAGCGCAAGCGCTTCCAGCGAAGCGCAGGAAGAGGAAATCGTGTTCCCCGAGCCGGGAAAACCGTTCTATCTGACCACCAACTACGGTCCCGGCGGAACGCTGCAAAGATCGCAGCAGGACTTCCAGCCGTTTTTTGAAAAGGAACTGGGCACCCAGGTCATCATCGAGTACATCGAGGGCGCCGGCGGACTCATCGGATACAACACCGTGTTCGCGAGACCGGCCGACGGGTATTCGATTCTGCCGAACTCCGCGACGTTCGGACCGTACACGTATCCGCATCTTTCCGAGGAAAAACCGCCGTGGAAATACGAAGACTGGCTACCCCTGGGCATCTATTCGGACATACCGAACTCGGGGATCGTCGTCAAGAAAGACTCTCCGTTCAAGAATTTCGCCGATCTGGTGCGGTACGCGAGGGAAAATCCGAACAAGCTGAAACTCGGCACCATCGGTCCCGGCCGGATCGAAGACATCCAGATCATCGAGCTGCAGCACGTGATGGGCATCCGCGTCCGGCAAATCTACTATGAAGACGGCGGTTCGCTGTTCACCGACCTGCTCACCGGCGACCTGGACGCCATCGTGACGGCCGCCCTCCAGTACGTGGACAGCCCGGACGCCCGCATCCTGGTCATGCTGGCTCCCGAATTTCCGCCGGAGTTCCCGTATCCCGAACTGGACAACCTGTCCAAGTTCCCGGAAGAACTGGGATTCAGCATGGACCAGATCAAGACGCTCGCGGCCACGCACTTCAACGGATTCGTCGTCAAGGCCGGAACGCCGGAGCCGATATACCGGAAACTCGTGCAGACCCTGGAAAACATCGTGAAAAATCCGGAATGGCAGCAAAAAGTCAAGGACTACCGGTATCCGAAATGGATTCCGCCGGAAGAAGCCAAGAAGCTGTACGACCGTTACTACGAAGGCATCGGCGAGATGGTGAAGCTGAGGGATCAATACCTGCAGCAACAATAACCGATACGCTGACAGCGGCAGCAAAGGAACCGGGTCCGGGTATCCGGACCCGGTTCCCTCCCGCTAACGTTCTCCACGGGAGGAAACGGAATGGCCATTGACCTCTCTGTTGTGGCGGAAGGATTGGCGAACGCTTTTACCCTGAAAAATTTGATGTGGCTGTTCATCGGGGTGACGTGCGGGCTGTTTGCCGGAACGTTGCCCGGGTTCAGCGGCGGATCCATGATGGCTGTCATGCTGCCGATCGTGACCACGCAGCCGATCGACACGATGCTGATCACCCTGGCTGGGATTTACGCGGCATCCGTCTACTCGGACTCGACGGCCGGCATTCTGTACAACATCCCCGGTGGGGCGGCGGGCGTTCCCGCCACGATCGAGGGTTAGCAGCTGAAGCAGCAGGGCCGGCTCAAAGAGGCGTTCTCCGCCCAGGTGGGAGGATCCTTCGCGGGAGCCACGATCGGCTTCATCGTGCTGCTTGTGCTGACACCCACGCTCATCTATCTGGTCAACTTCTTCGGCTCGGGCGAACGGGCGCTGTTTGCCGTCTGGGCGCTCGTGCTGGTGGCGGGAGGCGCCGTCACGCGGGAAGACACGCTGAAATCCTTCCTGTCCGTCGGACTCGGACTGGCGCTGGGTCTGATCGGCATGCAGCCCAACGTGGGAACGTTCCGCTATACGCTGAACCTGCACGAACTCTGGGGCGGTCTCAAAATCATCTGGATTGTCCTGGCCGTCTTCGCCATTCCCCAGCTGTTCCTGATGGCCACCATGCGCAGCGGATTCAGGGAGCTTGCGGGAACGAAACGGGAGCCGATTCCCTTTGTCAGCATTTACACGGGAGCGGCAAAGGTCATCGTGAAGAAATGGCAGCTTCTGCTCCGTTCATCCCTGGCCGGCGTGTTCGTGGGCATCATGCCCGGCATCGGCAGCACAACGGCTTCCTGGGTCGGGTATTCCGCAGCGAGATCGGCTTCCAGGGAAAAGGAAAAGTTCGGAAAAGGCACGCCCGACGGCGTGATGGGCGCGGAATCCGCGAGCAACGCCTGCGAGGTTGGGGCCATCATCCCGCTTCTTTCCCTGGGCATCCCCGGAAGCGCCGCCGCGGCCATCATGCTGGGCGCCTTCATCCTGGCGGGACTTGCGCCGGGACCCGGCCTGTATGTCACGCACGGGCCGCAGATGTGGACCATCATGTTCGGCATCGGGCTGTCGGCGGTGGTGTTCACGATGCTGGCGTATCCGTTCATCAAGGGCGCCCAATGGCTGTCGCACCTGCCGATTCCCGCGCTCATCGGCGCAATCGGGGCGCTTTGCATGCTGGGCGCGTACGTGGACGGCGGCAGCACGTTCGGCAACATGACGGTGCTCGCCATCGGGGTTGCGACCGTGCTGGCGGGGCTTCTCGGCATCCGTCCGGCGCCGCTTCTGATCGGGTTCATTCTCGGGCCCGTCATTGAAACGGAGCTCATCCGCGCCTACCAGATCGGCGGTTTCGCCCGCTTTACCAAACCGACGTCGCTGCTCATCCTGGCCATCATCCTGGTGACGCTGTTCTTCAGCATCCGCAGCTATCTGCGCGGCCGCAAGGGCGGCAGGGAACCCCTCCCGGGAGAGCCGGCGGAGGAGAAACCGGAAGTCCGGAAACTGGCGGCCGGGTTCGTGAAAGACATGCTGCTTGTCCTTCTGGTGGTCGTCCTGTCGCTGCTGCTGCTTGCGGGAACGGCGAATTATCCGGCGCTGGCCAGCATCTGGGTGTACTTCGTCACGGGCGTGTTCATCCTGTTGCCGGCCCTTCTGCTCCTCATCCGGAATCTCAGAATCGCGCCGGCCGCCGTCGCCTGGATCAAGTCCCGCAACCGGGAGAAGCTGTTTGCGATCAACAGGCAAAAATTCCTGGACCAGCTGGTTGTGTTCCTTTTCTTCGTGATCTTCATCGCCACGATGACGACGCTGGGCTATGTCGTCAGCACCTTCCTCTTCGTGCTTCTGGTCATGCTGTATTTCAAGTTAAAACCGATCCGGTCGCTGATCATGGCCTTCGGCGTGGCGGGAGGAATGTATGTGGTCAAAACCGTATTCCAGCTGTACGTCCCGACGGGAATCTGGAACATCTGACCCCGGACGGAATCCTATTGGGCGGGAGTGGTGAAACCGGTGGACAAACCAATGATCCTCAGCGGCGTCAGGGTGATCTGTTTCGGCATGGGCGGTGCCGCTCCGCTGGCCACGGCCATCCTCAGCGACTTCGGGGCGGAAGTGATCAAGGTGGAACCGCCGGGCGGGGACTGGTCCAGAACGACGCCCGGCCTGGGAACGCGGGAATTCAACCGCAACAAGAAAGGGGTCGCCATCGACCTGAAGAAGCCGGAAGGCGCCGCCCTGGCCAGGAGGCTCGTCGCGAAGGCCGACGTGGTCATGGAAAGCTTCCGCCCCGGCGTGATGTCGCGGCTGGGTCTGGGTTACGAGCAGGTGAAGGAACTGAACCCCAGAATCGTCTACTGCTCCCTCAGCGCCTTCGGGCAAACCGGCCCCTGGAAAGACAAGCCGGGCGTGGACGGCATCATCCAGGCGGCATCGGGCATCATGAGCGTGCTGGGCGACGAGGGTGACGAAGACCGGGATCCGATCAAGGTTCCTTTTCCCATTGTGGACATGACCGGGGGACTCATCGCCGCGCAGGGGATCCTTCTGGGGCTGATCGCAAGGGACCGGTACGGCATCGGCCAGCACGTCGACGTGAGCCTCCTGGAGTGCGCGCTGGTAATCCAGAAATCGCTGCTTACCCGGTACATGAGCACGGGCAGGCTCCCGGCGAAGACCGGCAGCCGCGCGCCCTACGCCACGCCGAACGAAGCCTACAGGACGAAAGACGGCTACATCATGCTCGCCGCCTATACGCCGGACCGCTGGAGGGCGCTGTGCCGCAACGTGCTGAACATGCCGGAACTGGAAAACGACGAGCGCTTCGCCCAGCGGAACAAGCGGCAGGAACACCAGAAAGAACTGAAGGCCATCATCGAATCCGTCCTGGTGACGCGCACTTCCGAGGAATGGCTCAGGATCTGCGAAGAAAATGACATCATGTGCTCGCCCATCAACACCTACGACAAGGTCGTGGAACTGGAGCAGGTGGAGGCGAGAAACGCCATCGAAACCATCGAGTTCCCGGACGGCCGAACGATGCGGACGATCGCCCCCGCCCCCCGCTTCAGCGAAACGCCGGGGAAGGTCGTCTCGCCCTATCCCGAATTCATCGGCCAGCATACCAGGGAAGTCCTGCTCGCCGAAGGGCTGACGGAGGAAGAGATCCGGGACCTCCAGCAAAAGGGTGTCATCCAATGCCATCAACCCTGACGGACCGCCTGGCGTCCCTCGTCGCGGAAGCGCCGGCCGCTTCGCTTCCGCCAAAGGCGCTGGAGCGGGCGAAAATGGCCTTGATCGATTACATCGGCGTGACCATCGCGGGAGCGTCGGAACCGGTGGCCGGGCTGATCGCAAGGATGATCCGGCAACACGGATCCCCTGGGGCGTGCACGGTCATCGCTACGGATCTGGAAACCGGTCCCCTGGACGCGGCCCTGGCCAACGGAACCGCCGGGCACGCCCTGGATTACGACGATTCCAATTTCCAACTGGGCGGCCACCCGTCCGTTGCGCTGTATCCGGCCGTCCTGGCCCTCGGGCAGAAGCTTTCCAGCAGCGGCAGGGACGTGCTGGACGCCTACGTGATCGGCTTCGAGGTCATGATGCGGCTTGCGGCGTGCGTCAATTTTGAGCATTACGACCGGGGCTGGCATCCGACCGCCACCATCGGAACCTTCGGAGCGGCGGCGGCAGCCGCCAGGCTGCTGAAACTGCCGGCGGGCGAAACCCGGACGGCGATAGGCCTGGCCGCTTCGATGGCATCGGGGGTCAAGGCCAATTTCGGCACCATGAGCAAACCGCTCCAGGTGGGCCACGCGAGCCAGAAGGGCTTGTGGTGCGCGCTCCTGGCCGCGGAAGGCGCGACGGCTTCACCCGATGCGCTGGAAGGAAAGCAGGGCTTCTTTCAGGTCTATAACGGCCCCGGCCAATACCGGGTGCCGGACGGCGGGGCTGCGGAACCGACGTGGGGCATTCTGGATTCGGGCCTCATGTTCAAAAGATACGCCTGCTGCGGCAGCACCCATCCGGCGGTGGACGCCGCGCTGGAACTGAAGGAGCTTTACCGGGTGGAACCGGAAAACATCGAAGCGGTGACGGTCCGCATCCATCCGCGGCGGCTTCCCCACGTGAACCGTCCGGCCGTCTCCCGCGGGCTGGAAGGGAAATTCAGCCTGCAATACACGGTGGCGGCCGCCCTGGCGGACGGGGAAGTGGGGCTTCGCCATTTCACCGACGAGGCGGTCCAAAGGCCCGACATCCAGCGCCTGCTCGCCAGGGTGACGGCGGAACCCATCGACAATCCTCCAGAGGCGCTGTCGCAGGTTTGCGAGGTGGAGGTCCGCACGTCCGACGGCCGCCGGCACCGGGTAAGGGTGGAACGCGCCAAAGGCCGCAGCGCCGATGAATTCGGTTCCCACCTCAAAAAGAAGTTTCTGGACTGCGCCGCGCAGGCATTTGAGGCCGAAAGGGCGGAAGAACTGTTTTCGCTGCTGGACAGGATCGGGGAGACGGACGACGTCAACGAATTGATGCGCCGGCTTGGCGCTGGCGGAAGAAGGTGAGCCGCTTCATGTTCAAACTTGCCATATCGGGCGGAATCATCATCGGCAAAAGGTTCTCGGTGTGCAGGGACGAAAGGTTTCTGGCGCTGGTGGAAGTGCTGAGAAGCGCGGACGCGACCTTCGGGCATCTGGAAGGCACGATCTGCGACCCCCATGCCCCGGAAGTGTATCCGGCGGCGGAAGCGGGCTGGACCTGGATCCGGATGCCGCCCCGTTTCGCAGAAGAACTCGTGTGGGCCGGCTACAACATCCTTTCCCACGCCTCCAACCACTGCCTGGATTACATGTACGGCGGCCTCTATGAAACCTGGAAGGCCCTGCAGGAGGCGGGCCTGCCCTACGCAGGCACCGGACGGAACCTCCGGGAGGCGAGAAGGCCGGCCTATTTCGACGCCGGAAACCGGCGGGTAGCCCTGGTTTCGTCCAGTTCGTCCACGACGGACTGGGCCCGCGCGGCGGACGGAAAGGGCGACGACGGCGGAAGACCCGGAGCGAACCAAATCAGGATGATTTACCGGGTGGATGAACAGACGGCGCAAACGGTCCGGGATCTGGCGGTGAAAATGGGGTGGTGGCTGACGGAAGTGGATGACGACCTGATGCTGAACCCTCCCGGCCTTCACAACACCGTTTTCCGCTTTACGGTTTCCCGCGAACCCGGTTTTTCCGGCGTCTCCGCGATGGCGGATCCCGCCGACGTGGCCGCCAACCTGGCGTCCATCCGGGAAGCGAAGCAGCGGGCCGATTTTGTCGTGTTCCACATCCACAACCACGAATGGGATCCCGCGGCGGGCCTCAGTCATCCGCCGGAATTCATCCGCCGGCTTGCCCGCGACTGCATTGACGCGGGAGCGGACGTGTTCGTGGCGGAAGGGGCGCACGCGCTGCTCAGGGGAATCGAAATCTACAGGGGCAAGCCGATCTTCTACGATCCGGGCGACCTGTTCAAGGACGGCAACTCCAAGATCCGGCCCCTTTCGGAGTACTACTGGATGCGGGGAAGATCCGAGGAAACCGACAAATGGCACGTCATCACCGTGGAAGCGGCGGGATTCGCGGAGAAGCAGAAGCTGCCCGTCCCCGTCCATCCGCCAGGCGGGTACAACACCGGCAAGGTGCTGGCGGTCATCGTTCCGGTGTGCGAATTTGACGATGAGGGCCGGCTGCGGCAAATCCGGATTCATCCCGCGACCCACCTTTCGGGCACGTTCGGCCTTCGGGGCCTGCCGGGACTGGAAAGCGGCGAGGAGGCCAGAAAGATCATCGACTATCTGGGCGAGCTGAGCGAGCCCTTCGGAACGCGCATCGAGTTCGACAACGGCACGGGACTGATCCGAGTGGAGCCGGAGGCGTAAAGGAAGATGCCCCGATACGAAGCGGACGTCGTGGTCGTCGGCTTCGGCGGCGCGGGAGCGTGCGCGGCCATCGAAGCCCACGACGCGGGCGCGGAAGTGATCATCCTCGAAAAACAGCCGGAAGACCGGCACTATCCCAATACGCGCATGAGCGGAGGCGGCTACCACAGCCCCGAACCCGACGGCGACCGGGAAGCGCTGAAGGCCTACGCCAAAGCCATGTTCAGCGGCGAGAACCTTCCCTGGAAGCTGGAAGGGGAACAGCCGGACTTTTCCGACGAGCTGTCGGAGGTGTGGGCGGAATACGCCCCGCAGAACGAGCAATTCATGCGCAATCTGGACAGCCAGTACAAGACGTTCAAGATCAGCAACGCGGCGTTTCCCGACTTTCCGGGGGCCGACCGGTGCAAATACGCCGTCGTGCGGAGCACCTATACCGGTTTGACCGACGAACGGTCCATGTTCCGCAGCACGAAGGACGCCCCGAAGGAGGAGAAGGAAGCGGGCGAAGCGTTCTACGCCTGCCTGCTCACCGGCATCCGGAACCGGAACATTGCCGTGCATTTCGACACCCGGGCGAGTGAACTGGTCACAAATGAACGGGGCGAGGTGATCGGCGTCCGGGCCGTCCGCGGGGAAGAACCCGTGGAATATGTCGCCCGCAGGGGCGTCGTGCTGGCTTCCGGCGGCTACGAATACAACAAGGCGCTGCGCAGCGCGTTCCTCGACGGGCCCGGCGTGGAAGGCTGGGCGTTCTACGGCACGAGCGCCAACACGGGCGACGGCATCATCATGGCCATGAAGATCGGGGCGGCCCTCACAAAAGTGGGCAAGGTCGCCGGCCGGATCATCTGCGCCATTCCGGAACGTCGAAACGGCCTGAAAATCGGCCTGAACACTTCGGCCGTGGGCAAGCCGCACGAGATAGTCGTGGACAACCACGGCAGGCGCTATGCGGCAGAACGCCGGATCACCAAGGATCCGAGCCGTTACATTTTCTACAAGGAAGCCCTGCACTTCGACACGCTGACGCTGACCTATCCGCGGATTCCGTCCTGGATGATCTTCGACGAGACGCTTCGCAAAAGCGGTCCCATCGTGCGCGTCGCTGCCGCCGCCTACCACGGCATCCACTGGTCGGAAGACAACCTGACCGCCATCGAGAACGGCTGGATCCTCAAAGGCGACACCTTGGAGGAACTGGCGGAAAAAATCCGGCAGCATCCGGATAACCGCGGGTTCATGGACACGGCGAACCTGGTGGAGTCGGTGCGCCGGTACAATGAGTTCTGCAGGCAGGGCAAGGATCTCGACTTCAACCGGGAAGAAAGCACCCTGGGGCCGGTGGAAACCCCGCCGTTTTACGCCATCCCCCTCTATCCCGGCGGGCCGAATACGAAGGGAGGCCTCCGGGCCAACGGCAAAAGGCAGGTGCTGGACTGGGACATGAAGCCGATCCCGCGGCTGTACACGGCGGGGGAAATCTCCTCGGCCTTCCAGTTCGTGTACCAGGGGGGAGGCAATCTGGCGGAATGCATCGTCTTCGGCCGGGTGGCGGGCAAAAACGCGGCTTCGGAAACGCCATGGAAATAAACCCACAAACTCCGTCCCGGGCGAAACCCCGGCGAAGGAAGGAGAGGCGAACATGTCGGAAAACGAAAACCTGGTGCTGTTTGAGGATTGCGGATCGTACGGCGTCATCACGCTGAACCGGCCCGACAAGCGCAACGCCATGAACACGGCCGCCCAGATGCAGCTGCAGGACATCCTGCGGTCCATCGCCGGCAAATATCCGGCGGTCATCCTGACCGGCGCCGGTCCGGCGTTTTGCGCAGGGATCGATCTGAAGGAAAGAAAGGAACGCCTGGAAGCGGAGGAAAAACCCCGGGAGTTTTCCAGGGGCGGACACTCCTGGATCGAAACCGTGGAAATGATCCGCAGGCATCCGTCGGTGTTCATCGCCGCCGTCAACGGCTACGCGCTGGGAGGGGGCGTATCGCTCATCAACGTCTGCGACCTCGCCATCGCGGCCGAAGACGCGGAAATCGGGATGCCGGAAATCACCTTCGACTCCTATCCGACGGTGGCCGGTCCCTCCACGCAACTGCGCATCCTGCGCAAACACGCTTCCTGGCTCATCCTGACCGGCAAGCGGATCAACGGCAAGACAGCGGAAAAGTGGGGGCTGGTCAACCTGGCCGTGCCGCGGGATCGCCTGATGGAGGAAGCGCGGGCGGTCGCCGAACACATCGCCCAGTTCAATCCGGTCACCCTTGACTGGAGCCGAAAGGCCCTGGACGAAATCCCGTCGCACATCTCCGACTGGACCGCGGCCCTGGAATACGGCCGGCTCGTGACGTCCGTCATCCAGAACCTGATCGGCAAGGACAAGGTAACCCCCAAAAAGTTCTAAGAGGAGCGGTGGCAGACCGTGAAGCAGAAGATCGGTTTCATCGGACTCGGCGTCATGGGATCGAACATGTGCCGGCGGCTTCTGCAATCCGGCCGGTTCGATCTCATGGTGTACGACATCGACCGGGCCAAGGTCGACGAGCTGGCCGGGCTGGGCGCCAGACCGGCTTCCTCGCTGCAGCAGCTGACAAGCGAAAATCTGGTGATCGCCAGCAGCCTGCCGGACCCGCCCGTCGTCCGCAGCGTCTATCTCGGACCGGACGGCGTGATCCACCATGTCCGCGAAGGCACGGTCATTATGGATCTCAGCACGGTGGACGCGGATACGAGCCGGGAAATTGCCGCCCGGTTCGAAGAGAAAGGGGCAAAGTATGTCGACACGCCCGTCAGCGGCGGAAAGTATGACGCCCTGGAAGGGAAACTCACGCTGATCGTGGGGGCCAAACCGGAAGAGCTGGCCGACCAGATGCCGGTGCTGAACACGCTGGGAAGCTCGGTCCATTTCGCGGGATCGCGGGGAGCCGGCAGCATCGTCAAGCTGGTCAACAACGTGATGTCGATGGGGAATCTCCTGGTGGCGGCGGAAGCGTTCGTCCTCGGGGTCAAGGCGGGAGTGGACGCCGGCACGCTCTTCAACATCCTCCAGCACTGCGGCGGCCGGTCCCACCGGCTCATCAAGCGGTTCCCAAACATCCTGCGGGGGGATTTCGAGCCGAAGTTTACGGTCAATCTGGCGGAGAAGGATCTCTCGCTGGCGCTGGACATGGCCGGGAAACTCAAGGTGCCGATGCTCATGGCCAGTGTGTGCCGCGATTTCTTCATGATGACCGCGCGCAGCGGCAGAGGGGCCATGGACGCGACGGCGGTCATCCAGCTGCTTGAAGAACTGGTCGGCGTGGAAGTGCGGGGAGAACCCAAGGTCGAGGTCAAAATTTGACACGGCGGGTTGCCGAAAAGGGGGAGGAATGTGCGGATGGATTTCCTGGATCCGAAATCGATCAGGGACAAGATCTGCATCGTGGGAGTCGGAAACACCAAATACGGCAACTTTCCGGAGACGGACGCTTACGGTCTGGGCGCCGAAGCCCTGAAAAACGCGCTGGACGACGCGGGACTCAGGCTATCCGACCTGGACGGCCTGGTGGTCAACCGCATTCCCTCGTACGAACGGTTTTCGGAAATGATCGGGCTCAAAAACCAGCGCTTCGGCTTCCAGCTTCCCGCGGCGGGCCGCATGTCGGCGCTTTCCGTCATGCTGGCCGCGGCGGCGCTGCTGACGGGCCAGGCCAGTTACGTCGGTCTCGTGTACGGGAACAACGGCCGTTCCGTCCGCGATTATTACGGCGGCGGGGACAGCCTGTGGTCGCCGTGGGGCTTCACGTCGCCCGGCGCGCGGCACGCCATGATGTTCAGACGGCACATGCACCTGTATGGAACCACTTCCGAGCAGCTGGCGCACGTGGGGGTGACGTTTCGCAAGCACGCTTCGCTCAATCCCAACGCGGTGATGCAGAAACCCTACACCGTGGAAGACCATCAGAATTCGCGCTTCATCTGCGAACCCCTGCGCCTTCTGGACTACTGCCTCATCAACGACGGCGGCGTGGCGCTGATCATGACCACGGCGGACCGCGCCAGACACCTGAAAAAACCGCCGGTGTACATCCGGGCCATGGCCCGGGCCGACACGTACACGGACACGTCCTTCTACACGCCGCTGGACGATTTCTGGTATGACGCGCTGCAGCAGGTCGCCAGGGAAATCTACCCGGCGGCCGGCATCAGCCGGGATGAAGTGAACGCCCTCATGATTTACGACAACTTTTCGCCCACGGTGCTGTTCTCTCTGGAGGGTATGGGATTCTGCCCGCGGGGCGAATCGGGTCCGTTCGTGGCGGACGGCAACCTCGGCCTCGACGGCCGCTGTCCCACGAACACGAGCGGCGGGCACCTGTCGGAGAGCTACATGCAGGGCTGGGCGCTCATCGTGGAAGCGGTGCGGCAGCTCAGGGGCGAGTGCGGCGCCCGCCAGGTGAAAAACTGCGAAGTGGTCCAGTACATCTGTGCCACGCCCATCGCCACTTCCATCATCTTTCGGAGGTAAGCGACCATGGAATACACCAAACCTTTGCCGAAACCGGATGTATGGAGCCGTCCGTTCTGGGAACACGCGAAAAACGGCGTACTGGCCACGCAGGCTTGCGTGAAATGCGGTCACCGGTTTTTCCCGCCAGGTCCCGTCTGTCCGTCCTGCTATTCGTTCGAGCTGGAATGGAAACCCGTCTCGGGAAAAGGAAAGGTGGTTTCCTGGGTCGTCTTCCATCAGCTCTATTACAAAGGATTTGCCGACGAGATTCCCTACAATGTCGCGCTGGTCCAGCTGGATGAAGGCCCGATGATGTACACGAACATCGTCGGCATTCCCAACGAACAGATTTCCATGAACATGCCCGTGGAAGTTGTGTTCGAAAAGGCGACGGACGAATTTACGATTCCGAAATTCAAACCGCAGGCCGGGGGGTGAACCCATGTCGGAAGCGACGGCCGAAAACCTGATTTTGATGGAGGAATACGACCGCTACACCGTCATCATCTTCAACCGTCCGGAAAAGCTGAACGCCCTAAGTTCCCCGATGGTGGCGCAGCTGCAGGAAAAGCTGGAATACTGCCGCGGAAGGTATCCGGTGATCATCATCACCGCCAACGGGGACGCGTTCTGTTCGGGGGTGGACATGCGGGAGCGGAACGAATGGGTGCGCAAGGGCGCCAAAATCCGCGGCGACAGCGTCCGCAACAAGTGGTACGACACCATCGGCACGATCATCCGCAACCACCCGTCCATTTTCATCGCCGCGGTGAACGGTCTTTGCCTCGGCGCCGGGGTCACTCTGATCAACATATGCGAACTGGCGATCGCGGCCGAGGAAGCCGAAATCGGCATCCCGCAGATCACCTTCAGCATCTATCCCGGGGTGGCCGGTGCGTCGATGCAGACCCGGGTCCTGAAAAAGCACGCGGCCTGGATGATCCTGACCGGACGGCGGATCGACGCGAGAAGGGCCGAAGAGATCGGACTGGTCAACCTCGTCGTGCCGAGGGAAAAGCTGCTGGACGAAGCGAAGGCGCTGGCGGAGCATATCTCCCGTTTCAATCCGATTGCCCTCGACTGGTGCAAGAAGGCCCTGGATCAGATTCCGAGCCAGATTTCCGACTGGACCACGGCTTTGCACTACGGACGGCTGGTCAATTCGGTCATCCGGGACCAGATCGGAAAAGAACAGGAAAAGCAAAAGGCGTAGGGAGGTTCGGCGCTTGAAGGAATACCGGATGCTGATCAACGGGCAATGGGTGGACAGCGCCAGCGGCGAGCGCTTTCCTTCCTACAATCCCTATACGGAGGAAGCCTGGGCGACGATTCCGCAGGCGGCGGAATCCGACGTGGACCGGGCCGTCCAGGCGGCCCGCGAGGCGTACCGCACCGTCTGGAGCAAAACGAACGGCCTTGAGCGGGCACGCCTGATGATGAAGCTGGCCGATCTCCTGGAGGCGGAAGCGGAACGGCTGGCCGAGCTGGAAACCGCGGACAACGGCAAGGTGATCCGCGAATCCCTGAAAAACATGAAACAGGCCGCACGCTACTACCGCTTTTTCGCCGGTTACGCCGACAAGATCTATGGCGAAGTCATTCCGATGGACCAGACCCACCTTTTCGATTACACGATGCGGGAGCCGATCGGGACGGTGGCCCTGATCACGCCGTGGAATTCGCCGATCTCCATTCTGGCCAACAAGCTGGCTCCGGCCCTGGCCGCGGGCAACACCGTGGTGATCAAGCCGTCGGAGCATGCTTCTGTGACGACGCTGGAGTTTGGCGAACTCGTCCGGAAAGCCGGCTTTCCCGACGGGGTCGTCAACATCGTGACGGGCGACGGCACGGTGGGCAACTTCCTGACCCGCCATCCGGGCATCGGAAAGATCAGCTTCACGGGAGGTTCGGCCACCGGGAAGATCATCGCGCGCAACGCCTCGGAAAATCTCATTCCCTGCCTGCTGGAGCTGGGAGGCAAATCGCCCAACATCATCTTTGCGGACGCCGATCTGGACAAGGCCCTGGCGGGCGCCTTCGCCGGCGTGTTCGGGGGCGCGGGGCAGACCTGCATCGCCGGTTCCCGCCTGCTGGTGCAGCGTCCGGTGTATGAACAGGTCGTGGAGCGCATGATGGAACGGATTCGCGCCGTCCGGCTGGGCAACCCGATGGATCCGGCGACGGATATGGGCCCCCTGGCGAACAAGCCGCATTACGAGAGGGTGCTGTCCATGATCCGGACCGGCGAGGCGGAAGGCGCCACGGTCGCCATCGGCGGAAAAACGGGATACGAAAGGGGCCTGGAGAAAGGCTGGTTCGTGGAACCGACGCTGTTTGTCGACGTCAACCAGCGGATGACCATCGCCCGCGAGGAAGTGTTCGGACCGGTGCTTTGCATCCTTCCGTTCGACGACGAGGAAGAAGCGGTGGCGATGGCCAACGACAGCAAGTACGGGCTGGCTTCGGGCATCTGGACGAGGGACATTTCCCGGGCGCACCGGATCGCCCGCCGGATGGAGTGCGGCCAGGTATGGGTCAACACGTACCGGATCAACGCGGCCCAGGTGCCCTTCGGCGGCGTAAAGCAAAGCGGCTACGGCAGGGAACGGGGCATGCACACCCTCATGGAATACACCGTCGTCAAAAACGTCATGGTGGATCTGTCCGTGTAACGGATGCACAAGAAAAGGGAATTTCGGAGGACCGTTCGCATCTGGTCGGACGGTTCTTTTTCCGTTATGATGGAAAAGACGGGCGTTTGGCCGAAGACACCCGTCTTGCCGCAAAGGATCCTTGACGGAAGAAAGACGCGAAAGCGGAAGCGGAGGGTGGGCGTGCCATGAAACTGCAGGGCAAAACGGCGGTGGTTACGGCGGCCAGCCGCGGACTGGGCAAGGGGATCGCGCTCCGGTTCGCCCGGGAGGGTGCCCGGCTGTTTATCGCCAGCCGGTCGGAGGCAGCCATCCGCCGGGCGGCGGAGGACATCCGTGCCCAAACCGGCGCGGAGGTGGCCTGGATGGCCGCCCACGTGTCCCGCAGGGAAGACGTGAACCGGTTGCTGGCCGCGATCCGGCAGAAGTACGGCGCGGCGGACATCCTGGTGAACAACGCCGGCGGACCTCCCGCGGGGACGTTTTTCGATTTTGAGGACGAAGCATGGCAGAGCGCCTTCGATCTGAATTTGATGAGCGTCGTGCGCATGACCCGCGGCATCGTCCCGCTGATGAAGGAAAGGGGCGGCGGCCGGATCATCAACATCCTCTCCACCAGCATCAAGCAGCCGAATCCGAACCTTGTCCTTTCCAATGTCATGCGCGCCGCCGTCGCCGGGCTGACGAAATCGCTGTCGCTCGAGCTGGCGCCGTACAACATTCTCGTGAACGGCCTGGCACCGGGGCGAATCCTGACCGATCGCATCCGGGAACTGGACATTGTCGCCGCGGAAAGGCGGGGAATTTCCCCGGAACAGGCGGCGGCGGAAGCGGAAGCCGGCATTCCCCTTGGACGGTCGGGAACGGTGGAGGAATTTGCGGGAGCGGCGCTGTTTCTGGCTTCGCAGGACGGCTCCTACGTGACCGGGCAGATGCTGCTCGTCGACGGCGGCATGACGCGGACCTACTGACCGCGGAACGCCGGCGGTGCGCCGGCAGCGCGCTCCTTTTTTTGCAATGGAAAGTCCCGGCTGGACAGGTTCGACCAGACAATCGGAGAAACAGCCCGAATGGAGGACGGTTCCGTGAAAACGAGGATTACCGAACTGCTCAAGATCAAGCTCCCGATCATCCAGGGAGGCTTGGCCTACCTGGCCTATGCGGAACTGGCGGCGGCCGTTTCCAACGCGGGCGGACTGGGCCAGATCTCGACGGCGTCGTTCCATGACCGGGAAGCGTTGCGGGAAGAGATCCGGAAAACGAAAAGCATGACCTCCAAACCCTTTGGGGTCAACTTTCCCATCGGCCATTCCTCCCGTCCCATCCGGGAAATGCTGGAAACCGCCCTGGAGGAAGGGGTGAACATCTTTTCCTTCACGGGCGGCAATCCGGAACCGTACCTGCGCATGCTGGACGGCACGGACGCGGTGAAGCTCGTGCTGGTGTCCACCGTCCGGCAGGCGCAAAAAGCGGAATCCCTCGGGGCGGACGCGGTCATGGCCGTGGGGCAGGAGGGCGGCGGGCACATCGGCAGGGAAGATACGGGGACGATGGTGCTCATTCCCCGCGTCGTCGACTCGGTGTCGATTCCCGTGGTCGCGGCGGGCGGGATCGCCGACGGCCGGGGCCTGATGGCCGCCTTTGCGCTTGGCGCGGAAGGAATCGAGATGGGCACCCGGTTCATCGCCACGAAGGAATGCGTCCGGGCCCATCCCAAATACATCGAAGCCATTTTGAAGGGAACGGAAACGGACACCGTGGTCATCAAACGGTCGATCGGCACGCCCGGACGGGCGGTGCGCACGCCCTTTGTCCAGCGCATCCTCGACGCGGAAAGCACGGGAGGCGGTTTCGAGGCGATCCGGGATCAGGTTTCCGGCGAAAGGAACCGCAAGTTCATCCACGAAGGCGACGAAACAGAAGGGTTCGGCTGGGCCGGCCAGGGCATCGGGCTCATCCGGGAGCTGCTTTCGGTGCAGGAACTGTTTGACCGCATGGTACGGGAAGCGGCCGAGGTGTCCAGGAAATGGGGAAATCTGGACACGGTTCGGCCCGGCGAATGACCCCGTTTCGGGAGGAAAGCATCCGTGACATCCAAAACCGGGGAAACGGGCGCATGGTTCTCGCTGATCTTCGTCATTCTGACCTGGGGCTTCAACTGGCCGGTCATGAAATATGCCCTTTACTATATGGAGCCGTGGACATTTGCCCTTGCGCGGTCGGTGCTGGGCGCCGTCTTGCTGTTTGCCATCGCGCTGGCGACGGGACAGCTGAAATTTCCCGAACGCCGCGTATGGCCGTTCATCCTGACGGTGGGCTTGTGCCACTACGGCTTGCATTTTCTGTTTCTCACCCTCGGTCTTCAGTACGTGGAGGCGGGAAGATCCGCCATCCTGGCTTACACGACGCCGCTCTGGGTCGTCCCGCTCGCCATGCTGTTTCTGGGCGAAAAGCTGCGGGGGCTGAAACTGGCCGGCGTCATCGCCGGTTTTGCCGGAATCTTTCTCCTGTTCAATCCGCAGGCGCTGGACTGGAGCAGCCGGCCGGCGGTCTTCGGCAATACCATGCTGCTTCTGGCGGCCGTCGTCTGGGCGTTCTCGATCTTTATGGTCAAAAAAATGAATTGGGATGAAAATCCGTTCCAGACGGCGCCCTGGATGTGCCTGGTTTCCCTCGCGGTCTTCGCGCCGCCCGCCCTGATCCTGGGAGAGGGGAAACCGATCGAATGGACGCCCGGACTGACGGGAGCCATTCTGTACAACGGGTTTGTGGCCAACGCATTTTCCTTTGTCGCCGTCACGTATGCCAACCAGAAACTGTCCGCCGTCAACGTTTCCATCGGCCTGCTGGGCGCTCCGGCCGTCGGCTTGGTCGCGTCCGCCGTCACCATTCACGAACCGGTAACGCTCACGAAGGTGCTGTCCCTGGTGATGGTGATTGCCGGCATCGCCCTGATGCAGGTCGCCAGTCACAAAGCACAGGAAAAAGGACAGATTTCCGCCAATTGAAAAAGATCATCTCGAAATACGCCGGAAAAGAAACGGCGGAGCCGCGCAGGGAAACATCGCGGCTCCGCTTTTCTTGTACGCCCAGCATGGGCGTCATCTCTACGGTGAAAGTCCGGAATGGGGGCTGGCGAGCGCCTACCATTAGCCAAAGGCAAGGGTGCCTGCCGCGAGGCGGGATCTGAAGGAAGCCGGAGGCAAACGC
>LZRV01000052.1 GCA_002159065.1 Paenibacillaceae bacterium ZCTH02-B3 | reverse complement strand
AGCCGCTTTGCTGACAGCTGTGGAGAGCGTGTCGGCAGAGGACATCGCGCCAAAGCAGCGGAAGGACTGGGAGGAATACAAGCAGTTTCTGAAGCAACACCGGAAGCATCTGGAGGACTACCGGAAGACGCTCCAGGCGGCGGGCATCGACACGAGCGGCATGAGGCCGATGGGGAGCGCGGAAGCGCAGATGCGGATCTTTGCCAGACGGACGAAGCGAGGCGGATACAGCTGGAGCGAGCGAGGCGTCAGCGCGATGCTGCGGACAATCATGAGAGGCCGGGAAGCCGGAGTGGTCCTGGTTACGTATGGAGGCAAGACTCCAACGCCGCAGCGCTCCGTCAGCATTCGGAAGTTGCTAAGGGACGTTATACGACCGACCAAAGGATACGTTAACGGGATGATCCGGTTGCTTAGGGGGCCGTGGCAGAGTAGCACAACGGGCATGGCATTGAAAGGGCTTAGAGGATACTAATACCAGAAAAATGAAACGCCAATCCCATAAGGAAGAACACCAAAAGCGCTTACAAGGGAAAGGTTCTTTTCAAGTTCGCATCCAGAATCCAAAAAAGGTGCCCACACTAGCTTGACTCAGACATCCGTATGCCGGGGGTTGACGCGGGGAGAAGTTTTCTGCATCATGCCCTGTTCAAGGTCTGTTCCAAAAAGGACACCATCAGCCCGTTGAACATTTTCGGATGATCCTGATGGGCGAAATGTCCGGCATGGGGGATCCGGCGAAGGATGCAGCGCGGCTCCCGCCGGGACCACAAGGGCGCGGTATTGCGAATGTAGCCCAGCCTTTCCTCTTCTCCCAGGACCAGCATGGTCGGAACGGGAATCCGGTAATCGGGCTCGGGATGGAGGAAGGCGGCCGTGGCGGCCAGGAACCGGATGAAGTTGCGCTGTCCGACGGTCCGCACGGCTTCCCGCACATAGCGCCGGGCGTCCGGATCCACCGTGCTGTAGGAGGCGGCCCAACGCACGAGGAGCGGCCAGGGGCAGAGCCACAAAACATGCGGCGCCATGCGCAAAGCCATGCGCAAAGCCGGTGACGGCGTCCAGGTGACGCTGAAGGTGTCGATCAGCACAAGGGCCTGCACCTTGCCGGGATCCCGGCGGACGATTTCCTGCGCCACGCAGCCGCCCATCGAATGCCCGACAAAGACCGCCTGCTCGATCCCCTCCCGCTCCAGCACGGCCAGCAGGTCGTCCGCCAGAAGGGGGATGCCGAAACGCCCCCGCGCCGGCCGGGAACGGCCGTGCCCGCGGGCGTCCCAAAGAAGAAGGCCGTACCGGTCCTGGAGCGCCGGCAGCTGCCCTTCAAACGTGCGGTGATCCGCGCCGGCGCCGTGCAGGAATACGAGCCACGCGTCTTTCGCTTCGGGCGTCATCCAGTAATGGATCTCGCAGCCGTCCCTTTGCAGCGTTTTTTCCAGCAACCGCACCCCGCATCCCCTTTCTGCACTGTGCGAAGTCCCGTCCGCCATGCTTGTTCCAGCGTGTCGAGGTTCCCCGGACGAAAAGTCAGGTTTTGCATGTGTCCGGCAGGCAACTCATGAAATTTCCGCTCGATGGCAGCCCGGTCGACCGGGCACTCCAAATCGTTTTCCGATTCTTGCCAGGATCGAGATCGTTGTCGTCCATCCAGGCGCCAACGGAAGTTCCAGGCCAAACTCGCGGCATATAGGCATATATCGGAAATGGCGTTGTACCCGTTCCGTCGAAATCAAAAACAATGGCCTTGATCACGCCGTCTCACCTTATGAACCCGTTACTTCCGCCGCCAACTCCATTGAAGCAAATTCACCCCGGGTCCGCAATAAACGGATGATTCATGCCGGCAACCGCCGAAATGAAAAAGTCGTCACGTAGAGGCGGCCATTCGTTTCAGCTTTTCGAAATTCTTCTTGAACCCCTCGATTTTCCGGCTTACATGCCCGTTTTGATTTCTCTCGTCAAAAGCCTTCGCCAACCGTTCCACTTCCGATCGCACCCAATCATGGTCCAGCCCGGCCGGGGATGCCTTCCGCCTGCGGTTTGCGCCCTCCCCCGGCTGTTCCAGCAAAAACTGCACGCCGGCGAGATAATGCAGCCTGGCCCAATCGTTCACCTTCATGCGGGCATACCGGCAGGTCTCCCGGTACAGTTTCAGCGCCCTCCTGCGGTTCATCACCGCATAAAAGGCGATCAGCGTGCCGAACTTGCCCAAATCCCCAATCCCCTTCAGGGAGCGACAGGCTTTGTCCGCGTACTTTGCGGCTTCTTCCGGCTGTCCCAGCGCCAGATAGGCTTCGGCGACCATGACATGGGTGGCTTTGGGCACGCTGCGGCACGTGAGTTTGCCTTCCAGGATCGGCCCAAGGACTTGCAACGCCCGTTTATATTGGCCTTTCCCGATGTAATATTCCCCCATGGCATGCTGCTCGCACGCCTGGCAGTTGGACAGTCCGTCCCGCTTGGCCTTTCGCCAATGCCGATAGTATTCGTCCGCCTCCGCAAGGTTTCCCGAATCCAACCGGAACCGCATACAGGCTTCATAATAAGGCCGCAGCGAATAATGGTATTTTTCGCAGTATTCTCGGAACATCTCCAGCAGCCGTTCCAGCTGATCCAGGGAATACGCGGCGTATCGGTGCAAATCTTCGACCACCCATTTGAAATGCCACAGCATGTAAAAGCTCGAATACCGATCGGGATGCGCGACGAATTTGGACCAACACCAGGCGAAGGAAACCAGCAGCTTGTCGTAAAAGCCGGTCTCCACGGCTTTCTCGGAATAATCCATCCGGGCCCTGTGGGCGTCCGATTCGGTCAGGTAGCGGTCGGCGATGACGATGGCTTCCTCGTACAACGCGAGCGCCTGCAGCTCGTCTTCGCATCGCCAGGCCCGGGCCAGCAGGGCGTCAAAACGGTGTTTCATCCCCGATGTTCACCCGCCTCCGCCCGGTCAAGCCCCAGGTTCACGAAATAAAACAGCGACTCGTTCATCAGCTGCAATTCCCGGTTGCTCATCACATGGTTCCCCATCAGCAGCGATTGGGTGTAAAGCAGCTCGATCGCCCTGCGTTGGAGCCGCTCGTCACGGCAGGCGACAATCTTGCGGATCATCGGATTGTTGTAATTGAAGCACAGCCGGGACAGGGGTTCTTCCGCGTATTCCGCCTTGACCGCGGCCAGGAGATCCGCGAAGAACGAATCCACGGCTTGCATGGTGTCGTTCACGATCTTCCAATAGTTGAGGTCGTTGTTGGTGATATACAGCACGGGCAGATCCGCGGGTTCGAAATACCGGATCGTTCCGACGCAGTGGCAGCCCGCCAGAAAATCGTTGGCCATTTCGAGAAAATCCCGCGTCTCTTCCCGTTCCCGCGGGGGCAGCGGCGTGAAGCGGCCCGCGAACTTCATGACGTCCAGCACCTCCACCTTGAGCTGCTCCCACACTTC
Source organism: Paenibacillaceae bacterium ZCTH02-B3 (assembly GCA_002159065.1). GTDB lineage: Bacteria > Bacillota > Bacilli > Paenibacillales > Paenibacillaceae > ZCTH02-B3. The sequence continues at coordinate 117,448 of LZRV01000052.1, read as the reverse complement.
GCTTGCCTTCATCAGCAGCCCGAAGTCGTACTGGTAGCCGCCGTTCACGACCAGGATCTGCTGCGCCTTGGCCACGCGGGCGATTTGCCGGAACTCGTCCACCGTCGCCGTTACGTACAGCGTATCAACCTGGCCCGCGATCGCCGACATTTCCATTTCGCCGTACGAGGTTTCGAATTTCAGATAGGGGATGAACAGCTCGTAAAGCTCCGAATCCTCGTTCGCCACCAATTTGATGGACTGGTAGTGGATGGACAGGATTTTCTCGAAAAGCTCCCGGTTCTCCGCCGCAATCCGCTTGAAGTACCGCTTTTGCACATTGACCGTGTAGGGCAGGATCGCCGCAAAGCCTTCCAGTCCCCCGAGCGTCGAGGACAGCGGGATGATGTCCAGGGGGCGGCTCCCCGTTTCCCCTTCCACAAATTTCACCGCTTCTTCCCCGCTGAGTTTCCAGGGCACGCGCTCCTTGCTGAGGATCTCCTCGAAACCTTCGTCCAGCAGCGTGAGGCGAACATCCAGATATTTGCCGTACTTTTGAAGCAGCCCTTTGAGCTGCCAGTATTCGAACAGCTCCTCGTATTCGGGCTTGGCTTTCAGATAGACCGTCGTGCCGATCGGCACCTCGTGATCCAGTTTCCGGATCCGGTAGGTTCCGTCCGGCCGGCCCTTCCACTCCAGCGAATCGCCGTCGAGGGCCGAACGGGTGACGAGCACGATCTCGTCGCTGACGACAAAACAGGAAAGCAGGCCGATGCCAAACTGGCCGATGAAATCGTCGGCGCCGTCCGGATCTTTCTTCGCGGTGCTTCCGATGCTGGCAAGAAACCGGATGATTTCGTCCCGTGTAAGCCCGATCCCGTTGTCCTGGACGGAAATCGTATGGTTCGAGAACGTTTCCACATGAATCCGGGGATCGAATCGGTGTCCCAGCCTCTTGCGCGCCGTGATCGCGTCCATGGCGTTTTGCAGCAGCTCGCGCACGAAGACGCCGGGATTGGAATAAAGGTGATTGGATAGCAGATCGATGAGGCCCGTCAGATTGCCCTGGAAGTTGTGGTTCGTTTCCATCTGTCATCCCTCGTGTCCCAAAGATGGCATATACCCTGGTTCGACTCGACAAGGATTGTTATCGGCAGATCGCATGGAAAATGTGACCAGCTAGTCTTCCGACAGGGCATCGCAAAAAAACTGCGCCACGGTATCCCAGGTTTCACCCGCGTCCATCGTTTCATGGCTGATGCGCCGGACGGAACCGTCATCGCAAACGATCACCCAATCGCCGTCCGCGCACTTCGCGATGACCGTCCCCGCACACCGGTCGGCCAGCAGTTCTTCCGCTGCGATTTTCGCGGCAAAGTCCTTGGTTTCCTTCACCGATTCCGCATAGGGCAAAAATTGATATTCATCCGACAAATACCCGCCGTCCGAAACGGCGTAATACGGAGACAACCGCTCATGCGGCGTTGCGGCCAGGCCGCGCGCGCCTTCCCGGCCAGCCCCTTGCCGAAATCTTCCGGCCGCAAGCGTTTTGCCCGCCTGAACTGTTTCAGCGCTTCCTTATCGGCAGCCTTCTTTTCGGGCCTGGGGTTTTGCTTCAGCTTTTCATAGTCCGCTTCCAGTTGGCGGACCGCTTCCACGGACGGGTACGGAAGAGGTTCCGAAGCCTGGATGTAATAGCCTTCGGGTTCCGCATCATAGAGCGTCACCGGCGTCAGATATTCCTTGCGGATCGCCTTTTCGGCCAGCAGCGTTTCCGCCGCGCGTTTTCGGACGAGCGCGTATTGTTTGACATAGTCGGCCCTCCAGAAGGAGATATAGGCAAAGCCCGCGTCCGGCATCCGGTTTCTCGGAAGCTGGACGGGCAGGTCCACGCGCAGGTCATAAAACATTTGGGACAGCTTCGGCAGCGCGCCGCCCAGGGCCAGATACCGTTGGTAGAGCGGGGAGCCGACGGAATGGTCGAAATTTTTGTACGGAGTATCCCTGGAGTCGGAATAGGTCAAATACCGGTCGCACGCAAATTCGGGGACCATGGGGTCGATGATGAGTCCGAAAAACTGCGCGGCACGGTACCGGCCGATGTCCCGGATCCAGTAAAAATCCACCCCGCTGAAGCCGTTCCGGAGGCAACAGTCGCGAAACTTCTCGTGTACGCAAGGCAACCCGCTGTCCCACAGCACCTGCGCGTGTTTGGGGATTTTGCAGGCATACACCTCGGAGATCGTCAACGGGTTTCCGTTTCGGTCCTTGACGGTGGCGTAATCCCAGTCCACGCCGGTAAAATGCTCCGATTCAAGCAGGTACCATTCGCTTTCCGTGTCCGCGTTCCACCGGGTGTAGTAACCGCGCAGGTACATGCCTTCCTTGAGCGCAAAGGCACGGATGCGGTCCAGCAGGTCATCCCGATCCGGACGGTTCAAATCCAGGCTGCACCAGCCGACGCTGTCGCATTTCAACCCCAGCGCGCGCACAAATTCAATGTTTTTCCGGATCTTCTCTTCAGTCCGCTTTCGGTTTCTTTCAACCCACTCTTCGGGCGTGTTGCTTCCGTCCGGAACTTCTTCCTTATAACTGAGGGTGTCTTTCCGGTCATCCAGAATCCATAAAAGGTGTTCTTCAAACATCTCCATCCCTGTCAATGGATCCGTGATCTTTCCCACCATATATATCGTCTCTTTCGCCTTCTTCCATGTGACCGGTCTCCCGCCGGCGCTCCCGTTTGCATCGGGACAAACCTTGCTCCGCCGAGTATTTTCATCACATTGCGGTTCGTCAGTCTGCACGCGAAACTTTTCCTGTCGTGCATTCGCCCGGTCGCCTGGAAGCCCCGCCGGTTCAACCCGCAACCATCCGGAATTTTTTGGCTTTAAACCTTCAGGCTTCCTTCAGTTCGGCCAGAGGCGTCGCCCGCCCGTATATGGCGCCCGGGATGACAATGGGCTCCCTGGAAGAAGTTTTGTTTTTGGAAATGGATATCAACTCCCGGGCTGACTGGCAGTGATGCCCGTGATGATTGTAACGGATCGGTGAAGAATTTGTCGAAAAAAATCGGTTGTACGGACCGGATGTCCGCAACGGTTTTGATCCGGGTATAATCGAAATATCGGTCATCTGGAAAAAAGTTCGGGAACGTTCGAGGTGAAAGGCGTGGCGGAAACCTGGGACGTCATCGTGGTCGGCGGCGGGCCGGCGGGGCTCATGGCGGCGATCGCGGCGAGGGAAGGCGGCGCGCGCACGCTGCTTTTGGACAAGGGAGACCGGCTGGGGCGGAAGCTCGGCATCTCCGGCGGCGGACGCTGCAACGTGACCAACAACAAGGACACGGCGGAGCTCATCCGGTATTTTCCCGGCAACGGCCGATTCCTGCACAGCGCGCTGTCGCGCTTCGGCAGCCGGGAGATCATCGCGTTCTTCGAATCCCTCGGAATCCGGCTCATTGAAGAGGACGAAGGCCGCATGTTTCCCGCCACGGACAAGGCGAAGACGGTGGTCGCGGCGCTGGTGAACCGGGTGCGGAAACTGGGCGCCAAAGTGAGGGTGAACCAGCCGGTGGAACGCGTGCTGTACGGGAATGGCCAGGTCTCCGGCGTGCGGCTTCGCGGCGGAGAGGAGATCGCGGCGCGATGCGTCATCGTGGCCACCGGCGGCAAGTCCGTCCCCCATACCGGCTCCACCGGCGACGGCTACGAATGGGCGCGGGAGGCCGGTCACACCATCACACGGCTGTACCCGACGGAAGTGCCGATCACCTCGGACGAACCGTGGATTGCGAATCGCCAGGTTCAGGGGCTGTCCCTGCGGGCCGTGCGCCTGACGGTGGAGAACGGCAAGGGCAAAAAACTCGTGGAACACGAAGGAGACATGATCTTCACCCACTTCGGCCTGTCCGGACCGGCGGCGCTGCGCTGCAGCCAGTTCGTGGTGCGCGCCCTGATGGACGGCCATGGCCCCGTGACGGTGCGCATCGACCTTGCGCCGGGACGCAGTATCGACGAACTGGCAGGCGAATGGCTGGCGGAAGCCCGCGCCGAACCGCGGAAGGCGGTGAAGACGCTGCTGCGCCGGCATCTGCCGGACCGCCTCGTGCCGATCCTGCTGGACCGGGCCGGCCTGGATGGCGAAGCGCAGGCGGGCAACGTGTCACGCAACGGCTGGCTTGCCCTCGCCGAGCGGTGCAAACGGCTGGCCGTCTCCGCGTCCGGCACGCTGTCCCTGGAAGAAGCCTTCATCACCGGCGGCGGGGTGAGCGTGAAAGAGGTGGACCCCCGCACCATGGAATCGAAGCTGATGCGAGGGCTCTACTTCTGCGGCGAAATCCTGGACGTGCACGGCTACACCGGCGGCTACAACATCACCGCCGCCTTCTCCACCGGCCGCGCGGCCGGCGAAGCCGCGGCGAAGGCGGTCCTTGAAGAAGTTACTTGACATTTCGCTTCATCAAGAATATAGTTGAAATCGGACCTTATAGTCAAATTTGAGTATACAATATTGGCGGTGAGGATACAGGTGACACGTCTGATGGTGCTCGGGCTTCTGACGCACAAGCCGATGTCCGGGTACGAGATCCAGCAGGTTTTGCAGATGACCCAGTCCGACAAGTGGGCCGGCATACTCCCGGGCTCGATTTACCACGCGCTCAAGAAGATGGAAGGGGAGGGGCTCGTCCGGCTGGAATCCGTGGAGCATACGGGCAACCGCGCGAAGGCGATCTACCGGATCACGGACCGGGGACGGGAGGAATTTCGGAAACTGCTGACGGAAGCGCTGAAACAATCCTCCGTGGCGTTTCCGACAGCCCTGTATACCGCGGTGTCCTTCCTGGAGGCGTTGCCGGCGGAAGAAACCATCGCCGCGCTGGAAGAGCAGAAACGGCGGATCGAGGCGGATTATGAGGCCATGAAAGCCGGCGAGAAGGAAAAGGAGAAATACGGCCCCGTCCCTCCGCACGTGCGGCTCGTTTTTCGGAACATGTACGAGCAGTTCGAGCTGCAGATGAAGCTGCTTAATGAATTGCAGGCCGTCCTCGCCGAGAATCCGCCCAATCCGCAGACTTGGGGGTTCGAATCATGAATCGGGTGCTGCTTCAGGCGGCCGGGCTGGTCAAAAGATACGGTTCCAAATCCGTGGTGGACGGCATCGACCTGGAAGTCCGGGAGAAGGAAGTGGTGGCCGTGATCGGGCCGAACGGAGCGGGGAAATCGACCACGCTCGACCTGATCCTGGGCCTGAAACGGCGGGACGCGGGAAGCGTCACCTACTGGCGTCACGATTACAAGGCGAGCGTCGGGGTGCAGCTCCAGTCGACGCCCTTTTTTCCGGGTCTCAGCGCGTTGGACAATTTGAAACTTTTCGCCGCTTTCCACAAGCGGAGGTTGACCGTGGAGGAAGGATTGCGGCTCCTGGAGCTTTGCGGCCTGCGGGACGCCGCGCAGACGGAGGCTTCCCGGCTTTCCGGCGGCCAGCAGAAGCGGCTGGCGATCGCCGCCGCGCTGGTGCACGACCCGAAACTGGTGTTTCTGGACGAACCGACGGCGGCCCTCGACCCGCGGGCGAGGCGGGAAATCCGCGACCTGATTCGCCGTCTGGCGGAGTCGGGCGCCTCGGTTGTCTTCACTTCCCACGATATGGAGGAGGTCGGCAAGCTGGCGGACCGGATCGTCATGATCCGGGACGGGAAGGTCGCGGCGTCCGGAACGCCGGAGGAATTGCTGGAGCGGTATGAGGCGGCGAATCTGGAAGAACTGTATCTGAAACTGACCGAGGAGGAGGCGTCGTGATCCGGACCGTTTTTCGCATGATGCTCGTCACGAGCCTGAAAGACAAAATCACGTTGTTTTACGCCTTGCTGTTCCCTGTCGTACTCATGGCCGGACTCGGGTATTACTTTGATTCGCCGGAGTACCGCGAGCGGCTGCTGGTCGGGGTGATCGGGATCAGCACCCTGTTTTGGGCCATGCAGGGCGTTTCGTTCCAGGTGTACGGCCAGCGAAACAAGGGCGTCTACAAGCTGCTGAAACTGACGCCTTTTCCGATCGTCTCGTTTGTGCTCGCGCTGACGCTGGCCCGGACGCTGCTCGGGCTGGCCATCAACGCGGTCCTTCTGCTCATCGGCGCGCTCGCGTTCGGAATTTCCATCCCGTTTTTCGGCGCGGTTCAGCTTTTGGCAATGCTCGTCGTTGGAATGTTCTGTTTCACATGCCTTGGATTTTTGGTCGTCAATTTCGCCCGCAACGAAGGGCAGATCAACATGCTGTCCAATCTGCTGCAGATTCCCATGGTATTCGGCAGCGACGCGTTCTACAGCCTCTCGGCCGTGCCGGAATGGCTGGCGCGGGCGGGCAAATGTTTTCCGTTCGCCTATTTCGTCGACGGGCTTCAGGCCGCGGCGCAAGCGGACACCCGGCCTTGGGGCTTATCCGTGCTGATCGTGTTCGCTTTCGCGTTGGCCATCCTGGTGCTGGCCGCACTCACGTTCCGCTGGGATCCGGACCATCGGGAAACCGGGTTCCGGTTGAAAAAAAGCGCGGCGGGCGGCGGAGCAGGCGGATAAAGATCGCCGCAGCCGGCATGGGCGAATCTACATGCTATTTACCGCCGGATCGATTCCGCCGCTTCTTTGAGCAGTTCGTAGGACCGGATTTGCTTCGCAAGGTCGAAAATATAGGTCACCGCCATGATTTCGTCCGCTTCGTGCCGCTCAAGGAATTCGGCCAGCCGCTTCTTCACCGTCTCCCGGCCGCCGACGATCGCCAGGCTCATGCGCGCCTCCAGGTGGGCCAGTTCATACGGAGTCAGGGCGGTATCCTTTTCCGCCTTGTCCGGCGGCAGCAGCGGCAGGCGCTCTCCCCGCACGATGTTCAGAAAATACCGGATCGACGTCCAAAGTTCATGCCGCGATTCTTCATCCGTTTCCGCGGCCACCACGTTGAGGCAGACGATCATGTACGGCCGGTCCAGATACCGTGAAGGCCGGAAACGGCTGCGGTACAGCCGGATGGCCGCCTCCGTCTGCTCCGGGGCGAAGTGTGACGCGAAGGCGTAAGGCAGCCCCAGATACGCGGCCAGTTCCGCCGAGTCCGTGGTGGAGCCGAGAATGTACAGCGGCACCCCCGTGCCGACGGCCGGATACGCCCGGACGTCGGACTGCTCTTCGGGCGGGCCGAAATAGCGCAAAAGATCCCGCACCTCGTCCGGAAACATGTACATCGCTTCGTGGCGGTTGCGGCGGATGGCGGCGGCCGTCTTCATGTCCGTGCCGGGCGCGCGGCCGAGCCCAAGGTCCACGCGGCCGGGATACAGCACGGCAAGGGTGCCGAACTGCTCCGCGACGATGAGCGGGGAATGGTTCGGCAGCATGACGCCGCCGGACCCGACGCGGATCGTGGATGTCCGCTCGAGCACATGCTGAATGAGCACCACCGTGGCCGCGCTCACCAGCGTCGGCATGTTGTGGTGCTCGGCGATCCAGTACCGCACGTAGCCCAGCTTTTCCAAGGCCTGCGCCAGCTCGACGGCGGATTGGATCGCTTCCCGGGGCCCCTGCCCCTCGCGGATCGGGACCAGGTTCAGCGCGGATACCGGAAGTGAAGCCATGGTGCAAACCCCTCTGCCAGATACGATTACATCCATTCTAGCGAACCGCCGAAACGAAAAAAAGCCGGCGCAACGGCCGGCCCGCCGGCAAAGAAAAAAGACGGGACGAAAACACGCGGCGTGTTTTCGCCCGGCCTGTGTCAGGGTTTCGTCTCCCCCGCCAGATTCAGTCCGTACCGATAAAAGCCCAGGGCGTTCCCCTGCTGGCTGTCCTCAAGGATCTGGATATCCTTCTCCCATTCCATGAAATGCCTGGCCAGCGGTTTCGCCCCGCCGCCCGTCAGATAAATCGCGTCAAACTTCGCGCGGCTCACCCACATCTGCTGGATCTGGTTCAACAGATCCTCCGCCAACTGCCGGAACACTTCCGTCCGGATGTTGGTGATGTCCACCGGCTTCGACCGATGGTTGATCCGGAACGTGTTCACGTCGATTTCCGGATTCAAAAGGTGCTGCTCCACCATCTGCGGGGTGACGTTCGCGTTCGGATGCTGCCGGTTGATGTAGGCGGCGATTTTCTTGTACGCGTCGAACATCCCCATCGGAATGGTGGCCGTGTCGTCCCACTGCCGCTTCAGTTCCTTCACCCCGTCGAGGTCCGTGGTGCCGCTGCCGATGTCGATGATGCCGATGTAGCTGTCCTCCAGCTGCCGGTTGACCACCTGGCCCTCGTCGTTGTAATACAGATAAAACACCGTGCCGAGCGGCTGGGGCAATACCGTCACCTGGCCGACGTGGATCACCTTGCTCTGGCCGTTCACCGTCACCGCGTGCCGTCCGCGAAACGAGCGCTGGATCTCCGCCTCCAGCTCCGTTCCCTTGCTGATGCTGGGGCACCCGGTCACGACATGCACGTCCTCATGGGTGAGCTCTCCGTCCGGCAAGAGCAGCGCCATGGTGAACTGTGACAACATTTGATACGGCTTGGAGACGTATCGGCCTTCCCCGCCGTAGCTGGCGATGAGTCTTCCCGCCTTGCCCACGTCCCTGCCCCAGTAGTACGTTTCGCCCGGAAACAGGCCGGATTTGAATTCGAAGACCTGCAGTTCCTTCTTTGGCTTGATCATGTCCTCGCCGAATTCTTCCGGCCTGGCGTAGGCGGAAGGAAGCAGCACAAATTTGTCGCTCGAACACGCCTTGACGTGCCCGTTCCCGTGGTCGATGGCCAGGATGGTGGTCATGCGCATGCGCCTCCTGTCGAGTGGTTGCTTTTCCGGTTTTTCAAGAAATGACGACCCTCTTGCCGCGAATCGGATACGCGGGTTCGGGTTGGGGAGGCGAAATCGTGTATTGGTTTTGGACAGGCTCCGCGTCGGGCATCCTGTTCACGGGGATTTCACTTCCCGGCGTCTCCGCCGCCGCGTGTTCATCCTTAAGCTCCATTTTCCCGGTAAAAAAGGCCCCCTCTTCAATTCGCAGCGTCTGGTACGACGTGTCTCCGATGATATGGGCGGAGGAAGCGAGATGCAGATGCCTTCGGGCGTCGATGTTGCCGATCACCTTGCCGGCCACCCGGACATTTTCCCCCAGCACGTTTCCCCGGATCTCCGCGCCTTTTTCGATCACCACATCGCCCAGCGCCACCAGATTGCCGATCAGGGTGCCGCACAGCGTCCAGTTGTTTTCGGAACGGATCTCGCCGGTGATGATCGTGCCGGCATCGATGGTGTTCGACGATTTTTTCCTCCGGCGAAAGAGGGACATATTGCATCAAACCTTTCATTTATACTAGTTCGTAAATCCTATTCACCTCCATATGCTACAAGATCCGATATTAAAAAAACCTTAAAACCTTCCGCCGGCCATCCGCGGGTCCGGACCGTCCTCTTCAGGCGCGGCGCCGCCATGGCTATAATGAGGAAAAAGACGATGGAGGCGGACCCATGCAAGAATCCGTGAAACGGATGTTTGACGCGGTGGCGAACGAGTATGACAGGCAAAGAAGAAAGCTGGTGCCCTGTTTCGACGATTTCTACGGGATGGCCCTGTCGCTGGTGGAAACGGACAAGCCGGAACCGGAGATCCTCGATCTCGGCGCGGGCACCGGCCTTTTTTCCGGCATGGTTCTGCGGAAATACCCGAACGCGCGGCTCACGCTGGTGGATTTCAGCGAAAAAATGCTGGAGAAGGCCCGGGAGCGATTCCGCGGTTCCGGCCGCGTCCGGTATGTGGTTGGAGATTGCACCGGTCTGGATTTTCCGCCGTCCTTTGACTTCGTCGTCTCTTCCCTGTCCATTCATCACCTGACCCATGAGGGCAAAAGGCGGCTGTTCGCGAAAATCTACGGATGGCTGAAGGACGGCGGCGTGTTCGTCAACGCCGACCTGGTGGAAGGCGCGACACCCGAAGTGCACCGGTATTTCCGGCGCCGCTGGCTGGCATCCATCCGCGCCAGCGGGCTGGCATCGGAGGAGATCGACGCGGCGATCGAGCGCAGGAACATGGATCTTGACGCCAAGCTGGCAGACCAGATCCGGTGGATGGAAGAAGCGGGTTTCCGGGATGTGGACTGCATGTACAAGTATCTGGACTTCGGCGTGTTTTGCGGCAGGAAATGAGGCGGTCCGGGAACGCCGGACCAAAGTCCGGGGCAATGTTCGGTCCCAGCCCGGCCGGATCAAGCGGTTCGTCCGCGCTTCTTTGACCCTGGCGCTGATCGCGGCCGGATGCGCCGCGCTCATGGCCGCGGCGTCGCAGGCAAGCCGGCATGCGGACAGGATGAGCATGATGTGGGGGGAAATGGACTTCGGCGGAGGCGTCGTTCCGGCCGGTTACACCGCCGACGGTCATGCCATGCACCACGGGCATGGCGCGGAGGGTGGAGCCGGATCCGTCAGCGTGCTGCGTGGCATCGCCGTTCGAGGCCGGCCGCTTGACGGTCAACCAGCCCGAGTGAGAGGAAGGCGGACCGGGGACGGCGGACCGTCACGCGTGTGCGGAAGCGTCGTGCAGCGCCGTCGTGCAATACCGGCAGCGCTTCGCTTCGGCGGGAATTTCCGAGAGGCATTCGGGGCACGTCTTCACCGCCGGAGCGGATTCGGCCGCCGCCTCGTTCTTCATCGTCCGTTTGCGCAGCCGGTTGATCTGCCGCACCACGAGGAAAATCGCAAAGGCGATGATGAGAAAATCGATCACCGCGTTGATGAACAGTCCGATGTTCAGCGTCGGCGCCCCGGCGGCTTGCGCTTCTTCCAGCGTGGCGTACGATGAACCGTCCAGCGCGATGAACAGGTTGTCAAAACGGATGCCTCCGGACAGCAGGCCGATCGGCGGCATCAGCACATCATTCACGAGTGAAGTGACAATCCGGCCGAAAGCGCCGCCGATCATGATCCCGATGGCGAGATCGATGACGTTGCCCCGCATCGCGAATTCCCGGAATTCCTTCCACATGGCGATTTCCCTCCATCCGGCGTTTGCCGACATTGTACCACAGGGTGAAGGCGTTTTCATTCCATCGTTCGACCTATCATCGGCCGCGCGACTTGATCAGCCGGATCAACGTCACGTTGCCCTGTTTCCGTGTTTCGCCGGTCGTTGCGTAACCCAGCTTCGTGTACAGACCGATGTTTCTTTTGCTTCGAGATCCCGTCCACAAGACGAAGGTTTTGTCCCCGAATTCGGATTCGACGGCCCTCATCAGGAGCGTCCCGATGCCTCTCCCCTGAAATTCCGGCGCTACGACAAGCTTCTCGACAGATACGACGTCTCCCTCGCAACGGGCCCGGACCGAGCCGACGATGCGATTCCCGTGAACGGCTTTCCAAATCACATGGGTGGAAAACTGTTTCACCAGGCTTTCCCGGGTCTGCGCCAGCGGTTCAATCGAAAAATCCCCGTAAAACTCCGCCTCGCTGCGAAAGGCCGCCTTCTGCAGCGCCAGAATCTCCGGGGCGTCTTCGACGGCCGCCCTTTCAATGGAAATATCCACGACAGCTTCCTTCCTTTCAGGCTCCATTCTAGCACAAGATGCCGGGTGTTTCGCGTGTCCTCAAGGAATGCGCAAACGGGAACCCGCAGGAGCGGCGTGCATGGCTGAAAGCACTCCAGTTTTTTCCGACCCCCTGAAAAAAACGGACGGCGCCGGCCGCACCGAACCGACCGCGCCGATGTGCGATTGCGGGCCGATATCCGCCGAATGCATTCACCGCGGGATGCCTGTTTCGACGTCAATCGTGAAATTTCCCGGGCAATAGTGCCAGCGTGACAAGAAAGCCCGCGCCGTCCTCCGCCGGGAAGCCGGTCCGGGCTGCCGGGAAGATCAGGTGCGGATTGCCTGGATGAAGCCATCTCCGTCCTTGACCAAAAACGCCGTAGATGCACGCCGGACACCCGAAGGCTTCGGGCAACGCGATCGCCACAATTGTCATTGTAAAATTAATTTTATAAAAATTTGACACTCAATTTATCTCCATGCTCTATGATCAAACCATGATATGACGGAAATCATGGGTATGCCCTCACTGAACAAGATCTGGACGGCATCGCCAAGATCGGCAACGCTGGCCTCAAACAACAAGCGGGCGAACCCCTCTCCGACGAAAAACCGGAACTGGTTTCGGGCGGACTTTTTGCCGAACTTACCCTCGTCATGCCTGGTTTTGCCATGGCCGCGGCAGGTGTAACGACCGGTACCCGTGCAGCCGGATACCGGCCGCCCCTGCGGCAGTACCCAAACATGGAGATATTCCGGGATCAACGCGATCGAAATTGCAACCCAAAATTTTAACATAATTTTAAGAAAATTTGATTCTGATTTAATTTCAACGCTTTACAATCAAATCAAACCAAAAACCAGGAAACCCCGACAGGATTAAAAGGAGTTGACTCTTTATGGAGAGGGCTAAAGCCTTTCTTGAAGCCGTGGCCACCAATGAAAACCTGGCCAAAGCGCTGTCCGGGATCAAAACCAGGGAAGAACTTCTTGCATTCGCGGCCAGTCACGGGCATGACCTCACCGAACAGGATTTAAAAGACATCGTTAAAATTGGTTCCGTTTATCTCAAGCACAAAGCGGGCGAACCTCTCTCCGACGAAGAACTGGAAATGGTCTCGGGCGGATTTCTCGTATACCTCATTGGCGTAGGCATTGTGGCTGTTTCCGCAATCATCTCGGCAGCTATCACCACCGGTGCTCTTTTGATTTGGGATGAGTATAACTAAGAATCAAAAGGGAGGGACATTTCATGGAGAAAGCCAAAGCCTTTCTTGAAGCCGTGTCCGCCGATGAAAACCTGGCCAGAGCGTTGTCCGCGATCAAAAGCAAGGAAGAACTCTTGGCATTCGCGGCCAGTCACGGGCACGACCTCACCGAACAGGATTTGAAAGATATCGCAAAAATCGGTTCCGTTTATCTCAAGCAACAAGCGGACGAACCCCTCTCCGACGAAGAACTCGAACTGGTTTCGGGCGGATTCGCTCTTGAACTTGCGCTCGTAATTGGGGCGCTCGTTGGTTTTGGAGTCGCAATGGGCGGATTTATCGGGTACGCGGCTTATATCATTATAGATGGAGCCAGGGGAGGCCTTAATGATTAAAAAAGGAGTGATACTTTGTGGAGAAAGCCAAAGCCTTTCTTGAAGCCGTGTCCGCCGATGAAAACCTGGCCAAAGCGTTGTCCGGGATCAAAAGCAAGGAAGAACTCCTGGCATTCGCGGCCCGTCACGGGCACAACCTGACCGAGCAGGATTTAAAAGACATCGCAAAAATCGGTTCCGTTTATCTCAAGCAAAAATCGGGCGAACCTCTCTCCGACGAAGAACTCGAACTGGTGTCGGGCGGAATCGTTGAATGGGCAATCGCAGTTGGAATCTTCTTTCTCGTAGGCGCAGTAACAACGGCGATCGGCGGTGCGCTCGGTGCCGCCACCCTGGTTATATCCGAATCGATGGACGACAGGAGTTGACAGACCGCATGGAGAAAGCCAAAGCCTTTCTTGAAGCCGTGTCCGCCGACGAAAACCTGGCCAGAGCGTTGTCCGCGATCAAAAGCAGGGAAGAACTCCTGGCATTCGCGGCCCGTCACGGGCACGACCTCACCGAACAGGATTTGAAAGATGTCGCAAAAATTGGTTCCGTTTTCTTCAAGCAAAAAGCGGGCGAACCTCTCTCCGACGAAGAACTGGAACTGGTGTCGGGCGGCTTTGTGGAATGGATTGTAATAGCTGTAGCAGCCGTAGCCTATGTTGCAGCAGGAGGTGTCGTTGCTGGTGTGTATATAAGTAAAAACAGCTCATAGGCCAAAGCCTTTCTCAAAGCCACGGCCGCCGATGGCCAAAGCATTGTCCGCGATCCAACGCTTCGGGCGGTATTGATCCGGGTACAAAACAATAGACCCTCAAACGGCCTTCAGAGACCGGGTAACCAGCCTGCGGTAATACGGGTGGCTGTCCATCAGCTCCCGGTGCGTACCGATGCCGGTCACCCGGCCGTTTTCGAGAACGACCAGGCGATCGGCGTGCATCACCGTGGACAGCCGATGGGCGATGATGATGGTCGTGCGGCCTTGCATGGCTTTCTGCAAAGCGTCCTGCACCAGCGCTTCGGATTCGTTGTCCAGGTTCGAAGTGGCCTCGTCGAGGAGCAGAATGGCCGGATCCCTGAGCAGCGCCCGGGCGATGGCGATGCGCTGGCGCTGGCCGCCCGACAGCTTCACGCCCGCTTCGCCCACGTCCGTGTCGAGCCCGCGTTCCAGCCGGCTGACGAATTCCCAGGCGTTCGCCTTCTTCAGGGCTTCGATGATCTCTTCATCCGTCGCGTCGGGATTGCCGTATTTCACATTGTCGCGGATCGTGCCGCTCGTCACCGAACTCTCCTGCTGGACGTAGCCGAACAGCCGGCGCCATTTCTCAAGCGGAATCGAACGGATGGGCCGCCCGGCATACCGGATCGTGCCTTCGCCCGGTTCATAGAACCTCTCCAACAGGGAGAAAATGGTCGTCTTCCCGGCGCCGCTCGCGCCGACCAGCGCCGTCGTCTTCCCGCCCGGAATGTGCAGATCCAGCGACTCGAACACGGGCTTCTCGCCGTAACGGAAACTGACGTTTTCAAATTCGATGTCGCCCTGCACCGGCAGTTCCTCTGCATGACCGACATCCGTCACAAAGTGCGCTCCTTCCGCCCGCGTTCCTTCACGTTCCGATGCCTCCGCGGCCGCTAGGGCCCCTTCCTCCGGCGGCGTTTCGAGAATTTCCCAGAGCCGCTCCGTCGCGCCGACCGCTTTCTGCAATTCCGTGAAAAACGTCGCCATCTGCGTGAACGGAAAAACAATCTGCACCATGTAGAACATGATGGCAACCAAAGCTCCGGTGGTCAGGGCGCCTGATGCGACCTGCGCGCCGCCGTAGCCGAACAGCAGGATCAGCACCAGTGAGATCACCAGCGTCATGAGCGGAGACAGCGTCGACAGGATCCGGGCTTCCCTTAGCCCGAACCGGTACAGGTTGCGGATTTGCGCGCGTCCGGCCTCCAGTTCCGTCTCCTCGGCCTGATATGCCTTCACGAGCCGGATGTTGGTCAGCACCCGGCCCAGATTGCCGGAAAACTTTGCCATCTCGTCCTGGTGGGCCAGCGCGATCGCCTGCATCCTGTTGCCGATGGGCAACATCGCCCCGACCGCCAGCACCGCCGCGAGCAGGATCACCAGCGTCATTTTCCAGTCGATCCACAGCAGCATGGCAACGGCGCCCGCGATGGAAAGCAGCCCGGTGAAAAAGGTGATGATGTGATTGGTGATGAGGCCCCTCACCACATTGGTGTCCTGCGTGACGCGGCTCATCGTCTCGCCGGACTCGTGCGCGTCGAAGTAACCGACATTAAGCCGCAATACATGGTTCCACACCCGTTCGCGAATCGCCGCAACGATCCGCCCGCCGATGGCTGACATGAGGTAATAGGCCAGTCCGCCCAGGGCCGCCTGGCCGATCAGCGCCAGCGCGACCAATAGCAGCGTGGCGGATGACAAACCGCCCGCCGCAAACGAGTTGACCGCCCTCATGGTGAGCAACGGCACCGCCAGCCCGCTCGCCGCCTCGAGTACGCCGAACAGCACCGCCGCCGCGATCATCGCCTTCGGCGGACGCGCATCCCGGATAAGCCGAAACAGCCTGGCCGGTCCGACGATGGTTTTTTCCATATGGTTTCCCCCCGTTACCGTCTTTACAACTGGCCTCTGTTCCTTTCGATCACTTCTTCCAGCCACCGTTCTTCGTCCTTCGTCAGCGGAAGCGGAAACAGCTCTTCATCGAATTTGAGTCCTTCCAGCCGTTCGGACTGCTCCATCAGCCTTTCCACCAGCCCATTCGGCAACAGATCCATCATCTCCCGGAGAATCGGGATTATCTCCTCATCCGGCGACCGGTTCCGGCAAGCTTCCTTGAGTTTCCCGAGCATCTCCAGGAAACGTCCCCCGCCCCGAAGCAAATCCTCCCGGCTCGTCTCGAACAGCTCGTCCACCAGATCTTCCGGCAACAGCGACTTCAGGTACGCCTTCTGCTCGTCCTCCTTGACCAGATTGTGAATCACGGACAGGAAAATGTCCGGATCGATGGACTCCCGCTGCTCCGCCAGCGCGAGGGCGTTTTCGAGCGTCTCCAGCACCTTCTCGATGCGCCTTTTCTCCTTCAGCATCTCCTGGTGTTGCCGTTTCAGCGAGGCGCGCCAATTCCGTCCGTCGTCTTTCCGCAGCATGTCCCGGATTTCGTCCAGCGAATAGCCCAAATATTTAAACACCAAAATATTTTGCAGCGTTAACAGATCCTTGTCCGTGTAGAACCTCCTGCCCGACTCCGACAGGCGCGAAGGCTTGAGCAGCCCTTTCTGATCGTAAAACCGCAAGGTGCGCGTGGTTACGCCCGTCTTCCTGGCGAACTGCCCGATCGTGTACATGAGGCGGCCGCCCCTTTCAGCTCGACTTCCCTGGCGTTGGCTTCATTATAAATGTTGACGTTACGTTAAAATCAATACCCCGTGGACTGCCCAGGAGAAAGCCCGTTCGATCGCCTGATCGAACGGGCTTGTCGGCGCTTCCGGCATGGTGGCTTCCGCATCGGCATTCCGCATGCTTATGCATCGGAAATTCCCAGCTTCGCCCTTTCCAGGGCCTCTAGATCAATCTTTTTCATTTCCGTTCCCCCTTCGGACAACGCCGCCCACAGCTTGTCCACTTCCCCGGCGGTCGAGCAGGAAACGATCAGCGATATGGCCGGGTTCAGCTTGAAATATGCACCCGCACTGAGGGCGATGAACGGCTGTCCTGCCAGTTCAAAGCCCACAATCTCCGCATCATCGTAAGGGGGCGGGTTTTTGATCACATGGGTATACACGATTTTGGACGATTCAAACAGACTGGCGTAAAACTCGGCGGCTTCTTTGGCTTCCTTGTCGTACCAGAGATGCGGGACGATTTTCGGCATGCCGGTCTTCTCCTTTTCCTTCTAATAAAATGATTGCATTCCCTGTAAGTATAGACGTTGTTCCGATCGGCGATTTCATCGGTCTCCCTGAGAAGAAAGAGTTCCCATATGGGCACATTTGCGCTCTCTCATGAGCAAAAGGCAGGTGACGAGATAAACGGCCGCCAGGGCGAACGGCGTGGCGAGAAACGTGTACTGCAGGGCAAGACTCCCGATCAACCCGGCCCCGGCCACCGTCGCGATCGACAGGAAGAGATACGCCTTGCTCCGATAGATCACCGCGTACGGCAGAAAATGCGCCCCGGTCAGCACGCCGACCGCGAACGGGATATACTCCGGCAGCCGAAACAGGATGAGGATGACAAGCGGAGCAAACAGGATCTGCATCGCGCCGGCCACTCCGGCGAGCACGGCAAGCGGGTTGTCCTTCGCAAACAAGTCGGCCTTCATCGCCTTCGCGATCAGGAGCCCGACGGGGAAAATCAGTCCGATGCCATACAGATACACCCACACCGTGATCGCGTGGTCCAAGAATCCGGCCAGCCCCGCCACGAGCCAAAACAGCATTCCCGTGAAAATCATGGGCAGCCCCCGCTTGGAGGATACGGCCAAAGCGGTCGACAGTTCCCGATAGGTCGGTTCGTAAGGTTTCATGATGGGCGGCTCCTTTGCAAAGGTGACGGCTGATCGGTCCCGGATGGACCGCCCTGCCGGAATTTCAACGCGATCAAGATGCAGGGTTGTCGTGCTCCTTATGGCGCCAAATCTTGTCGCGAATAACTCGATTGTAGTCTACCGCCCGCTTCAAATCAATGTTCCGCACAGCCTGTCCCATCGGATCCCCCTCCCGCTGTCCGGGATAAACCGCGACGGTTTTCGCTTCAAATTCCCCAGATGGCGCATTCGATTGAATTTCCATATTTTACCTCGTTGATGTCCCAACTTGAAACGAAAATGTAAAAATTGATCCAACAAAATTACTTGATATACATTCGAATTCCCCTGTTAAATGAACGGAAAATTATAGTTACTGGAGATTCGGTAAAAAGGTGTAAATCATTATATTTTATTGTCACGGCCCAATGTCAGCGGCGCATCCGCACAGCCAAGGCGGGCTTCAAAGATCAGGCGGCAAGGGCAATCCGGCCTTTTCTTGCGGGTGTTGAACAACCGAAACCTCGCAAATCGGCGCCAGGTGGGAGGTTTTTCAAAGATGGCTTGTCCATTCAAAACGTTGAGAAGCCTTTTCGGAAAGAACGATATACGCCGCGCCCGCATGATGCCTGAACTGACGGGAACCGGTTCGGACACGGCCCTGATGGAAGCCGCCGTCACGGAACCCGGCGACATCCCGGAGCAAATCAAGTTGGTTTCCCTGACCGAAAGCGACGCGGAATTCGCGGCGGGCCTCGCGAAACTGCTGGAACCATCCATGGACGAGATCGCGGACAGATTTTATGCCATGCTGATGGACAACGCGGGTTTAAAAAACCTGATCCTTGAGCACAGCACCGTCGAACGCCTGAAGAAAACGCTGACCGAACATATCCGCACGATGCTGAACATCCGGATCAACGATCAATATATTACAAAACGGAAAGCGGTTGCGCGAAAACATATCCATATCGGACTTCAAAGCAAGTGGTACATCGGATCCTTCGGAATCCTTCAAAACATCCTGCGTGACATCATCGTGCGCAGCATTGCCGATCACGACCTCAGAATCCGCGCGTTGGAAGTCGTCACCAAGCTGCTGAATTTCGAACAGCAAATCGTGCTGGACACCTATGAAACGGAACTCAACCGCAAGCTTTTGTCCATCGAAAAAGACAAAAAGCTGGAATTGTACGAAGTGATCGGCGTGACCACCGAAGAATTGGCGGCGCTTTCCAGACAAACCTCCGCTTCCATCGAAGAAGTCATCTCCCGCATTGATCATGTCACGTCCCGCGAGGTAACGGGGAATCGGCTCAGCGAAAGCTCGTTTGCGAAATCGGAACAAGGCGCCCTCGTCGTCCATGAGCTGACATCGGAAATGAACGAAGTGATGGCGAGAACGGCGGAAATCGGCGAAGAGATGGTCCGGTTGAAGGCGATTTCGGAGGAGATCACGGGGATTATCGGAATGGTGAGAGAAATCGCCGATCAGACGAACATTCTGGCGCTCAACGCGACCATTGAAGCCGCAAGGGCGGGGGAACACGGCCGCGGTTTCCATGTGGTGGCCTCGGAGATCCGGAAGCTGTCGGACCAGACGAAGAAAGCGGCCGAAGACATCTCCGGATTGATCCGCAACTCGCTGGACCAGGTGGCGAAGGTGACGGACGGCATGCAATCCATCGACGACCGGATGAAGTCCGCGCATCGCGGCGTGCTCGGCGTGCTGGGCAACTTCCAGGACATCCGGCAATTGATGGCCGACATGAAGGAAGCCAGCGAAGCGATCGCACGGGAACTGGAAAACAGCTTGCAAAACATTCACGACATCGGCGCGGCCGCGGGCAGGGTGGCGCAGTCGGCCGCCGAGCTGATGGACCGGTCGCGGCAGCTGATTGACGTCAAATAGAGTCGTGTCGCCGATGACGCGGCGGTTAACAAAAGCGAAAAGCCCACTCCGCGAAGGATTGGGCTTAAAATGCACCCATGGGACCGGGAGAATATCATGGACCCTATATTCATCGAGGAATTGCCCTTGAATCACCGGCCATCCTTGTCCACGCCGCTTTACGATGGATGGGTATTGCGATTCGCGGAAGGATACACGAAAGTTCATTATCCGGGATTGTGTTGGAGTGTCCACTTTTTATTCCAGTTGCAAATTGTCTGAAAAAATAAAAAATAGGGACCGTTCGGATTATTGACGCGCACCCGCCCTTGCGATACATTGGACCCAAACAGCTTCGTGATTGCCTCATGTCGACTCCTTGAATCCGGCCTATCATCTTCGAGACCCTCCAAGACGGATTCTCCCCTGCGATGCCGACCCGGATGGAATCATGCATTTCTCCCGGATAGGATGGTGCCATGAAAAAATCCGTTACAAGCAAAATCGGGATTTTGCAGTGCGCCCTGGCGTTCCTGTTTCCCGGCGAAACCGCCCGGGGAAATCCCGCCGCTTTTTGCACGGGGGTGGATCATCCCCCGTTTGAGCGGGAATATTCCGGAGACGGTTACAGCTACCTGAACGTCGCCCTCGCCTTTTCACCCGGCCAATTTTCGGGAACGACGGCGGTCGGCGTGTTGGAGGGCGGCGCCGGAGGGTTCGTGGAAGCGGTGGGCGAACTCGACGGAGACGGCCGCTTGTTCATGTCCTTTCCGCTGTACTCCTATGACAACTACAAAGTCTCGATTATGGATGAGGATGGGCAAGTCGTATTTGAAGGCACCGTAGAAGTGGGGCCCGGAGAAAGCAAGTGCGACAAGGATATGATCGCCATCGCGGCGCCCTCGCCGACGCCTGCGTCATCCCCGTCGCCGGCGCCGGAAAGCACGCCGACGGAGACGCCCGCGTCATCCCCGTCGCCGACGCCGGATAGCACGCCGGAGCCGACACCCGCATCATCGCCGACACCGACGCCGGAAAGCACGCCGGAGCCGTCACCCGCATTATCGCCGACACCGACGCCGGAAAGCGCTCCGACACCGGAGGCGGCCGCCGCGGAGGAGCCGGCGGTGGAAGCCGGCGGCACGCCTGACGAAGCCGGCGGCGGGCCATGGTGGCCGTATGTCCTCATCGCCATCGGCATCGCCATCGGAGCCGGGGGAATCTCTCTGATGCGGCAAAGGGGCAAAGGCGAAGGCGCCAAGGCCGGCGGCGACGACGCAAAGAACGAAGCCGCCGACGAGGGTAACGCGGAGGACGACGACCCCAGGGACAAACCCGCGGGCGCCGTTGACCTCAGCCCCTGCGACGATAGGCGCAAAATCTGGGAAGCGGCGGAACAGATCGCGAAAGAGGCGCAGGAAGCCGCGGAGAAAGCCGCGCAGATCGAAAAGGAAATCTCCGACCGGAGAGCCGGGCTGGAAGCGGAATTGCGGGACATCCGGAAAACGTATCCGAGCGCCGGCAAACCCGGCGGCGGCCGTTCCTGGGCCGAATCCGGAGGCCGCCGGCTGACGGAGCGGGATGTGCAGATGCGCCAGGAGGCCGAATGGGCGGCCTGGGAGGCGTACCGGCGGAATCCGAACCCGGAAACGGCCGAAGCGATGCAGGAAGCGATGAACGACCTGGGCAGTCCCCGCTCCGAAGCCGAACGCCGGGAACTGGACGAACGGGCGCGGCGCCTTGAAGAGGAATTGCGGCAGGCGCGCAAGGAAGAGCAATTGGCGGAAGAGGCGCTCGAAAGAGCCCGCCGGAGGGCGGAACAAGCCCGAAACCAAGCCGAAGAAGCGCGTTACGAATACGAACTGTGCATCGGCCGTATCCGGGCCGGGGCGGAGAAGGCGGAGCCGCCGCATACCGGTGGAGGCGAACCCGTGACAGCCGGAGATGGCAGGGGCAGCTGCAGCTGCCGGGAGGACGACCCGCCGCAGGAACGCAACCGGAGAGATTTGGGCCTGATCACGTTCCCATACCGCGTCGAAGTGAAGATGATCAGCGGCGGAGACGCGCACAAAGCCGCCCAGGAAGCCAGGGAAATCAGCGAAGGCCTGCAGGAAGTGTCGGAGGTGCTCGGCTGGATCAGCCTCGCCATGGACATCAAAGGGATCGGCACAGCCCTGGTCCGCGAAGGCCCCGGATGGAAAGTGATCGGCGAGAGCATCCCGCCGTTGACCGGACTGGCCACGGGGACGCCGACGCCGACTTCCATCCCGCAAGCCGTCGTCGATGCGTTGAGGCTGGTGGCCCAAATGGCCAGTGTGATCATCCGCAAAGTTCCCGAATTGAATGAAAGACGCTTGGGCGACATAGAAGTCGACTTCTATGTGCTCAAGCGCTCGGTGCGGGTGACCTGCAGCGAGATCTGGGTCTGCCGCGGGGGACAATGGGTGTTCAGCCACAGACGATTCGCGGTGACCGTCGTCCGGGAAAACATCAAAGGCGTCCGTCGGGAAACGAATCTTACGTGGAACGACTTGCAGAAAAAATGGGAGGAATATGACAACAAGGTGACGCGCGAGCTTGCGGACGCGATGCAACGGCTTCAGGAATTGGAAGCCAGGTGCCGATAGCCATGAAGCGCAAATTATCGAAAAAGATCCTGCTCGGCCGGACGATGGCCGTTGCCGAATTCCTGCTTGTCGCGGCTGGGGTGGCGGGCCTCATATGGCAGCCGGACGGCGCGCCCGGCCGACCGGGCGAATCGGCCGCGTCGGCGGACACAACCCCGCGGCTTTCACCGCCCGCGGTCTCACCGTCGCCGGTGGCGACACCCGCGGAATCAGCGGCCGCGCCTTCGCCGTCCGCCTCAGCACCGGCATCGCCGGAAACGCCGTCCGCCCCGGAGCCGCCGGCATCGTTTTCCGGGTCACGCGCCGAGCCCGACACACACACCTACCGACTGGACGCCCCGAACGCTCCGGCGGCCGATGCTCCGGCTTTTCACCGCATCGCCCGGATCGAAGCGCGGCAGACGGAAAATCCCGCAAGCGGCGCGCCTTCGGACGCCTTGCTGGTGGAATTGCCGGCCGTGCCGGACAGGGAATTTTCGGTCATCGCCATCGTCGAAGCCGACAAACCGCCTTCTCCCGGACATCCGGATGCGATCGACGGTTTGCATTGGATGATGAATTACCGCGACGGGCAATTCGCCAAATCGGCCGCCCGTGTCGCATCCGGGACGAAAACCGGCGCCCCGGCGGATGCGTTCAACACCCGCTACCAGGGATTCGGCGACCGGGCCGAAGTGGAATTTTACGGTCCCCCGGGCACACGCTACTACGCCGTCGTCATCACGGACGGAGAATTCGCGACGTTCGCCGCGCCTTGATTCAATGATCTGCCTTCGAGGCTTATGACCCTTGCCCTTGAAACACGGCTCTCGGCGACAGACGTTGTCCGCTGACGGTACGGGTTACCCCCGCAATATAGGCAGCCTCACGGTGAATGTGCTGCCTTCCCCGGGCGAACTTTGCACGGAAATGCGTCCCCCGTGCGCCTCGGCGATCCATTTGGCAATGGACAGGCCAAGCCCCGCCTGCCCGGCGCCGCGGCCTCTGGACGGATCTCCGCGGTAAAAACGTTCGAAAATTTCCTCCTGCTGCTCTTTCGGAATGCCAATGCCCGTATCCGTCACCATCAGCTTGACATCGCGGCCGTCGGGCAGCGCGGCGACCGTGATCCCCCCGCCTCCCCTGGGCGTATATTGGATCGCGTTGTCCAGCAAGATCAGCATGAGTTGGCGCAGCCGCTCTTTGTCCGCGTATACCCGAAGCTCCGACGGGATGTCCGCTTCCAGAAACAGCTCCTTCTCCTGCGCCAAAGGTTTCACCTGGCGGACCACTTTCAGGATTTCATCCCGCAGCGAGAACGCTTCCATGTTCAAACTGAGTTCCGCGGAATCGCCCTGGGCGAGCGAAAGAAGGTGCGTGACCAGCGACGACATTCTGCGGGTTTCCTCTTTCAAATCCTCCAGGATCTGACGGCCTAATTCTCCCAGCTTGCTCCCTTCTTCCGCCTCCAGCACCTCCAGGGAAGCGTGGATGACGGAAAGCGGCGTCCGCAGCTCATGGGACGCGTCGGAGACGAACCTTCGCTGGCGCTCAAAGGATTCGGCGATCGGCTTCATGGCCCGTCCGGACATCACGTACCCCAGCCAGGCCGACACCACTGCAAAACAGGCGGACAAACCGCCCAGGACGAACATCCATTGCCTTAAGACCGCTTTTTGCGCCGAAACATCGGCCCCCGCATAGATGGCCCCCTTGTACCTGCCGTCCTCGAAAATCCGCCGGCCCGCAAAGACAAGCTCCATTTTCCCGTCCCGGCGATTGTCCACGGTAAAATAGCGGTTTTCGTTGCGTTCGGGTTGCCAGGCGGTCAATTTGCGGATCAGCTCTTCCGAATCCTCCAGGGAGGATAGATTTTCGGCCACGACCTGATTGCGCGAATTTACCACCAAATAATACTGCCGCAGCGAGCCGGTCCCCAATCCTTCCCGTCTGTCTCTTTCATGTTCCCTTTCCGCTCTTCGTCTTCTCTCTTCCTTTTCGCCCATGTCCCCTTCCAGAAGCCGGTCGATCTCTTCCCGTTCGTCCCGAAGATAATTATCAACAACCATGCGGACTTGTCTCTCCTGGCTGCCATGCACGTAGGCCGACAGCAGCACATACCCGGTCACATTGAAGACCAGCAGATACAGGAACATAAGAATGGAAAAATAAATCGTCAGCCGTTTACGGGTTCTGGAGAACATCCGGCACCTCCAGCCGATATCCGACACCGCGGACGCTTTGGATGCCCAGGCCTGGAATGCCCTTCAGTTTCTTCCGGGTCAGCTTGACCAGGGCATCGAGCGCATTGCCCGTGGGAGCGTCCCATCCCCAGATTTGTTCGATGATTAGTTCCCGGGGCACCGTCCTTCCCCGGTTGCGCACGAGAATCTCAAGCAATTGATACTCCCTTGCCGTCAGGGGAATCTCCTTCCCGGCATATTTGCAAGTATGATCCACCGTATTCAGTTCAAGCTGATCCTGCTCAGGCCGGTCGAGTGGGGGTATCGCCACAAGGCGCAGCTGCAGGCGGGCATCTTGCGCGGGCGCACGGCGCTCGGCCTGTATTCGACGGCCAGCCGCCGGCTGGTCGACATTGCCGGATGCCCGGTTCAGCATCCGGACATCAACCGGGCCGCCGATGCGATCCGCGGCATCGTGGAGGAGCTGGGCATCCCGCCTTTGAACGAAATCCGCAGTTCATCGCCATGCTCGGCCGCTTGACGGCGGCTGCGACCGTTGCGGCGACGCTTCCTCCGTCCCCCCAGCCGAACGCCATAGCCAATCATCCATCCATCCGCTGTTCATTTCATGCACCATTTGGATAAATGTGTAATGCGAAACCCTTAGAAACCGGCATTTGTTGATGGAGAATCCGGGCGGGCTGGAAGAGGGCAAAATTTCGGCGACCGGCGAAGCCCGAAGATCCTTCTGTCCTTCCCCGGGTATATCCGCCTTCCCTTCTTTCCGTCGGCAAAAAAAACGACCGGCGCTCCCCGCCGGTTTCAAAGCGATCCGCATCAGCGTCGTATATCTGTCACGCCATGTTCACCGCAACGGCTTTCCTCAACGCCTCCTCCAGCCATACACGCGGACGTGAACGATGCCCTTGGTGATCCAATGCGCCAGGACGTATAGAACGATAAACAAGATCACCAGCGGTTTGAAAATGATCCATGCCGCCATCCAGAGCAAAAAAATCTGCCAGGGCTTAAATTTGCGGATAAATTTTATGGGCCGCAAAAATGACCGATATAATTTATTGTTCTTTTGCAGCGCTTCCAAATACTCATCGCGGATCTGCCTGTTTTCCGGATTCAGCCGCACCGCGCCCGCCATGTATTGCTCCGCCAGATCGTACTCCCCGCGTTCGCTCGCCGCCCATGACAGATGCATCAGGACCACCGGATCTTCGGCATCGTGCCGAAGCGCTTCCCGATCGGCCCTTTTGGACTCCTCATTGTTGCCCGACAGCGCCTCGATATAACTGAGAAGGGCCAAATTGAGCGGCTTTTCCGGAGCGAGCTCCAGGGCGCGCAAAATGGATTCCTTCGCCTCCCGGAACTTCCCCTTATGGGTGAGCCTTGCGGCTTTGAGGAAATAATAGTGATCCTCATACGGATCGACTCTCAACGCCTCCGCCAGCGACTCCTCGAACTCGTCTTCCCGATTCGTCTCGTGGTAGGTGCACACGCGCACATACCACGCCAATACATTGTCCGGATCCCGTTTCAGCGCTTCACCGGACCAATGCAGCGCCTTGTCATATTTTTCGGTCAACAGATAAATCCAACCGATCGTGGAGTACGCATCCGGATCGTCAGGATCCATTTGAAGCAGCTTTTCCGCTTCGGCCAGGGCTTCTTTATATCGGTTCATCTGCACAAGCTGCCTCACCCTGGCATAGCCCGCCTGCACCGCTTCCTCCAATATGATATAGCCTCCTTGTCTCGTGCCTATTTGATCCCGTGGCGCTTCATGTAATCCAGCACCACCTGGTAGTCCCGGTTCACATCGCTGAAGATGGCGTAATTTTTCGCCGTGGCGAACCAATCCAGCGTCGTCGCCTTCCGCCCCTTGAGCGCCTTTTTCAAATCTTCCTGGGTAACCGGCTGGAGCTCGCCGGTCTCGAGCGTGCGTTCCATGGCCAGTTCCACCGCGTCCCTGACCACCTGCTCCAGATCGGCGCCCGAGAAAAACTTCGTTTCCGCCGCGATTTTGGCCAAATCCAGCGCATCCGTCGGCTTGCCCTTCAGCTTGAGGCGAAGAATTGTCTCCCGTTCCGCGGCTTCCGGCGGCGGGACGAACACCAGATGATTGAACCGCCCCGGGCGCCTGAGCGCCGGATCCAGATACCACGGCGTATTCGTGGCCCCGATCACGAACACCTGGTCGTTCCTCGCCTGAAGCCCGTCCAGCTCCAGCAGCAACTGGTTGACGAGCATGCGGTCGTGATGCTGCCGCATCAGGTGACGGCTCCCGCCCAACGCGTCGAGCTCATCGACGAAAATGACGCAGGGTTTGTTTTCGCGGGCCTTTTCAAAAACATCATGGAGGTTGTGCTCGCTCTGTCCCACATACATCGAGAGGATGGCCTGAAGCTCGACTTGCAGGAAGTTGGCGTCGATTTCCCCCGCCACCGCGCGGGCCAGAAACGTTTTGCCGCATCCGGGAGGTCCATAGAGCAGCAGGCTCCCGCCGGCTTCTTTTCCGTAAGCGGCAAAGATCTCCGGTTGCTTCAGCGGGAGAATGAAATTCATCCGGATTTTCTTTTTCACATCTTCCAGTCCGCCCACATCCTCGAAGGTTTCCCTGGGCTTCTCCGATTCGACCAGCGTCTGGCCGTCGGAATCGAACCGGATGAGTTTCAGTTTTTTTCGGCGTCGTTCCGCAAGCTCATCGTGATCGAACAAGCCGGCCCTCTCCTTCCGTAGGATTCGACGACTCTAGTATACAGAGCGGATGGTGATCATTGGTATACAAAAAGTTATCAGCCTCACCAGTTGAAACCAACAAACGTTTTTGCCCTGTCACAAAATCAAATCACTTCCGCGCCGCCCGCGGATCATAAGGAGGATCCGGCAAGTTCAATCCGGCATGAACATTCTGCGGCGGAACGGCAAAAGAGCCGATCAGGAATCCGCATTCTGACCGGCCTTTTTTTGCGGATGGAGACACTCCCGCAACACTTGCGCCAGCGGCTCCGGATCGGCGGTGGACGCCACGCTCGCTTCGAAAACCTTGCGGGCGGACACCAGGGTGAAATCAAGGTCATAGCCGGCGTTCAGGGCAAGCTGCCGCATGAATTCCCGGAGCGACCGGCCGTTTCCTTCCCGGAAGGGATGCAGCACGTTGAGCTCGGCCATGTAATGGGCAGCCCTTCCGGCAAACCGCTCCATGTCCAGCCCCGCCAGACGGTTCTCGGCCGCCAGCTCCCTCATGAGACGCCGGCCTTCCGGCACGATGAACGGGAACCGGGCGAAAGGAAAGCCCTTCGAGATATCCACCTGCCGGATCTCGCCGGCGAAGGGATACACGTCTTGAAAGATGTGGCGGTGAATGGCTTGGAGGTGCTCGAAATCCAGGCGTCCGGTCACGCCCATGCCGTAAAGTTCGGCGATCCGGAAGGAAACGGCCGCGCTTTCGAAGCGGTCCAGCGCCTCCTGGTCCTTCAGGTCCGCGTGGTTGATCAGCACATGGGTTCCCCGGTAACAATGGCCGGACTGGGTTTTCCGCGTGATCGGCTCAAACTCCGGATTCCATTCCAGAAGCGCCTTGCCGGCCCAGGCGGGCGGATCCGGTTCCTGGAACACCACCCGGCCCTGCCTGATCTCGACCAGCTTGACATAGCTTTCCGTATTGTCCAGAAGGAAAACGTCATGGGCCAGATGCATCGCCTCCGGCAAATTTTCGAACGAGGTCGTGAAGCGCCGGCGAATGGTCTCCTCCGGAATGAAATGCCCGCCCAGCCGGACCCGCAGCCTGACCCGCTCGATATTCAGCTCCGGACTGGCCAGCGCGATGTAAAACAGCGTCACATGGAAGCCCGCTTCACGGGCCTTTCGCATCTGGCGAAGGGCGTTGCCGCCGCTCAGCGTGGTTTCCACGGTAAAGTTTCTTCCCGAGGCGATGGCCGCGTCCACGAGACGCAGGGCTTCCCTGCCCGCCGCGAAAACGGCTTTTTCCGGATCGGAAGGGCTCATCTCCCGCGCGACGGCGTCCGGATCGATGACCGCGAATTCCCCTTCCGACAGCCGGCCGGCCAGACAGCGGGTCAGCGTCGATTTTCCGGCGCCGTTGACGCCGGCAAAAACCATCATCTGGGGCTTACGCATCCTGAACGACCTCTTCGACGGCGCCGTCCGGATATTCCCGGAGCAGCCTGCCGTTCCGGACACAGCTCACGGGCAATCCGGCGGCGAACGCCTCTTCCTTCGCCGCGCGCGCGGCTTGCCCGAGAACCTCGTCCAGCTCTTCCGAACGGATGAAACCGTCCGACTGGCCGGATGACGAAACGGCCAGCTCCTTCGCCAGCCTCAAAAACGTTTCGTGCGCGATCTCCCCCCGCAAACGCCGGCGCACCAGCGCTTCCTGCTCCGGCGCGAGCATCAGCCCTTCGATCTCCAGCGTAGCCCTGGCGTAGGCAAGGCCTTCCTCGTCCAGCTCCTCCTTTGTCATGATCTCTCGCCACGGTCGAATCCGGATGCCCGTCCTGGCTTCATAATCCAGCTTGGCCCGCCAGAGCTTCCCGAAGTCCCCCCGCGCTTCCGGAGCCAGCGCCCCGTATTGGTCAAGCGTCTTCTCCAGAAGGCCGACGGTCCAGCTTTCCTTCCTCGAGTAATCCACCAGGCCTCATCCTTTCGGGAACACGTTCCGTACAACGCTCCCTCACATCGCATTCAGACGTTCCTCGATCGCCGTCAGGCTGTCCAGCGCCCTTCCCTTGACGAAGACGTCGAACCGGTCCTCGTAGCCGGTTTCCTCCGCGTTGATGAGCACGAGTTTCCCCCGGGTGAGAAAAGGCAGCTGGTTCACCGGCGCCACCTGCAGGCTCGTGCCGATCACCAGCACCAGGTCGGCACGGCGGATGGCGTCCAGGGACCGGTTCCAGGCCTCCGCGGGCAGGGATTCGCCGAACAGCACCACATTGGGCCGCAGCTTCCCTCCGCAGGGGCACTTCTGTTTGGCCAAAAACGCCTCTTCCGTGTGCGGCGCCCCGCAGGCGTGGCAGCGGAACTCGCGGATGGTGCCGTGCAGTTCGTAAACGGTCCGGCTGCCGGCCATGTGATGCAGGCGGTCCACGTTCTGGGTGCACACGCAGGCCAGCATGCCCCGTTTCTCCCAATCGGCCAGAATGTGGTAGCCCCGATGGGGGATCACCTCTTTGAGCTGCAGGACCCGGGCGGAATAGAATTCGTGGAAAAGATCGTAGTTGTTCTCCAGCGCCTCCACCGTCGCCACGGTGCGGGGATCGATGCCCCGCCACCATCCGCTTCTGGAGCGGAAATCCTTCAGGCCGGAGTCTACGGACAACCCGGCGCCGGAAATGAGCACCATGCGGCGAGCGTTCCAGATCAGCTCGGTCGCGCGGAAAACCGGGTTTTCCCATTTGAGAAGCCTCTCCCAAGCATCCCGGTCGACGCCACGGACTCGCCGGGAAACCGATTCCCACCACTCCAATATCGGGCGAGAAAATATCGGATTCAGGGCAACCGGCCGAAGCGCCGAGCAAGACGGGTCGAGCGAATTCAGGACATCCCGCAGACTGTCCCGCCACTCCCCGCCATCCAAGCGAAATCGCCATCCCTTCTCGCCGCGTTCTCCCCATATATCCAGACTTTTGCCTTCTCCCCTCAAGGACAGGATCGTTTCTTCCAAGGCAAGAGCACTCCTTTCCGCCTTCATTCTACAAAAAAGAAGCCCCGGGGCGATGGACGCCCGAGAGCTTCGTTTTGGCTAGTTACTACGTCGTTAGGCGAAGCATTTTTTCGTGTATTTCCTTTTTCCAATCCGGCCACTCGTTTATCATTTTTTCGACTTGCGCATAATAAGGATCATGTTTATTTAAAATAAACTTCCCTCTCGGGATTAATTTCTCTTTTTGATTCTCTTCATGATTGGTCTTCTTTCCCATTTTTCTCACTCCATTTTCTAATAAAAGTGCTGGTTGCCGACATCTCTTTATCCAAATACGAATATGGAACCAACTGCAATCTCAGATTCGCCTGTTCAGGCTGCCAATCAATTATATATCCCTTACTGTCTTTTCTGACCTTTTTGATCCCCGAACTCAAGGACATTGAAAAAAGTTCAAAAAATCTTCTGGGTCCTATTCCAACAAAAGGGCTAAATAATACTTTTCCATCTTTTTGCTTTGGATCATCCGTAATTGAATCATCATGAAATTCAAAAGCCTTGCTTTTCGGATACGGCTCAATATATACCACTTGTTTTATTCCCGCAGATATGATATGTTTGGCACAATTATGACAAGGAAAAGTTGTACAGTATATCGTGGCTCCCCTTGCCGAAACCTGATTTCTCGCACACATCATTAAGGCTTCCATTTCGGCATGTACAACTCGACCGTATTCCGTAATATCCTTAATTCTGCTTCTTTTTAATTTTTTAATACCTTCTTCATCCAATCCGAGTATTTCCGCTATATCTTTCATGATCTTTGCTTGCTCTATTTTGTTTGAATCATAACCCCTTTTATAATCCCTTCCATCTGGTGCATCAACGATACAATTCGTCTCTCTGTCAAGAGTTGGCCAATACAACCCACCTCCAAATCTGGGAGTGTCGTTAGCGCCCATTGCAATAATTTCTTCATCTTTTGCGATAACTGCCCCTACCTGTCTGGACAAGTCTGCGGATCTAAGAGCGGAAATAAAGGCCATGAACATGGCAAACTCATCAAAAGTAGGGGTTATGTATGGGTGACCAAACATCAGATCGAGAATCCGCCAAATGCTTTTTTCGACTTGATCATGATCCCTATCCAAATGGATAAAGAAATCCGCCATTTGAAAAGTATCCCTGGTTTGCTGTCCATGCCCCTCTTCTTCATTCATGTCTCTCTGGATTAATTTTTTGGCGTTTTCCTCCTTGATTCTTTTGTTATTGACTAAATACTCAAGCCTTCTTTGCTCATCGGAATGAATCCCAAACAAGTAGAAGCCGGAAGTATATATTTCCCTTAGCCTTTCAACTTCTTTGGGATGCTTTAAAGAATTCACAATATACGCTTTACGCTTTTCAGGTCGTCCGGGCGACTTTCTTCGTTTCATTATCTCTTGGGCCACACCAAAAGCAAGAATCCCGTTATCCCCTGATTCTTTTCTGGCCAAATTCCCTAAATCCATTGTGGTGCTTATTCTTTCAAACTCATTTGTTGTATCGGAAATTTCGTATATCTTTCCAATTACGTCACGAGACACTCTGATTTCTTCAGTTTCATAGCGATAGGCTTTCAGCCGATCTTTAATGATCTGAACGATTCGTTGTTGCTCGGTTCCAACCGCGCCAACCAATCCAATAACTAATTCGGAATCTTGGTATGTCCAATTAAGAAACTCTTCCTTGTCTTTATATTCATAAGTACGTGTCGAATTCATTAGCATTTCCACTCCGGAAAATGCACAGGCCTAAGTTGATGTAAATATTCACCTCAACAGATTAAAAATCCTGTTGCTCGTCAAGGCTATAAAAAATTTTTATATTTTCAACTTTCTAACTAAATGTTATGCGCTGAACCACAGTTCGTCATTGCTATAACAGCAGTGGGACCCGCTTAGTCAAACTGTGATGATCCGGAGTTTCTACACCTTGGCTTCCCGGTTCTAAGTTAACCGGCTTTTTTCTTTTCCGCGGCCGGTTTCTCCATGAAGCTCGCCATCCATCCGTCAATGGCAAGGTAGAGCCACCAGCCGGCCGCGGGCGCCGCGGCGGCGGCCAGCCACGCGAAGCCGCCGTAAAGCAGTCCGGCCTTGACGCCCACGGCGAGCCCCCACAGGGCGAACGCCGGAGCGCCGGCGGCAATCCGGGCCGCGTCGGCGCTTCGCTTCGCCAGTTCCTCGGACCACGGGAACATTTTCAGGTACGGTTCGTCGTACCACTGCACGATGAGCCGGTGAAGCCAGGACACCAGGAGGCCGCCAAGCGCCGGCCAGACCGCGACGGACAGCCAGAGGGGCGTCTGCGCGACGGCCGCGAGGCCAAGGCCGAACAGGGCGCCGTAGACGCGAACCGTCTCGAATCGCCGGATCTGCGACTTCAGCCACAGGTCCGCGAGCCGGCGGTGAGGCGCGGAGACGCCGGGAAGCAGGGGCCGCGAGCCGCGAAGCAGAAGCGGACGCCGGCCGCGCGGCAGCGAGCGGACGGGCGGCGCGTCTGCCAGCATCCAGCCGATGCTCGCCGCGTAGGCGTTGCGTTCCGTTTCCACCTCGTGCAGGAGCGTTCCCCGCGCCCGCAGCCGCAAAACCGAAAGGGCCGCGCCGCCCGGGATCAGCAGCGCAAGGGCGGCGGACATGACCGCAGGGCTTCCTTCCGCCGCCGACACCGTCCATCCCCAGGCCGCCGCCCAGACGAGGACGGCCGCGATGCGCGCGAGCCTTCGCCGCCACCCGGACCACCGCCGCGACGCCGCGTCCCGCACCAGCACCAGCAGATACCCGCCGCAGACGAGCCCCGCCGCGTGCCACAGCAGAAAGCCGGCCGGCCACCGGACCAGCGTCAGGTGATAAGGCAGAAGCAGGGCGGAAAGAACCAGCGTCACCAGCAGCTTCGCCGTGAAGGTATAAGCCATGCCGATCCCGATCATCCGCCGCGTCCACGCCCGGTTGCGCCTGAGAAACAGCCCGTCCCCCGGCTCGGCGAACGTCCGCAGGCCCGAGGTGAACACGGCGATGGCCAGGGCCAGGAGCGCCGACGGGACGGCCGGCGGCATTTCCGGCACCCATGCGGGCGGTTCCCGCCAGAACTCGGCGTACAAATTGCCGCCGATCCACAGGAACGGCGCGACGATGTACACGCCCACCGTCCAGTCCCATGCCGTCCGCCAGCTGCGGAGCACCCTGGACCAGTAGGCCGCGATGCGCTCCCGCATGAGCCCGGCGGGGGTGAAATCTCCCGGCAGGGCTTCCGCCTCTTCCTCTTCGTCCTCTTCCGTGTCCGGATCGTCCGGCTGTTCAGGTTCTTGTTCTTCCGTCAGGTCCGACGTTTGCGAATCGTCCGGCCGTTCAGGCTTTTCTCCCGTCCAATCCGCCGCTTCCGGATCGTCAGACCGCCCCGGTTCCTCCGCTTTCTCCCGGCGCACCGCCCCATCATCCGCCTGCTCTCCGGCTCGGGCGTCCCCTTTCGCCGGCCGGCTTTCCCCGCTCATCCGGCTCCCTCCGCTCCGGCCCTTTCCGTCAGCTTCAGGAAACAGTCGAACAGCCGGGCTTCCGGGCCGCTGCCGGCCTGGCCGCGGATGTCCGCCAGCGTGCCGGACGCGGTCACCCGCCCGTCCAGCATAAGCACGAAGCGGTCGCACATCCGTTCCGCCGCGTCCAGCACATGGGTGGTGAGCAGCACCGCGGCGCCGCGCGCCCGCTCCTCGTCGAGCGCTTCCATGAGTTCCATCGTCGCGAACGGATCCAGCCCGACAAACGGTTCGTCCACCAGATACAGCCGGGGCGACAGCAAGAATCCGATGACCAGCATCGTTTTTTGCTGCATGCCTTTGGAAAACCGGACCGGATAGTGGTGCCGCACGCCGTACAGCCTGAAGCGCGCAAGCAGCCGCCCGGCCTTCTCCGTGAATTCCTCGTCGGGCATCCCGACGGAAGCCGCGGCCAGGGCGAGATGCTCCCACAGCGTGAGCCGCTCGTAGAGCACCGGATGTTCCGGAATGTAGGCCACCGCGCCAGGTCCCGCGTCTTCGGCGGGACGGCCGTCCAGGAGCAGCCGGCCTTTCCAATGCGGCAGCTGCCCCAGGAGTCCTTTCATGACCGTGCTCTTGCCGGCTCCGTTCGGTCCGAGCAGCCCGACCCGCTCGCCCGGCCGGATGCCGAAGCGGACGCCGCGCACCACCGGCTTGCCCGGCTCATATCCCGCTTCCTCCACCATGGCTTCGGCGCCCGTCCATTCCGCGGCCGTCATCTTCCTTCCTCCTTCAAACACCCGTCCGAAGAACCATCCGGCCCGGCTCCCTTATCCGAACAGATGCAGCACCGCCACACCGCACATGCTCAGCACGACGCCTCCCATTTCCGTCCGCCGGAACGATTCCTTCACCACAAATCTCGCGTAAAGCAAAATGACGATCACATTCGTGGAAATGACGGCCGTCACCAGCCCGGTCACGCCCAGCTTGAAGCCCTGAAACAGCAAAACCATGCCGGTGGTATTGACAAGGCCGATCATCATGCCCCACAGGAATGTTTTTGTTTCGCTCCACTTCCGGGCCGTTTCGGACACCGCGGCGGCTTCGGAACGGGGGCCTCCGGCTTCCTCGTCCGGACGCCGCCTTCGGTTTCGTCCAACCCGCCACCAGATGCCGAAGATCACCGAAGCGACCAGAAACATGTACGTCAGCGTCGTGAAGGGCTCCCCTCCCGCGAGAGATGCCTGCTTGTTGGCCAAATCGCAGGCGGCGAAAAAAAGCATGGCCGAAAGCCCCCACTTGATCCCCTGCAACCGCTGCAGAGACTGCCTGCCCGAATAGCGAAGGAGCACCACACCGGTGACGATGACGACAAACGCGATCCACTGCCGGATGTTCAGGGTTTCCCCCCAGACCAAAAACGCGTACAGCAAAACCGGCACGGGCGCGAGGGCCGTAAACAGCGCGGGAAGGGACGATTTGCCGTCGGCGAAGGCTTTGTACACGGACAGATTGGCCGCAAACGTAAACAGTCCCATGAGCAGGCCGTACAGCGACCCGCCCGTCCAGGACTGGCGAAACGCAAGGCCAAGAATCAGGCACACGAGAGTTCCGAAGGCAAAGGTTCCGAGCAGCACCAGATTGCGGTCGATCGGCTGTTGCGCCGACCAGTGGTACAGGATTCCCCGGATCCCGAAAACGACGGCGGCGGCCAACGCAAACCAAAGCCACATGAGCAACGTCTCCTTGCCGGATTTCCAAATCTCTTGCCGCCAGATTGCTCCCTTTGGCTCGACGGCGTGTCAGGACCGGCCGTCGTCCTCCGGAGTCCGGTTTCCGACTCCGGCAGCCTCCGGATGCCGCCCTTCGCCAGGCGCCGGCCGAAGATTTCCGTCCGCTCTCCCCGCGCCGGCCCGCGCAAAGGCCAGACATTCCCGTCTTCGAATCGCGGGCGGATATGCATAATTCGGTTATTATATTACCAAACAAAATGAAACCTGATTAAAACAAATAAAAGTTTGCTTATAAGCCGCCAGACCCGCCATGAATCATCATGTTCCCGTCAGCCAGGCCTCGATCGCCTCCAGGCCGTCCAACGCCCGCCCCCTGACGCAAACATCGAACCGGCCCTCGTGTCCCGTTTCTTCCGTGTTGATGAAAACCAGCTTCCCCCGGGTCAGAAAAGGCAACTGGTTAACCGGAGCAACCTGCAGACTGGTGCCGACGACGAGCAGCAGATCGGCCTCCCGGATGGCGCCGAGCGACCGGTTCCAGGCTTCGGAAGGCAGCGATTCTCCAAACAGCACCACATTGGGACGCAGCTTGCCGCCGCACCGGCATTTCCGTTTCTCCAAAAACGCTTCTTCCGCCGCCGGCGCGCCGCAGGCGTGACAGCGGAATTCGCGGATCGTGCCGTGCAGTTCGTGCACGGTCCGGTTGCCGGCCAGATGGTGCAGGCGGTCCACATTCTGGGTGCATACGCAGGCCAGAAACCCCCGCCGTTCCCATTCGGCGAGAATGGCGTACCCCCGATGGGGGACGACATTTCTCAGCTGGCGAATCCGTTCGGAGTAAAATTCGTGGAAAAGATCGTAACTGAGTTCCAGCGCATCCACCGTCGCCACGGTGCGGGGGTCGATGTTGCGCCACCAGCCGCTTGGCGGGCGGAAATCCTTCAGGCCGGAGTCCACGGACAGACCGGCGCCCGATATGAGCACCATGCGGCGCGCGTCCCGGATGAGCGACGCCGCGCGGAATACCGGATTGTCCCGCTTGAGGAGCCGCTCCCAGTCTTCCCCATCGATTTGCCGTCCTTCCGCCGATGCGAACTTCAGCCACTCCCATATCGTATGGGAAAAAAACGGGTGTACCTCGACCGGCCGCATCGCCAGGCAGGACGGGTCCAGCGAACGCAGCGCATCCCGAAGATCCCCGCGCCATTCGCCGCCTTCCCGCCGAAACCGCCATCCGTTCCCGCCGCGCTCTCCCCGGATCCGGAGGCTTGCGCCTTCACCTTTGAGGGACAGGATCGTCTCTTCCAAGGCAGGAGCGCTCCTTTCCGTTTCTTTTATTTTATAAAAAAGGGGGAGCCCCGGAGCGACGGACGCCTGGAGCTCCCCTGGACGCGTTCATATGGCCCGGTCAGATCAGGTCGGACTTTTGCAGGAGCCGTTCAATCATGGCCGCCGCTTCCGCACGGGTGATGAAAGCCTGCGGCGCGAGGGTGTTTTCGTTTCTGCCCTGCACGATGCCCGCGGCCACGCTGTCGGCGATGCCCTGGACCGCCCAGGCGGACGCCTGGCCGGCGTCGGCGAAGGCGCCCACCACCTCTTCCGCCAATCCGCCGGGCAACCTGTCCTTCAGTCCGGTGACGGCCATCGCCCGGGCGAGGATGACCATCGCCTGTTCGCGGGTGATCTTGTCGTTCGGCCGAAACGCGCCGTCGGCGTAACCGGACAGGAGGCCGTATTCGACGGCGGTGCGGATCGCGCCGTTGAACCAATCCGATGCCTTCACATCCGTGAAGGCGGACGGACCGTCTTGCGCTCCGAGGCCCAACGCGCGGACGATGATCGCCGCGAATTCGGCGCGGGTGATGTCCCGGTCGGGGCTGAATTTGCCGTTGCCCGTTCCCGCGATGATCATCCGCGAACCCATGTTGTTGACCGTGTCCTTCGCCCAGTGCGAAGCCACGTCGTCAAACTCCACCGGGTTCCAGACCACGCCGTAGGCGCTGTTGGTCAGGCTGCTCACCACGGCGTAATATTTTCCGTTGATGACCACGATCTTCGTCGGGACGTGGCGGGGCGTGCCGTCCGCGTCGAAGACGACGCCCGTCGTGATCCTGTCCGGATCGACGCCGTCCGGAACGGCGATGGCGCGCTCCACATACGCGGTGAACTTTGTGATTTCCACGGTCTGTCCGTCATACTCCGCCCGCACCGTGAATTCGACCGGGGGAACGACAATCGCGTACGTGTCATCCTCCGCCGCGTTTTCGATCACTTCGACCGTGGCCTCCGGCGGTTCGCCGATTTCCACCCGGATGGTGATGTCTTCAAGGGCACCGGAAGCCCCGAGTTCTTCCGAAATCGCGCCGATGTCGAACTGCTCCGCGGGGATGGTGTAGGTGGCCCGATCCGTCACGATTTCCAGCACGGCCTGCCGGTCTTCCATGCTCTTCACGATCCGGCCGTTCAGCTCCCCGACCACCACGTTGGAACCCGAAGGCGCCGGGATCGTCAGGACCGCGTTCATGCCTTCCTCTGCCAGTTTCGCCTCCACTTTGGCGGGATCGACGGCGATGGTGGTGACGGACTGGCCGTTCCGCGCCGACGTGGACGCCGTACCCGCGCTCTCTTCTTTGCCGTTGATCAGCACCGTGACTCCCGTGTCGCCGGTGCCGGCCGGTTCTTCCGTTACCGTCGGCGTCGGCGCCGGCGCCGGTGACGGAGCCGGACTCGGAGCGGGAGCCGGATTCGCCGTAAACGTCAGCGTCTTGGCCGCGCCGACCGGCGCGCCCGTCGTTTCGTTCGCCTTGACCCGCACCAGCACCGTGACGTTGCCGGCGAACACCGGCGGATGGGCCGGGTCGTAGGGGGTGTAGGTGGCGCCGCCGTCCGTGGAATATTCCATCGTTTCATCGGCGCCGACGATGACGTTCAGCGTGTCGTCGGCCGTGACATTCGGCGCCGGCGGCGCGTCCGGCTTCGTGACCGGCCCCTGCGGCGCGCTGGAAACCTTGGCCCCTTTCCTCGTTCCGGTCTCGGCGACCGGCGTCACTTCGAAGATGAGATACTTGTCCAGCAGATCGAGCGTGAGATCCAGCTCCAGATCCGTCGCTCCGGCGATGGCGGTCTTGTTCCCGCCTTCCTCGTTGTCCGCCGTATACCATTGATACAGCGACTCGCCTTCCTCGTCGCCTTCGGCGTCCGTGAACGTGTACGTCCCTTCCACCGTCTCGCCCGTCTTCAGATCGCCCTCGATGCCGACGTTCTTCGCCACGGGCGGCTGGTTGAACGTGCCGAACTTCATGACGGTCAGTTTGCCTTCCCGGTTTGCGTCCTCAAAGGCCACATAGGGCACGTTGCCGGACAGGCTGTTGAACACGACCAGGGACGGATTGTAGGCCTCGTCCGGCGTAAATCCGTCGTTGCCCACCGACACCCAGGAGCTGCCCGCATATTTCTTCACGACCAGTTTGTTGCCGTGCCCCTCGTCCGTGAACGCGGCGTACAGTGCGCCGTCCCCGGCCCAGGCGGTCGTTCCGTAAGCCTGGCCTGTGGAGAACGCGCCGCCGCCGATCCCATACCAAATATTCGTTTCCGAGCTGTAGCCCATCGCGGCGGCTTGGTAGGCATTATTGGAATATACGAAATAGAGCCGGGTCCCGTCCGTTACCAGGGTGGGATAAAACACCTCGGAGGAGGTGATGCCGCGCTCGCCGGCCGGCTTCCATTCTTCGGACATGGCATCGTACCGCATGGCGGTGGCGCTGAAATGTCCGATAAAGTCGTAGTCGTGGAACCCGGCATACAGCAAATCTTCAAAGGTAACCAAGGTCGGATCGAAAATATCGCCCGGAGAAAACTCCGCCTGGCCTACCCATTCCCACA
Source organism: Paenibacillaceae bacterium ZCTH02-B3 (assembly GCA_002159065.1). Lineage (GTDB taxonomy): Bacteria > Bacillota > Bacilli > Paenibacillales > Paenibacillaceae > ZCTH02-B3. The sequence continues at coordinate 78,309 of LZRV01000052.1, read as the reverse complement.
CGCCGCCTTCCGCCAGCTTCCGCACCGTCAGACCGCCCCATGGGAAACCGTCGCGATAGGCGACGTAAAGCTCTCCCAGATATACGTGGAGGAAAGGCTGGGGATCCTGATCCAACAGAAGACTTGGTTCGAGTGTTCCGACCGGAATTCTTTCGCCTGCCGGCTCCCACTCGCCGCTGCCGTTCAGCGCATACTGCAGGACGTAGATGGCGGCCAGGTCATCTTCGTCGACGGCGGCAAACGCGACGTACAGCGTACTCCCGTCCACCACGAGCGACGGCGCTCCGATCTCCCCTGGCGAGAAGCCCGCCTCGCCGACCAGCGACCACGCCGAGTCGCTCGGGCCCAGTTTCATGGCCGTGGCTTTCCCGTCATGGGCGTAGTCCCGGAACACCACATACAGCGTGCCGTCCTTGCCGGCCTTCAGATCGGGATATTCCGCCCCGCCCGCGGTGAATCCCGGATTGCCGGCGTTCACCCAATTGGCGTCGGGATCCGCGGCCGTCGTGAAGTTCCAGTCCGCGGGATTATAGATGCCGCCGAACGCGTCGCCCTCGGCGGTCTCGAATGCGCCGGCTTCCACAATGACATAGAAATTCGTCAGGGGCGCAAGTTCCGCGTTCAGCCGGATCGTCACCGTCTTGTCATCGAGCTGCACTTTGGGGGAATTCGCCCCGATCTGTTCCGCCACGGTGCCCTTCTCATTCATGATATAGATAAATTTGCCGGCCGCCGCTTCCACCGGCTGATTGAACCTGATGGAGAGCTGGGTAACCCCCGCGACTCCCGTCGCGTTGTCCTCCGGAGAAACCGAAACGACTTCCAGATTGGTCGGATCGGGATCGGACGGATTGGAATCGGAAGGATCGGAATCGTTCGGTTCCTCCACCTCGTTTTCCGCCTCAATCTCATGCGAAGCCATCGGGTTCCCCGCCTTGTCGGTGACGGGCGGGGCGGATGCGGAGTAGGAGACCTTCACTTCCTGGCCGTACTCCACGGATTCCGCCAGCGTCAGGACCAGTTGTTTTCCGTCCGTCCCAAGCCGGGCGTCTTCGATGTCAACTTCCGTGCCGTCCACCGAGACGGAGAAGCGGATCAGCGCTTCGTCATCGGCCAGAATTTTTTCGGAGAAATCCACCACCACTTTGCCGGGCTCGTCATTGGAGACGACCGCTCCGCTCATGACCGGCGCAAGGCTGTCGTCCCGGAGAAACGTCGGTCTTCCGTTCCGGGCGTCCATATGCCAGAGCGTGTCGAAATCCCAGTTGTTGAAAGAGGATTCGTCGCCCATTTCTTCGCTGGACAACGCCGTGCCGTCCGCGTCGGACTGGCCGGTGGCGTCTTCGTCGTAATAGGCATCCTCCGCACTCACATCGTCGTCAGTGGACTTCATGCCGACCAGCGCTCCCGTCACGGTCATCCCGCCGGTTACCGCCCCTGCCGCATAGACGCGCTCCAGGGACACCGGTCCGGCGGTCATTCCGATCAGACCGCCGGCAACGTAGGATCCCGTCACCGTTCCCGTCGCATAACTGTCGACAATCGAGGCGTTCAATGCGTATCCCGCCAGTCCGCCGACCGCGAACTCTCCGGTGACTGGGCCCGTCACACAGGATTCCGATATTGTGCCCCCTGTTAGATATCCGACAAGTCCGCCCACGTTGGAGAGAGTTTCTTGGCTTTCCGTCTGGATTTGGGAGCAGCTTTTGGAAATCTGGGCTCCCGTGAACATCGACCCGACAAGTCCGCCCGCCAGGTAGGCAATTCCCGAAACGCTTCCTCCCGACACGCGGACGTTGCTTACGGAGCCTTGCAGCATCCCTGCCAAAGCTCCGGCGTTGCTGTAGAGACCGTTTGCAATGACGGACACATTCTCCAGCACCAGGTTCTGGACCACCCCGTCGCTGCCGATGTTCGCGAACAAACCCGCGTGGTCCCCGGTCGTGTTGACCATCAGGCCCGTAATCTTGTGGCCGTTTCCTTCCAAATGTCCGTTGAACGTTCCGAGCGGGTTCCACGGGACATGTCCGGAAAGATCGATGTTCCCGGTCAGTTCATAGTACGCGCCGGGATCGTCCGCGATCGCCATCAATTCTTCCGCGTTCGAGATCTTGTACGGGTTCGCCTGCGTGCCCTCCCCCTCCAGCGCCGGATCGGCCCAGGCCGTCGGCATCGCGCACGGCAGGACAAGCTGCAGCAAAATTAGAAGCGCCGCTGCCATCCCCGTTATCCGGCGACGGCCCGATGGCCCGGCGAAGCGAAAGTTGCCGAATGAAATGGTCATCCATTTTTTCCTCCTTGCAAGAATTCACCCCCATCCTACAGAAGCGGACATTAAAAAAACCTTAAACCTTTGTGCGATTTGAAAAAAAATAAGCCGGCCGTTCAGGCCAGCTCCGCGGGAATCCGCACCGTTACCCTCGTCCCCTGTCCGGGGGCGCTGTCGATCTTGAGCCCCGTGCCGTATTCGTATTTCAACCGTTTGTTGATGTTGACCAGACCCACTCCCTGCCGCCGCTCCGATGGGGCGTCCGGCGGCGCAAGCGGCTCGCCGCTGTCGAACCCGACCCCGTCGTCCTCGATGACGAAGCAATAGTCCCCGTCCTCCTCATAAGCCTTGAGCCTCACGGTTCCGCCCGCGATCCGGCGGCCGATCCCGTGCCGGATCGCGTTTTCGACCAGCGGCTGGATCAGGAGGGGCGGCAGATGGATCATCATCATGCCTTCCGCGATGTCGGCCTCGAAACGGAGCCGGTCCTTGAAGCGCGCTTTCTCGATTTCGACGTAGCTGCGGATCAGGTCGAGCTCCTCTTCGAAGGAAATTCTTTTTTCCGTATGGCTGAACCGGAAGCTGGCGCGCAGATAATCGGCCAGATCCGACGTGAGCTTGCGGGACCGCTCCACGTCCGTATAGCTGGAAGCCACGATGCTGTTCAGCACGTTGTACAGGAAATGCGGCTTGATTTGCGATTGCAGAAACGCCACTTCCAGATCCACCGCCTTGGCCAGTGAATCCTTGAGCGCCAGGAGGCTGCCGATCCGCGCCTTGAGTTCCGCCAGATCGAACGGCTTCGGCAGGAAATCGTTCGCCCCCGCCGCGAACGCCGCCACCTTGTCCTGCGCGCCGATGGCGGCCGTCACCATCAGCACGGGCAATTCCGCCAGCGAATGGGACTTGCGGATTTCCTGGCACACTTCGTATCCGGACATGCCCGGCATCATCAGGTCGAGGACCACCAGGTCGATTTTGAGCGGTTTGCCCAAAATCTCGATCGCCTCGAAACCGTTCTTCACGGCGATCACGTTATAGCCCATGGGCTCCAGCGCGTCCATCAGCACCTTCAGGTTCAGAAACTGGTCGTCGACGATCAGGATGGTGTGTTCGCCCCGCTGGCTCAAAAAATACGGCGTCTCGAACTCATAATCCAGCGTCCTGACCGGGTAAGCCGCCGTCCAGGGCTCCGCCGCCCCGTTCCCGCCGCCCGTGTCGGCCGCCGCTGTGCCTCCGCCCGCTCCGGAGGGCGTTTTCCCGCCGTCCGCACCGATGGACGATCTCCCGCCAACCATGCCGGCCGGCGCTCTCCATCCGCCATTGCCGGACTGCGCCTTTCCTCCGCCCGTTCCGCCCGGAGCTTTCCCTCCTCCCGCTCCGGAAGAGGCGACGGGCAGCGTGAAGGTGAACGTCGTGCCGGCGCCCCGGGTCGAAGAGACCGAGATGTTGCCTTTCTGGAGTTCCACCAGTTGCTTCACGATGGGCAGGCCCAGCCCGAAGCCGCGGTGATCTTCCGCCTCGTCGAAGGTCCGGAAGGCCTCGAAAATGTGCGGGAGGTGCCGCTCTTCGATGCCTTCGCCCGTGTCGCGAACCGAAATTTCGATCTTGTCGCCCTTGACCGCCGCCGATACCGTGATGTCCCCGTTTTTCGTATGCTTCACCGCGTTGTCGAGGAGATTGCCGATGATCTGGCTCAGACGGATTTCATCCGCCAGGGCGAAGGGCAGCCGGTCGGGAACCAGATTGACCAGCCGGGTGCTCTGGGCTTCGCCCAGAAACGAATACATGCGCACCTGGGTCTCCACCGCCGAACGGACATCGACGGGTTTCGGATCGATGGCGAGTTCTCCCTGTTTGAGTTTCGAAAGATCCAAGATATCGTAAACCAGCCGGGTCAGTCTTTCGGTAATGCCCGTCACAAGCAGCAGTTTCTCCCGCTGCTCCGCCGTCGGCGGATTCCGGGAATCTTCGAGCAGCGATCGGGAGATGTGCATGACGCCGTGCAGGGGCGACTTGAATTCGTGGGACGTGCGGGCCAGAAACTCGTCTTTCAGCTTGTCCGATTTCGTGAGTTGGATGGACAGTTCCTCGATCTTGCGGAACGCGTTCGAGAACCGGAGGGACATGAGGAGAGCCAGCATGAGGAGCAGCACGAACGGTTCAAAAGGAGGCAGCGCGTTTACCGGGACGCCAAAATACACGTTCAGGTTCTGCACCAGCACATAGACGTTCAGCGCGACGGCGGCCACGGCCAGATGCAGGCTGCCTTCCACTCTGCGGAACGCCGCTTGGACAAACACATAAATCACATAGACCAGCGGGAGGGTGGCGTACAGCGTGACCAGCTGCCGGTACACGCCCGTGGCCCACCAGGGAATAAAAAACAGCGTCCAGACGGCCAGCGCCGCCCCGGATGCCACACCCGCGCGAACCAGCCATTTGGAGCAGAATTGGCGGAACGCCGTGTAAGCGTAAAGGAAAAATCCCATCCCCCCGGCCACCGCGGAAAGCATCTGGACGCGAAGATAGAGCCAAAACGGCAAATCGCCGAACACCGAAAACAACACCCGTTCCCCGCGCGTGCTGGTAAACACGGCAATGAGCACGCACACCAGACCCAGCACAAGCAGGGACGCGTCATTCTTGCGCTGGGTAAAGAGCCCGATGAAATAAAGCCCCATGATAAGGAAAGCCGTGACCGTGATCCAGTCATGGGTGAGCGCCTTGTCGCGGAGATCGGAAATCTGCGCCGCCTGCCCGAAATAGATCGACTCGTTGATGCCGCTGCTGGCGGGAAATTCATGGTTGGCCACCTGCACGACAATCTCGTTCCAGCCGGGCTTCAGGGTGAAATAGCCCGCGTAGGGCCGGTTAACCGCTTCGTAATTTTGCCGTTCCCCCGGAACCCCGCTTTGGCCCGCGGCATGACCGCCCACGAAGATGCGGTTGGACATCTGGATGGACGACGTTTTCAATCCGTACATGAGATCCGCATTGTCGACCATGACCCGGAGGCGGTAGGTCGCCGCGCCCAGCGTCTCCATGCGGCCGGACCACGATCCCGGCACCCGGATGTACTCCGGCGTGCCGCCGCCTTCGGCGTCCATGGCGGCGAAATCCTCCGGACCGAGGAGCCGTCCGGGATAAAACTCCCATTCGCCGTCGAGCGGCACGGCGCCGCCCTCCGCGAACCGCCATCCGGTCAGGTCGAGGGATCCGTTTTCCGCCTTGGGCATTTCATGGGTGTCACGGGAGAAATAGAAAAAAAACACTCCGTATGTAATCGCCAGTATGGCCAGCGTGACCGACGCCGCCCCGATTTTCGTCCTCATGGCCCGCTCATCCCGAACCTTCCATCTGCCGGTACAATCGGACCGTCTCCTCTTCCAGCCCGACGCCGAGCTCGTTGTTCATGAACCGCTCCAGTTGGCGGTAGACTTGCAGCGCCCCGCTGCGGTTGCCGGTTTCCAGGTGCAGCCGGATCAGTTCGCGGCCGTCCGATTCGGAATCCGGCGCGATCGCGAGAACCCGCCGCAGGCAATCCTCCGCGAGAGCCCCGTTTCCCTGCCGCCGGAAATGATGGTGCATGCTGCGAAGGGCGCGAAGATATTTCGCGTTGATGGTATCTTTTTTGAATTCCGCCCAGGGATAGTCGCAGCCTTCCATGTATTCGCCCCGGTACATGCCGTTGATCCGGTCGTACAACCGTTCGTCCGGCGTCTCCGCCGACAGGATGCCGTCCAGAAGTCCCTCGAAGGCCGGCGCGTCCACCGGTGCGCCGTTCAGCCGGAGGGCGAAGCCGCTGCCGTTTTTTTCGATCCGCATGGGCAGGTCGTGCTGCTGGAAATTTTTGCGGAGATAGGACAGGCAAGTGTAAAGGTACGTTCTCGCTTTGTCCAGATCGTGTTCCGGCCAGACCGCTTCGATGATCAGGGCGCTGTCCGCGTGCTTCTCCCCGTGGTGGACCAGGAAGGCGCAAATCTCTTTCTCCTTGTTGGTTTTCCACGGCAGCGTCAGGGGGCGGTCGCCGCCCGGCATGGTGATGGAGAAGCCCCCCAGGCAACGGATGGCAAAGTCCGGCGGATCTCCGCCAGCGCGGGTTCCGGATACGGCCTGCCGGATGCGCGACACCGCGTTTTCCAGCCGGGCCTGGGCCAGCGGCTTCAGCAGATAGTCCGTCGACTGGATCTCGAACGCCTCCACCGCGTATTCCGAATACGCCGTGGTGAACACGATGGGCAGCTCCGGCCGGATTTCCCGCATTTTCCGCGCCGCTTCCATGCCCGACATGCCCGGCATCTCGTTGTCCAGAAACACGGCGTCCACCGGCGATTCGCGCAAGGCCTCGACAGCCCGGGCCGGATTCGTGTGTCTCCCGGCGACTTCCACATCCCCGATCCTGTCCAGCAAAATTTCCAGCAAATTGAGCGCGTCTTCCTCGTCGTCCACCAGCAGCACGCGGATCATGGGGCCCGCCTCCCGCTTACAAAATCAGGCCGCGGGCATCCCCGCGGCCGTCCTGCTTCCATCCGTCAAGGATTTGGCTTCCATCATATCATAAATTGTCGATTTATGGTACTCTCCATGCGGCAAAATCACTTTTCCCGCGGACAGCGCCGGATCAGCCTCCCGGAGGTTCGCCCGCCTTGCCCAGGATACGGCGGATCGGCCACTCGATCCAGCTCCACGGCACCAGGGCCTTGAGCGCCGTCGCCGCCCGCTCCTGCCGGCTCGGCGCATACCGCAGCTTCGGCCTGCGGTCCGTCAGGGCCCGCTCGATAACGGCGGCCACCTTCTCCGGATCGCCGCCGTTTTCCGCGGATTTCCTGAGAAGCGGCTGCAGTTTCCGGTACAGCGGCGCGTACGGGGAATCGTCCGGAGGAAGGTTCGCGTCCCGCAGTCCCTTGTCCCATATGGGTGTGCGGTACGAGGCGGGTTCGACGATGCTGACGCGGATGCCGAACGGCGCCAGCTCCAGCCGCAGCGATTCGCCCAGGCCTTCGACGGCGTGCTTCGAAGCCGAGTAGGGCGCGAGCCCGGGGAAACCGAAGCGGCCGCTGACGCTGCCCACAAGCACGATCCGGCCCCCGCCCTGCCGCCTCATGGCGGGCAACACCGCCTGCGTGACGGCCACAAGGCCGAACACGTTGGTCTCGAACAGTTCCCTCCATCGCTCAAGCGGCACTTCCTCGACAAAGCCGCCTGTCGCGATGCCCGCGTTGTTGACCAGCGCGTCAATCCGGCCGGATTCCGCCAGGACCGTCTCCACGGCGGCGCGGATTTCGTCTTCCCGGGTCACATCCAGGCGCACGGGCCGAATTTTCGCTTCGACGCCGGCCGCCCGCGCGCGGGCCGCCAATTCTCCGCCCCGGCCGGGATCCCGCATGCCGGCGTACACCGTCCACCCGGACCGGGCCAGCCGGACGGCCGTCAACAGACCGAATCCGCTCGACGTTCCGGTCACCAGCGCCACCTTCGTCCTTACGCGTTGTTCCAGGGTCCGCCCCTCCCTTTTCTCCTGTTGCGCGGTTTCGACATTTCTTTTTCAAGATTACACCATGATCCCGCCAAATGCAGCACCAACATGCCCCGGAACGGTTTCTCCGACTGCAAAAAACAAAGAAGAGCCCGCCACCATCCACCGGACGGGATGGCGACCGGCTCTTCCCCGTTCTCCTCTCCTATTGGCGGAACTCCCGCAGGGCGGCGTTCAGTTCGCGGGTGTGGCGATACACGTCCTGGTAGATGCGGAACAGCCGCCGGTAGGTTTCGGTGCGCGCCGGGTCGGGCTCATAGGTTTTCGCCGGCTTCACGAACACTTCGGCGCACGACGCGAGATCCGGATACCAGCCGCAGCCGACGGCGGCCAGCATCGCCGCGCCGAGCCCCGGCCCCTGTTCGCTGGCCAGCGACTGCACCCGCGCCCCGAAAATGTCCGCCTGCATCTGCAGCCACACCGGATTTTTGGCGCCGCCGCCGATGGAAACGATGGTGTCCACCGATTTGCCGGCCTGGCGGAAAATGTCCAGCGATTCGTTCAGGGAGAAGGTGATCCCTTCCATGACCGCCCGCCCGAAATGCGCCCGGGTGTGCGATCCGTCCACGCCGATGAAGCTGCCGCGGATGACGGAATCGGCGTGGGGCGTCCGCTCCCCGACCAGATACGGCGTGAACAGCAGCCCGCCCGCACCCGGCGGGATGTCGCCGACGCCGGCCAGCAGCTGGTCGTACGATTCCCCGGGCGCGAACGTCCGGCGGAACCAGCTCATGCTGTAGCCGGCCGCCAGCGTCACGCCCATGGCGTAGAACCCTCCCGGCTGCCCGTGGTTGAAGAAGTGCACCTTGCCGCGGTAATCCGCCGAAGCGTCGGCCTCATACGTGAGAATGACGCCGGAGGTGCCGATGCTGCACAGCGTCCGCCCCGGGGCCAGCACCCCCGCGCCGATGGCGCCGCAGGCGTTGTCCGCCCCGCCGGCGAACACGCGGGTGTCCGCAGACAGCCCCGTGCGCCGCGCCGTCTCTTCGTTCAGATGCCCGGCAAATCCGCCGGCTTCAAGCAGCGGCGGGCAGAAGGAGGCCGGGATGCCGAACGCCCCGAGCACTTCTTCGCTCCACTTCCTTCCGGCCACGTCCAGCATCAGCGTGCCGGCGGCGTCGGACAGGTCCATGTGGACGGCGCCGGTCAGGCGGAAGCGCACATAGTCCTTCGGCAGCAGGAACAGCCGCGATTTCGCCCACGCCTCCGGTTCGTGCTCCTGGACCCACAGGATCTTCGGCAGGGTGAAGCCTTCCAGGGCCGGATTGCGGGTCACGGCGAGCAGCCGTTCCCCCAGGGTGCGTTCGATCCGGCGGCACTGTTCGGTGGTGCGGGTGTCGTTCCACAGGATGGCCCGCCGCACGGGCCGATGCGCTTCGTCCAGAAGCACCAGCCCGTGCATCTGCCCCGAGAAGCTGAGGCCCCCGATGTCGGCCGGATCGACGCCGGATTCCGCCACCAGCGCCCGGAGCGCGTCGAGGGTGCCGTTTACCCAGTCCTCCGGCTCCTGCTCGCTCCAGCCCGATCGTTCATGGTACAGCGGATATTCCCGGGACGCCTCCGCCCGCACGGAGCCGTCCCGCCCGACCAGAAGCGCCTTGACCGCGCTGGTGCCGAGGTCCACCCCGATCACGTATTTCAAATCGCTCTCCTCCTTTCGGATCGCAATTCGCGCCAGCCCTCATGCATCCGCCGCGCCCGTCTCAGACGCTGAAAATGATCTCGTTGAGCTGCGCCCGCAGCCGCTCCAGATGGTGCGACTCGTTCCGGATCGTATCGAGCTTCAGCGCGTAGGCTTCCAGCGATTTCAGGTCGTGCTTGCCGGCCCGGATTTCCGCGCCGATTCCCTCGCGCCAGCTGCGGTAGCGGTGCTCGATGACGTTGTCCAGCAGGCCCGTCTCGATGATCTTGGCCGCCGCCTTGAGACCCCGGGCGAAGGCGTCCATGCCGGCAATGTGGGCGTAGAACAGATCCTCGTCTTCAAACGACCCGCGCCGCACCTTGGCGTCGAAGTTGAGGCCGCCGCGGCCGAGGCCGCCGTTCTTGAGCACCTCGTACATGGCCAGGGTCGTCGAATACAGGTCCGTCGGGAATTCGTCGGTGTCCCAGCCGAGCAGGAGGTCCCCCTGATTGGCGTCGATGGACCCGAGCACGCCGTTGATCCGCGCGACGCGCAGCTCGTGCTCGAAGGTGTGCCCCGCCAGCGTGGCGTGGTTGGCTTCGATGTTCAGCTTGAAATGCTCCTTGAGCCCGTACTTCTGCAGGAACGCGATGGTGGTCGCCGCGTCGAAGTCGTACTGGTGCTTCGTCGGCTCCTTCGGCTTCGGCTCGACGAGCAGCTGGGCGTCGAGACCGATTTCCTTGGCGTATTCGACGGCCATGCGGAGCAGGCGCGCCATGTTTTCCTCTTCCAGCGCCAGGTCGGTGACGAGCAGCGATTCGTAGCCTTCGCGGCCGCCCCAGAACACGTAGTTTTCCGCGCCGAGTTCCTTGCCGATCTCCAGCCCCTTCTTCACGGAAGCGGCGGCGTAGGCAAACACGTCGGCGTTGCAGCTGGTGCCGGCTCCGTGCACGTAGCGGGGATGGGTGAACATGTTCACGGTGTTCCAGAGCAACTTGACGCCTGTCGATTTCATGTAGTCCTTGATCATGGCCACGATGGTGTCCAGATTCCGGTGGAACTCCGCCAGCGAGGCTCCTTCCGGCGCGATGTCCACGTCGTGGAAGCAGAAAAACCGGATGCCCAGCTTCTCGAGCAGCTCGAAGTTCGCTTCCACGCGGGCCTTGGCTTTGTCCATCGGGGAAAGGGAATCCCATTTGCGCACCGCCGTGCCGACCCCGAACGGGTCCGCCCCCGCGGCGGTAAACGTGTGCCAGTAGGCCACGGCGAAACGCAGGTGCTCCTCCATCGTCTTGCCGAGCACCTTTTCCTGCGGATTGTAGTGCCGGAACGCGAAGGGATTGTCGGTGTCGCGTCCCTCGTACTGGATTTTCGGAACGTTGGGAAACCAGCTCATGGGCGACAGTCCTCCTTCGAAACCGTTTTCTTGTTTATCTATAGAATAACGCTTGACACTTACTTTGTCTATGCAATAAACAAAGTCTTGATGCCCGGATGGCGAAATCGCGTCCCCGGATGCCCTTCCCGCTTGCAATTCCGGCGATCGAATGGGAGTATTATTCATGGAACGCGATCAACGGGGAAACCCCGGGACATGTACACGGAAAAGGCAAGGAGTCGCGAACGCGCATGATGACGGAAACCGGAGACCAGACGCTGATCAAGCGCATCAACACGGCCATCGTGCTGGAGGCGATCCTGCGGGGCGCCCCGCTCTCCCGCGCGCAGATCTCGGAAAGAACCGGGCTGAACAAGGCCACGGTGTCCAACCTCGTGCAGGAGCTGATCGACGGCTCGCTGGTGTGCGAAATCGGCACGGGCCAGTCCAGCGGAGGACGGAAGCCGGTGCTGCTCGAGTTCGTGGCCACGGCGGGCCACGCGGTGGGCGTCGATCTGGGCGTCAACTATATCCGCGGCGTGCTGACGGACTTGAAGGGCGCCATCGTCGCTGAACGCGTGACCGCGCTGCGGCAGACGGAACCGGAACCGGTGCTGAACGAGCTGTGCGCCTGCGTGGACGGCCTCATCAGCCTCGCCCCGCCTTCTCCCTACGGCATCGTGGGCATCGGCGTCGGCGTGCCGGGGCTGGTGGACGACAGCGGCACCGTGCTTCTCGCCCCCAACCTGAAATGGCGCGGCGTCCCGCTGCGGGACCGGCTGGCCGAACGGTACCGGCTGCCCGTCACCATCGACAACGAAGCCAACGCGGGCGCCCTGGGCGAACAGAAATACGGCGCCGGGCGCCGCATTTCCAATCTCGTCTATGTCAGCGTCGGCATCGGCATCGGCGCCGGACTGATCCTGCAGCAGTCGCTGTACAAGGGCGCTTCCGGATTTTCCGGCGAAATCGGCCACATGTCCGTCGAAGCCTTCGGCAAGCCCTGCGCCTGCGGCAACCAGGGATGCTGGGAAGCCTACGCTTCGGAACGGGCGCTTCTGGAGCGGGCGAAGCACAGCGGCATCGAAGGCGTCGACGATCTCGACGGGCTGCTTGCGGCGGCGGCCGCCGGGCGGGAGGACGTGCAGGCGCTGCTCGCGCAGGCGGGGGAATATCTGGGCATCGGCGTCGCCAACATCGTGAACGCGTTCAACCCCGAGGCCGTCATCATCGGCAACCGGATGACCCGCGCCCGGCCGTGGCTGGAAGATTCCCTGCGCAAAACCGTGGTCCGGCGAACCATGAGCTTTCCCCTGCGCCATCTGCAACTGATGTTTGCGGAGCTGGGCGACCGCTCGGCGGTGATGGGCGCGGCGGAAATGGCCATCTCCGGATTCTTCGCCCGGCTGAAGGCAGGCGCCGTCATTCCCGGACGCAAACGGAACGGGCAATAGAAAGGCCGGCATCCGGCAGTGAGCGGTCACGCTCCGCGGCCGGTCCGGCCGTCGTTCTTTGCGGGATATCCTCCACCCCTCAGAGGGACGCCTTCCGCCCTTCACCGGCGGTCGGAGGGCAGGAACAACGTGCACAGGCCAAGCAGGGGAAGGAAGCCCATGACCAGCATCACGTCGGTCAGTCCATACCGGTCGGCGGCGTCGCCGATCACCACGGAGCCGATGGCGCCCAGGCCGAACGCCAGCCCCGTCGTAAGCCCGGAGGCCATGCCGACCCTCGCGGGCATGATGACCTGGCCGTACACAACGCTGACGGAATAAGTGGACAAAATCGTAAAACCCAGCACGAAAGCGACGGGATAAATCCAGAAAAGCGGCAGGTGCGGAAACAGCAGGGCAAACGGAACGGAGGCGCAGACGGACCAGGCCATCGTGCGCTTCATGCCGATCCGGTCGGCAAGCCAGCCGCCGAACAGCGTGCCGATCACTCCCCCGGCCAGGAACAGGAAAACGGGAATCTGCGCCTGGGCTTTGGTCAGGGCGTAATCTTCCACCAGATAGAACTGGTAATAGCTTGCGATCCCGGAATGATACCAGGCCCGGGCGAAAATGAAAAACAGCAAAAGTCCCATGGCAAGTCCGGCGCGGGGATGGTTGGCCAAACCGGACGAAAGCGCGGCCGTTTTGGCGCCTTGCCGCCCCGCCCCGCCGCGGGTCCGCTCCCCGTATTCCCTCAGGCGGGCCCTGTACCACGGGACCACCGCCAGCAGCACGGCGATGGCCGCCCCCGCGAACGCCGTTCCCCAGAGGGCGCCGATCTGGCCCAGGGGCAAAAAGATGAGGAGCGTCAGAATCGGCGCAAGCGATCCGCCCGCGTTGCCTCCGACCTGGTACACCGATTGGGCGAATCCCCGCTGGCCGCCCGCCGCGAAATACACGACGCGCGATCCTTCCGGATGGAAAACGGCCGAACCGATGCCGATGAACACCACGGACAACAGCACGGTCCAGAAGCCGGGCGCCAGCGCGAGGCCGATCATCCCCAGCAGGCTCGTCGCCATGCCCAAAGGAAGCATAAAAGGCGATGGCCGGCGGTCGGAATACAGGCCGACGAAGGGCTGCATGACCGAAGCGGTCATGTTGAGAGTGAACGCCACCCATCCGATCTGCGCGTAAGTGAGGCTCAGCGTCTCTTCCAGAATCGGGTAGAGCGCCGGCACGACCGCCTGCATGACGTCGTTCAGAAAATGGACGAGGCTGATCGCCAAAAGGACCGGAATCACCGCTTTTCCCGCCGCGGTACCGGCCCTTTGGACGCCCGCCCCGGTCGCCGTAGACGTGGGCACGCCGTCTCCTCTCCCTTCCCGTGTGAAGCGCTGGCAAATCCCTGTCTTCCGTTGCTCGTCGCTTGTGTCCGTTTCCGTCGAGACGGCGATTCAAATTCAGCTTTTGAAAATTTAACGCGAATAATGATTAACCCTGCTAAATCTTACAAACTGGCCAATCGCCAATGCGCCCACGAGCTGCAGGGCCGTCTTGATGACCGCCTGGCCGGCGATCGCCCGGCCCACCTGGTCCCAGCTCAAGAAACCTGCGCCCAGCGGTGACAGCCCCACGACCACAAAGATGGTGCTGTCCAGAAGGCTGCCGACCGTGCCGCTCACCAGCACCCGCTGGCTCATGGACAGCCTCAGCCTGGTGTACAGCTCGGTATCGACGGTCTCCGAAAAAAGAAACGTAAGCGCGGACGCAAACACGATCCACAGGGTGTCCCCCAACGCGTAGGAAGTGACCGCCGACAGGACCATGGCCACGGCGATCCAGAAGTAGGTGGCCGTCCGGCCGATGGCGTTCTGGACCAGATCCCTGAGCACGAACGTGGCGCCGATCAGAAACGTCCCCGCCGGCACGATGAACGGCCCGATGGCCGGAGGGGCCAGGCGCGCCGTCATGACGTTGGCGGCGACAATGGCCGCGAGATACAGGGCAACCGTGCCCGTTTTCCATGCTTTCATCCGACGTTCCTCCCAAAGCAAACGGCGTCCGCGGTACACAACCATGCGTCCGCCTCCCGCTCTCCTCCAAGCGCTTTCCGGCGGCGAAAACCGCTTCCCGCGCTACCGGTTGTCCACCTTTTCCGGGTACATGTCGTGGTTCAGCAGCCGGTACTCGGCCATCCGCTCGTACTTCGTCCCGGGCCGGCCCCAGTTGCAGAACGGATCGATGGAAATGCCGCCGCGGGGCATGAATTTCCCCCACACTTCGATGTAGCGCGGCTCCATCACGCGGATCAGGTCGTTCATGATGGTGTTCACGCAGTCCTCGTGGAATCCCCCGTGGTTGCGGAAGCTGAACAGGTACAGCTTGAGCGACTTGCTCTCCACCATCTTGCGGTCCGGAATGTAGGAAATGTAGATCGCCCCGAAATCGGGCTGCCCGGTGATCGGGCACAGGGTGGTGAATTCGGGACAATTGAATTTCACGAAATAATCCCGGTCCGGATGCCGGTTCTCGAACGTCTCGAGCAAATCGGGATCGTAGGAAAATGCGTACCGGGTCTCTCCGGAGCCCAGATGCGTCAAGCCGGGCGCCCTGCCGGACTTCTCCGGCAAGCCGGAGGACGCGGATTCGCCGGCTTCTCCGGGGACGCCGGAAGGAGCGGACGGCCCGGGCGGACCGGTCACGGCGGAACTGGCGCAGGCGCCGGACGGACGTTCTTCCGCCTTGTCGCCAGGCATGGCGTTCGCCCTCCTTTTCGTCCGGAATCGCGGAAGGCGGGATACGCTCCCGCCCCGTTTTCTATCGTACTATAACACAAATGATCGGCGTCGAACAACAGCATGCCGGCGCGATTCCGCCTGATTTCCGCCCGATTCCCGCTACTCTTCCACCCAGGTTTTTTCCTTTTTCGTGGCTCCACAGGATGATTTTCCCGTTGTGATTGAAAAGGATGGTCCCGGGCGCGGGATGCCGGGCGGATGGCCCGGGCCGATGTCCGACACGACCCCCGGACGGGCCGGCCGAACCGTCGGGGGAAAGGCCGGGCGATGCTACAGGCGCAAGGTTGGCCGAACTTACGACGGATCCGAGGGAAACCGCAAGCATGAACAGGGCTCGCAACGCGGCAAGCGTCCTTTTCGGCATGATCTTCTCTCCGATGAGGCTCTTTCAATCGTTACCATACCACACAAAGCGCCCCAGACAAGGTTGTGATATACTGAAAAAAGTGAGGTTCCGCGAAGGGGGATGGCGCATTGCGGCCGGCCGAAATCTCGGAAATATCGGAACGGATCAACCGGATTCGCGCCAACATTGGAAGGGTGATCGTCGGCAGGGAAGAAGCGGTCGACCTGCTGCTGGCCACCCTGGCGGCGGGCGGGCACGCCCTGCTCGAGGATGTGCCCGGCATGGGCAAGACGCTGCTGGCGAAAGCGCTGGCCCGCTCCCTGGGATGCGATTTCAAACGCGTGCAATTTACCCCGGATTTGCTGCCCTCGGATTTAAGCGGCATTTATTTTTTCAATCAGCAGACGGGCGCGTTCGAATTTCGTCCCGGACCCCTGTTCACCCACATTTTGCTGGCCGACGAGATCAACCGGGCCACGCCCCGCACCCAGGCGAGCCTGCTGGAAAGCATGGAGGAGCGGCAAATCACCATCGAGGGCAAAACGCACGTCCTGCGGCAACCGTTCATGGTCATCGCCACCCAGAATCCCGTCGAGCACCGGGGAACGTTTCCCTTGCCGGAAGCGCAGCTGGATCGCTTCCTCATGCGCATTTCGTTCGGCTACCCGTCTTTTGAGGACGAAGTCGCCATTCTGGAGCGGTTCCGGGAGCGCAACCCGCTGGACGACCTCGCCCCGGTGCTTTCCGCCGAAGAAGCGGTCAACCTGCAGCGCCTGTCGGCTTCGGTCCGGGTGCATCCCGACCTCGTTCGCTACATCGTGCGCATCGCGGAAGCGTCGCGACGGCATCCCGACGTGGCGCTTGGCATAAGTCCGCGCGGCAGCCAGGCGCTCTTGCGCGCCGCCCAGGCGTACGCCCTCGTGCAAGGCCGCGACCACGTCGTGCCGGACGACGTCAAGCGGCTGGCCGTGCCGGTGCTGGCGCACCGCCTGCTTCTGCATTACGCCGCCCCGGGCCGGGCTTCCCGGCCGGAAGAGGTCGTGCGCGGCCTGCTGGCCGAAATCGAAGTGCCGGCGGAATCCCTTTCGCCTTGAAGCGGGGGATGGATCCATGGCCTTCCATTGGATGGTGCTGTACGGCCTGATCGTTCTGTTCGTCCTCGCCAGGGTGTATGAGAAACGGGCGCTGCGTCACGTCACCTATGAGCGGCATTTTTCGCGGGAGGCGGCGTTTGAAGGGGAGACGATCGAAATGGTGGAGCGGATCGCCAACCGCAAGCTTTTGCCCGTGCCGTGGCTCAAATTGGAGTCGGTGATGTCCCGCCACCTGGTTTTCGGCCGGCAGGAAAACTTCGGTGTTTCCCGCGGCGAGCTTTTTCAGCATCACATCAGCCTGTTCAGCCTGCGCCCCTATCGCCGGATCGTTCGCCGCCACCGGGTCCGTCTGGCGAAACGCGGCTGGTACCGTCTCGAATCCGTCACGATGACGGCAGGCGACCCCTTCGGCCTTGTGCGCGCCGCGCGGAAATTCCCGGTTTCACTTACGCTGCTTGTCTACCCGCGCGCCGTCCCGCTGCACGAACTTCCGTTGCCCAACCACGGCTGGCTCGGGGAACTGCCGGTCCGCCGCTGGATCGTGGAAGACCCGTTTCTGGCGTCCGGCGTGCGCGAATACCAGGCCGGCGATCCGCCGAACGCCGTGCATTGGAAAGCGACCGCCCGCACGGGCCGGCTGCAGGTGCACCGGCGGGAACCCACGGCGGATCACCGGCTGGTGATCTGCCTCAACCTGGAAGTGACGGAGACGATGTGGAAAACGGTGACCGATCCGGAACGCATCGAAGAAGGCATCCGCTACGCCGCGTCCGTCGCGGATTACGCGCTGCGCCACGGCATCGAAACCGGTTTTCTGTGCAACGGATGGCTGGCCGGAGGCCCCCGGGAGCCGGTCCATATTCCGCCGGCAGGCGGCGCCGCGCACCTGACCGACCTTCTGGAAGCGATGGCTAAACTGGAACTGGAAACGACGGGCCGCATGGCCTGGCTGCTGGAACGGGAAGCGGAACGGAACGGCGCCTCCCTCGATTTTCTGCTCATCACCTGCCACCGGGGGGAAGCGTTGCGGCAGGCCGCCGCGCGGGCGGAATCCCTCGGTCACGGCGTCGAATGGATGTTCATCCCGGAACCGAAAGGGGAAGCGGTCCATGCGCCGGCTCACGCGTAGGCCCGTGGACGGACCCGTGCACGGACCCGGACCCGTGCGCGATTCCATGCACGGCCCCCTCCGCGAATCCGTGCATGGAGCCATGCCCGGAGCGGAGCGCCCCTCTACGGCGCCCGGCCCCGGCGGGGACGGCGGCTTGACCGAAAGCGGCGGCGATCGGTCCCGCGCGCCGCTCGGCGCGGGGCATGCGGTCCGTTTTGCCACGGCGGCTTTGTACGAACTGTTCATGCTGCTTCCCGTGTTTTTGCTTTTCGACCACTATCTGGTTCCGGATCGTCTCGAACGCGTGTGGCTTGTTCTCGCGGCGCCGTTGTCCGCGGCGGGCGCGGCGGCCAGTCTGTGGCTGAGGCCGATGTGGCAGCGCCTGGCCCTTGCGCTGGCGGCGGGAGGGGCCTGCCACTGGGCCGCCGGCGGCCCGTGGCCGGAAGACGCCGCCGTCTTTGCGCTGACGGCGGGCGCCGTCCTGCAAGGGGCCACCGTCGCCGCGCGCGCGCAATATGAGGCCTGGTATTTCCTGGGCGTGGGCATTTACGCCGTCGCGAGCATCGCGTCCGCGATCGCGCCGGAACTGCGCCCGTTGCAGGGTGTCCTGACCGTTTGCGGCGCGGCGGTGCTGGCCGTGGCCGTTTTTGCCCTCAACCGCGCCCATCTGGCCTGGGCCGCCCACGCGGAAGACCGGCCCGACCTGGTCCCCCGGGCCGTTCGCAGGCACAACCGTTTTTTCATCGCCGGTCTGTTCGCGGTCGTCCTCGCCCTGGCGGGCGGGCTCGGCAGCCTGTTGTGGGATGCGGCCCTTTACGCGCTGCGGGAGGTGTCGGAGGCCTTTCCGCGTCCCCAAAAACCCGAAGTTTTCGACACTTCGCCCGTGGCCGAACCTTCCGCCTCGCCGAATCGCCCGGAGGCTTTTTTCCCGCCGGAAGAACAACCCGCCTGGAGCCGGTTCCTCGACCACCTTTTCCTGGCCCTCGGCGGCGCTTTGGCGGCTGCCGGGCTGGCCGCCCTGGCCCTCCACGTCCGGCGCCGCGCCGGCGGGTGGCTGCGCCGTCTGTTCGGGGCTCTGCTATCCTTCCTTCAAAACAAATCGCCCCGTCCGGAGCCGGACCCGGGGTACGTCGATGAGGAAACTTCCCTCTTTTCCTGGGAGGAAGCCGCGCGCAAGCTGCGGGAAAGCCGGCTGTTCAGGCGGCTCAAGGGACGCCGGGAGGAACGCTGGGAAGACATGCCCGACAACCGCGCCCGCGTGCGGTTTCTGTACCGGCGCTGGCTTCGCCGTCTGGAACGGGAAGGCTTCCGGCCGCCGCGGCACCTCACCCCCCGCGAAACGGCGGAGAAAGCGGCGGCTTTTCCGGCGGCGGCCGCGGTCGGGGATATTCCCCTCCTCGTTGAGCTTTACTATCGGGCGCGCTACGCGGAAGCGGAACCGACGGACGAGGAAATGGCCGCCCTCATGCGGCGGCTGGAAAGGGATTTTTGACGGATGCCAGCGGCGAACCACCTCCCGGCCGCGGCGCCGGCGGCGGGAGGTTGCCGTTTCTTCAATCGATAAAGTAATCGGGGTAGGCCCGGCGAAGCTCGGGCACTTCCCGCTTGATGCTCCCCAGATGCGCTTCCAGATGCCTTGCGGCGTTCTCCTCGTCGCCCTCCCGAATCGCTTCGTACAGGCGCTCGTGTTCCTCCACGACGCGGTGCATGTGCCGGTACTCGCGGATCGCCAGATAGCGGAACCGGTTGAGATGGCCGCGCATGAAATATACGACGCCAAGCAGCGTGGCGTTGCCGGCAATGCCAAGAATGGTGCGGTGGAATTCCTCGTCCAGGCGCATGAACCCGCTGATGTCCCCCGTGTCGGCAGCCTTCCGTTGATCCTGCAGGAGACGGTCCAGCATGGCCCGCGTAACGGCCCGGTCCGCGGCGTTCCAGTTGCGCGCGGCGATCCGGAAGGCCCCCAGCTCGAGCAGGAGGCGGACGGCCTGCGCCTCCAGCACTTTCCGCTCCGAAATATAGGCGACACGCGTGCCGCGCTGCGGCAGCACCTCCAGCAGCTCTTCGTTCATCAGGCTGCGGATCGCCTCGCGCACGGGCGTGCGGCTGACGCCGAGGGACGCCGCCAGTTCGTTTTCATAGATCATCTGTCCGGGTTCCAGTTCAAGGGACACGATGGCCTCCCGGATCCGGCCGTACACCTGATCGCTCAACGGTTTCCGGGAATCGAACGGCGTCAGGGACAAAAATTCGGTCACTCCGGACCCCCCACCGAACACCAGGTTGTTCTTGGATACTTGTATACAAGGTACCGCCTTTAAAAAACCGGCCTTTCATCCGATACCGTTTCCGGAATTCGCCGGGCGTGATGCCGACCACTTTCTTGAACATCCGGTTGAAGGAGACGGCGTGAACGTACCCCACCCGCGCGGCGACGCCGGGAATCGGCTCGTCGGACGTCAGCAGCAGGCGCTTGGCCTGTTCCATCCGGACCCTGGCCAGATAATCGACGAAATTGACGCCCGACTGTTCCTTGAACAGGTGGCTGACGGATTTCGGCGAAAGCCCGAACAATCCGCCGAGGTGGGCAAGGGACAGGTCCGGATTGGCGTAGTTGGCGTCGATGTATTCCCGCATCTGTTCAAAAACGGCGGCGGACGGCCGCGCTTTCCGCATCCGTTTCAGCTGTTCCTCGCATTCCCGCAGCGCCGCCAGAAAGGCTTCCCGCGCTTCCGCCAGGCTTTCCATGCCTGCGGCGATCCCGCGCAGGGCCGGTTCCGTCCGGGTCTTCCACCATCCGGCGGTATCCGCCGGCACGAATTCCGTCATCTCGCGGTCCAGGAACACCACCAGCATGTTGACCAGCGTGACGGCGTCGTCGCGGCTCAAGTCCCGCAGCCTTTCGTCCTGGAACAACCGCCGGAACGCGTCGCGCCATTTCGGCTCGCCCTTGCGGAACAGGACGGCGATGTCCCGGATCTCCGGCCACCGTTCGCCCAGCGGCGATCCCGCGCGGACGTGCCGGATGTCCCGGTACAGGATGACGCGGTCCGTGCCGCGGACGATCTTCGCCTGCAGGGCCTCTTCCGCCTGACTGAAGGACGCCGCGAGGCGCTGTGGCCCCGGCACGGGGTCCCCGACGCCGATCGTGACGGTAAATCCCAGATGTTGCGCCGTCCAGGCGCGCAGCCGCTCGCAGACCGCGGCGGCGTCTTCCAGCCGTCCGGGACCGAACCGGCTTCTCAGGAACATCATGCCGAGCCGGCGGCTCTCCAGCCATTCCGTCCACAGCTTCAGACCCGAAGCGTCCGCCAGTTCCGAAGCGGCCTTCGTCAGCGCGTACTTCAGGAGCTGCCGGTCGCGCGGCGAATAGCGGGCGGCCAGACGAACGTATCCGTCCACTTCGGCCAGCGCCACGCAGAACGGCTCGCTGCGGGAAGGCAGGCGCAGCCGTTCCCGTTCCTCCCGCCAATCCGAAGGCCTCATGACGCGGTCTCCCTGCAACAGCTCCCGGAACAACGCGGCGCGGCGATAGGCCAGATGTTCCTCCAGCAAGGCCCGGTAAATCGCCGGGATCCGGAACACGGTTCCCGGGACGCCCGCCGCCGCGTCGGCGCCCCGTCCCTGCGGCGCTTCCCGCGCCTGGCGACCGTGGTCCGGCGCCGTTTCCGTCATCGGATCATTCCGCTTTGCACGGCTCATCGTTTCCGCGGTTCACCTCCCCGCGCTTTCCTCCAACATACCGTTCCTTTCTTTTTCCGTCAATACGGAACGATCAGACGTATCCGTTGGCCAGCCAGCCTCCGTCCGCCTTCAGGATGATGCCGGTGACGTAATCCGACATGGACGAAGCGAGGAACAGCGCGGGGCCGACCATGTCTTCCGGCGTGCCCATGCGCCCGGCGGGAATCCGGGCCTCCATCCTGGCCGGGTTGTGGACGCCGCGCCGGATCAGCTCCTCCACGATCTCCGTGCGAATGAAACCCGGGGAAATGGCGTTGACCTGGATGTTGTGCCGCGCCCATTCCACCGCCAGGTTTTGCGTCAGCTGCGCCACCCCGCCCTTGCTGGCCGCATAGGCGGCCCGTTGCGGAATGGCCGCGTGCGCCGTGATCGAGGTGATGTTGATGATCTTGCCGCCGCGCCCCTGCCTGATCATCTGCCGTCCCGCGTGCTTGCAGCACAGAAAAGTGCCGTCCAGGTTGATCTTGAGGCACCGGTGCCAGTTCTCGAGCGTCAGCTCCTCCGACGGCGCCACCATGGTGATGCCGGCGCAATTGGCCAGGATATCCACGCCGCCGAATTCCCGCACCGTCCGTTCCACCAGCGCCTCCACCTGCGCTTCGTCGGCGACGTCGCAGACGACGGGCAGGGCCCGCCCGCCGTATTCGGCGCGGATGCGCGCCGCCTGTTCCCCGACTTGCTCCGCCGTGCGGCTCGCCAGCACCACGGCGGCGCCTTCCCGCGCGAATCCCCGCGCGATGGCGGCGCCGATGCCCCGGCCGGCGCCGGTCACGATGGCGACTTTCCCTTGCAGCAGCATGTTCCGGTCGTCCTTTCCCTTTTTATCTGTCGGGTCGGATCTCCTTCAACGCACCTTCCGGGGGTCCGCCCACCGGTCGTTCGGGATGAGCGGGAACCAGCCGGGCCGGTGCGGGTCCCGGTCGTACGGATAGCCGCCCAGCCGCGCGAATTCCTCTTCGTAGAACGCCAGCTTGTCCCGGTCCACCTCGATGCCCAGCCCGGGTCCGTCCGGCACGGCGATGGAGCCGTTTTCGTATGGCATCTTGCCGCCGGCCAGGATATCGTCCGCCAGATGATGATAGTGCGCGTCGATGGCGAAGGGCATGTTCGGCACCACCGCCCCGAGGTGCAGCATGGTCGCCAGCTGGATGCCCAGCTCGCCCGAAGAGTGCACGGCGACGCTGTACTGGAACGTCTCGCATACCGCCGCCGCCTTGAGGCACGGCCGGATGCCGCCCCAGAAGGTGGTGTCCAGCAGGATGACGTCCACCGCCGGCTGCAGGATGTTCTGCGCCAGCTGCTCGAAGTTCACCACCACCGTGTTGGTCGCCAGCGGCAGCCTCGTCTTCTCGCGCACCCGCCGCATGCCGTTCAGGCCCCACGTCGGATCTTCCAGATAGTCGTTGTTCAGGTCCTCGATGGCCTTGGCGAAAGCGATGCTCTGCTCCACGCTGTAGGCGGCGTTGGGGTCGAAGCGCAGCCGGTCTTCCGGGAACGCCGCCGCCAGCGCCCGGTAGCATTCCAGTTCGTAGGCGGGATCGAACACGCCGCCCTTCAGCTTGTGGGTCGTGAACCCGTACCGCTCCTTGAGCTGCCGGGTATGCTCCACCAGCTGTTCGACGGTGCGCACTTCCCCTTCTCCCGTGCGCTCGTTGGGATAGCGGAAAAACAGGTAGCTCGCGAAAGGCACCCGGTCCCGCAGCTTGCCGCCAAGCAGCCGGTGCACCGGCACGCCCAGCTTCTTGCCCATGATGTCGAGGCAGGCGAACTCGATGGCCGCCAGGAGCTGCGTGCGGTTGTTGTACAGGCTGGCGGTGGGGTTGCAGATCTTGAACCGGAGCTGCTCGAGCTCAAACGGATCGTGTCCGATCAGATACGATTTCAAGCCCTCGAAGGCGAGCCGGGCGCTTTCGCCGCCGCCGCCCATTTCGCCCCAGCCGACGATCCCCTCGTCGGTGTGCACCTCCACCACCGTGCGCACGAAGCGTCCCCAGTGCACGCCGTTGCTGTGCCGAAGGGGCGCTTCCAGCGGCACGGTGACGGTGTGCGCGATGATGTCCGTGATTTTCATGTCTGTTCCTCCGCCTCCAAGGCTCAATGGGCATGGGGTTTTACTCTCATTTTATAAAGCCGTTCGAAAGTCTTCCAGAAACATGATTCGCCGAACATACAATATTCGCGGGCGCCCGCGCCGGGCACGTTTCCCGGGCGGAACGCCCCGCAACCGCCAACACCTTACACCTTGTACGCCTTCATCGCTTTCACCAGTTCTTTGATCGAAGGACGCTTGCCGTACATCAGCACGCCGACGCGGTAGATCTTCGCCGCCAGCCAGCCAAACAGCAGGATGGAGGCCAGCAGGATGCCGATGGACAGCGCGATCTCCCACGCCTGCGGATCGGCCAGGCCGATGCGCTCGAACATGAGGAACGGCGTGAAGAACGGAAAGTACGATCCGATGACGACCAGCGGGCTTTTCGGATTTTGCAGGCTGAAAATGGCGATATAGAAGCCGACCATCGACAGGATCATGACGGGCGTGGTCGCCTGGCCCAGCTCCTCCGTGCGGCTGACGATGGAACCGATCGCGGCAAACAGCGTCGCATACAGAAAGTATCCGGCCAGATAGAAAAAGATCGCATACGCCAAAAGTTGCGGTTCCACCGCGTCAAGCCGGATTCCCAGCGCATCGAGCGCCCCCCGGTTGTGCGGCATCAACAGGCTGATGACGAACACCGCAACCAGCACGACGATCTGGATGATGCCGGCGAAAAACGTGCCGAGGATCTTGCCGAACATCTGCGTGAGAGGTTTCACGCTGGTGATCAGGATTTCCATGACGCGGGAGCTTTTCTCCGCGGTGATTTCCGTGGCCACCAGCTGGCCGGTGATCGTGACGGCCATGAACAGCAGAATGATGAGGGCGTACGTCAGCGCCATGACCACGGCCTGATCGGCGGCGGTTCTGCCCCCTTCCCCGTCCGACGACACCAGCAGAGTGTGCACGGCAACGGGCGCGGCCAGCAAGGCCCGCTCGGCTTCGCTCAGCTGCACGTTGCGGAACACCATTTCGGCCTTGACGCTTTCCAGGCCGACGCGCAGGCTGTCCGCGAGCGAGAAATTCGTCAGGGACGACGAATGGAAGACCACTTCCGGGAACCCGGTTTCCGGACGGTCCGCAAACGTCAGGTACCCTTTGACCATCTCGTCTTCCACCGCCTGGCGCAGCGCCGCTTCGTCGGCCTGGGGCGAACCGCCGGAAGGAATGGCCACGAGGCGGATGGCCGGATTTTCCTGCCTGGCGAAGAAAGCTTCCAGCCCTTGCACGATTTCCGGATAGGCGCCTTCTATGTATCCGACGGGTTTCGGTTCGTTGGAACCGCCCGCGTTCAGCCGTTCCAGGATATAGGGAAGGTTGGCTCCCACCATGAGCAGGAGGGCAATGGTGACCGTCGTCCAGATGTAGGCCTTGCTCCGCAGCTTGTTGCGCAGGGTGAAGGCCATCACGGTCCACAGGCTATTCATTCCGCTCACCCACCGTTTTGATGAAGATTTCGTTCAGCGTCGGCTCCATGAGTTCGAAGCGCCGCACCGGCGCCTGCGCCATGGCGTGGCGCAGGATGTTCTGGGCGGCGTCCTCGCGGGCGATGAAGATCTCGTATCCCGTCTCCGTGCGCCGCACCGAGCGGATGTCCGGCAGGCTTTCGAGCCCGTGCACTTCGCCTTCCGTCTCCAGAACCACCCGCTCCCTGGGGAACTTCCGTTTGATGTCCCGCAGCGACCCCTGAAGCATCGTCCGGGACCGGTCCAGGATGGTGATGTTGCGGCACAGCTCCTCCACGTGCTCCATGCGGTGCGTGGAAAACACCATGCTGATGCCCTGGTCGCGCAGTTCCTTCACCGCCGACTTGAGCAGCTCGACGTTGACCGGATCCAGGCCGCTGAACGCTTCGTCCAGGATGAGAATCTTCGGACGGTGGATGACGGCGGCGATGAACTGGATCTTCTGCTGGTTCCCCTTGGACAGCTCTTCCACTCTCCGGTTGTAATAATCCTCGACCTGGAATCTCCCCAGCCACTCGCGCAGGCTCCGGTCGGCCTCGGCGCGGGACATGCCGCGGAGCTGCCCGAGGTAGATGAGCTGATCCGACACCTTCAGCTTCGGATACAACCCGCGCTCCTCGGGCAAATAGCCCATCATGCGCAGCTGCTCCGAACCGTAGGATTTGCCGAAATAGCGAATTTCGCCGCGATCAGGCATGATGAGCCCCAGAATCATGCGCATCGTGGTTGTCTTGCCGGCCCCGTTGGCGCCCAGGAGGCCGTAGATTTCACCCTCCGACACTTCGAAGCTGAGACTGTTTACGGCGATCTTCTCGCCGTATTGCTTGACGACCTGCTCGATCACGAGCGGTTTCATCCTGCCGCGATTCCTCCTTTTCCAAGCCTGAACAGGATCCTGTCGACCCCATTTCTATTACGGCAATAATAAAAAAAAATTTCATTTTTTTCAAAAGAACATATTTTCATTCCTCCGGCTTGCTCATGCCCAGATTGGACAGTCCGAGATCCACCCGCACAGTGACCGTTAGCTCCGGCCAACGCTTTCGCCATTCGCCGCCGGGAAACCGCTCGCGAAAAAGGGTCACCGTCGACAGTCCCGCCCGCAGCGGATCGACGGACAGCTCCTGCAGCGATCGGACCACCTCCAGGATGCGCGCTTCCAGGTCTTCCTTCAGCCCGCGCATGAACCGCTCCGCCTCTTGCGGGTCGCCCAGATTCAGGTCTCCCGTGTATTCGTCCACCTGCCCTTCGAGGTGCACGGTGATCACGATCCTCTCGTTTTTCGCGTCATATTTGATTTTCCGGGCCGTGGTCACCTTGCCCAGCACCACGTCGTGTTCCGGAGACGTGATGTTGGGAAAGTAGCCCTTGCCGTTATCGATCATTTGAAAAAACGCGTCCGCTTCTCCCGGGATCGCCCCGACCATCCGGTCATCGAGAAACAGGGCGGTGCCCGAATAGACCAGCTGCCCGTCCCGCACCTCGAACAGCGGAAGCCGGGGATCGGCATAGGGCGAATAATACTCCCTGAGGAAAAAATGCAGGTTTTGGGAAGTCACTTGATGTTTATAGTGCCGGAACCGCTTGTACAGGATCCGGTCGTAATTTTTCTGCTCCTGGATCTGTTTCCGCAATAAGCCGGTGAAATCCCCCCGCACGACGGCCAGGTACATGCGGTCCGAAATCTCCTGGTCGAGCAACAGCGTGTTCAGGCACCGGATGATCCCCTTACGGGCCAGCTCTTCCGACAAAAACAGCATCCGCAGCTGCCCGCTCTTGAACTCACGGCTGTAGCCGAAGTTCAGTTTCTGCCGGGTTTCCTTCAATGTTTTCCCCCTGGCGGTCAGCACCTGTTTTTGTTCGTTTTTCACGGCGGGTACGACGATGGTGCTTTCCAGTTCGGAATCTTCGTTCAGGTGCAAATACATCAGGATGGTGGGCGAAATCTCTTCCACCACATTGGTCGCGGGATCGATCCAGGCACAGCCGGCCAGGATCAGCGCCGTTGCCAAAGCGGCCAGGGCTCTCATGTCAGCGTTCTGTCGCTCCTTCTTCTCCGCCGCGCGGCCGCCAGCGCCAGAAACGACGGAACCAGGGCGTACAGGGCGCCGGCCAGCCAGACGTGCACGTGGATCCAGAGACGGTGCTGCGTTTCGTTCGTCCAGAAAAACCTGCCGATCACGTAGACAACAGCCACCCACAGGAAGGCCGCGGCCGTCAGCCAACCCGGACGCTCCGGCTTCCGGGCCGCGCCGGCGGCCACGCGCAGGGCGTCGCGCAGAAACAGGATGAAAAACGCGTCCAGAAACACGTAGAGGATCATGTGGGCCGGAATTACGACGGTCTCCAGGCGTTCGAAGAACGGCAGCTGGATATACCGGATCAGCTGGACGACGGGATAATCGATCTTTCGCATGTATTCCGTCCCGAAAGACAGCGTGACCGCCAGGAAAAAGACGATGTATTCCAGGACGGTGAGCGCATTGCCCAGGGCCAGCCAGCGGAACATGCGGCCGGCGGGGGCGAACCGGCGGCCGGCAAAGGCGAGATACTGGGGTCCGGACAGGGCGGCCCACAGCGCGGGCAGGATGAGCGCCAGGTCTCCGCACGGTTCTTTCGGAAAAACCGGCAGCAATAAACGATATTCCGCGGCGGGCGGAAAAAGAAACTGGATGAACAGCGCCGCGATCCATACGGATCCGATGAAGGCCATGACGACAAACCTTCCGGCGAGAAGCATCCCCTGCCCCGCCAGATAGAACGACGCCAGCCACAGAAGGGGAAGCAGCGTCAGCCTGCTCACCGACGGAAACAGCACGTGATGCGCCACTTCCAGATAGTCGAGGGTCACGATCGCGCTGTCCAGCAAAAGGGCGGCGGCGCCGGGAACGGCCAGCGCCCGGGTCGCCCGTTCCCCCAGCAGCCGGACGAACCCTTCGTATCCGAGGCGCGCTTCTTCCGTCCGCAGCCATCCGGCCAGCAGACGCAAATTGAAATGGGAAAGGAAGCCGACGATCACGATCGCCCAGATCATATACGGATACAGCAGCACATGGGGCAAAACAAGGATGTAGAGCACCACCTGGAGCCGGTTGACAAACAGCCACCCAAGGGAAGCCGGCCAAAGGCCGCCGGCCGCCCCGCGTTCTTCCGCCCGCATCCCGCGGCTCATCCCTTCCGTTCCGGACGGCCGCTGCCGGCCCCGAACCGCCACGGGTTCGCGGGCTTCAGATAGGCGGGACGCCGGGACATCCGCTTCAGCGGCAGGCGCACGATGGTGTCTTTCCAGTCGGCGCCGTAAAACGGCGAAAGCGGGGCGAAATACGGCTGCTTCAGCGACGTCAGGCCGTTCAGGTGGATGAGCACCAGGATCAGGCCGAGGGTGATGCCCCACAGGCCGAGCCACGCCGCCAGCAGGAGCAGGCCGAACTGGATCAGCTTGCTGGAGTTGGTCATCAGATAGTTGGGAATGAGAAACGAGGCGATCGCCGTCACGGCCACGTGGATGATCAGAAGATTGCTGGCGATGTTGGCCTCCACCCCCGCCTGCCCGATGACAATGCCGCCCACGATGCCCAGCGTCTGGCCGGATTTGGACGGCATCCGGAGACTCGCCTCTTTCAGGATTTCGAGGACGAGCATCATGAACAGCGCTTCCCAGAACGGGTTGAACGGAATCTCGCTGCGCGACTCCAGCACCACAAAAAGCAGGTCCAGCGGCACCATCTGGTAATGGTGCATGGTGATGGCCACATAAAACGGGATGAGAAACATGGCGAACAGAAAGGCGAAAAACCGCACGCCCCTCAGGAAGCTGGCCACCGGCCAGCGATGGATGTAGTCTTCCGGGGACTGGAACAGGTCGAAAAAGGTGATGGGCGCGATCAGGGCGAAAGGCGTGTTCTCGACCAGCCACACCACCTTGCCGCTGGCCAGCGCGGCCGCCGCCGCGTCCGGGCGGTCCGTCTGCTGGAACTGGGGAAACACGCTGTGGATGTGGTCCTCCATGAACTGCGACAGGTGCGACGAATCGAAGATGGCGTCCGACCGGACGGCGGCCGTCTTTTCCCGCGCGATCCGGACCAATTCGGGATTGGTCAGGCTTTCGACGTAAAGCAGGATGACGGTGGTATGGGACAGGCCGCCCACCAGGAACCGTTCCGATTTCAGGCTGGATGCGGCCAGCCGGCGGCGGATCAGCGTCAGGTTGTTTTCCACCTGTTCGGTGAAGCTGTCCTGCGGCCCGTGGATGACGGCTTCCTGCTTGGACGGCTCCACCGCCCGGCTCAGGGAGCTGGCAAGGGAGATGCTCCACAGGCGGCCGCCGGCGAGCACGATCACCGCTCCCTTGAACGCCGCGGTTTCCGCCTGTTCCGGACTGTCCATTTCGGTGAGATGCGCCGCGTGGATCGTATCCCGCAAATCGGCCCCCGAAGCGTTTTGCAGGGGGGCGATGACGAACTCCTGCAGCTGCCGGATATCGATGAGCGAGCGAATGTACAGCAGGGTTGCTTTGCCCAGCCGGTCGTTTTCGATTTCCACGCATTCGGCGTCGTGGATGTTTTGGAACGCCCGTTTGAGGCTCTCCGCATCCGCACGCCGGGCGGGCACCCCCGCCGTCCCGGGTTTTTCCCGTTCCCCGTCCGTTCCGGACGCCTGCCGCAGGGAAGCCAGCAGCCTCGCCAGCCAGCGCATGCCCCCACCTTCCCCTGACATTTCCATCAGGGGAATATCGTTCCTCCGAAAACGGGAAATTATTCCGTCATCCAAAATCCCCATGGAAACTGTTTACATGCGAACATACGTTTGGTATACTTAAAACCAGGTGAGCGGACATGAAAGAATACAAATTTCGCGACCCTGTGCATGGATACATAGATGTACGGCCTTGGGAAAGAAAAATTATTGATTCGAGACCTTTTCAAAGGCTGCGGGGAATCAAGCAATTGGCGCTGACCCATTTGGTGTACCACGGTGCGGAGCATACACGATTTGGCCATTCCAACGGGGTCATGCATTTGGTCACCCGATCATTCCGGTCCGTAGTCGCGAAATGCGCAGATCTTTTCCCGAGAGAAAAAACCGAATGGTATGAGCAAATTTTGCGGTTGATGGCCTTGACGCACGACTTGGGTCACGCACCATTTTCGCACGGTTCCGAATCCGTGTTTCCCGACGGGTTGGAGCATGAAGATTTTACGGACAACATTGTGATGGAAACCGAAATTGCTGATTACATCAAGGAAATTGGCGCCGAATTTACAAAAAAATATGGCCGTGATTTCGATATCACACCCGAGCTTATTTGTTCCGTTTACCGGGGGAAAAACATCAGCAACCCGGATTTCATTTTCCTGAGAAAGTTTATGGACAGTGAACTGGATTGCGACAAAATGGATTACTTGCTGAGAGATTCCCATTATTGCGGCGTAAATTACGGAAAATATGATATCGACAGGCTGATCTCTTGTCTGACCGCATACAAACAAGGAAATCATGTCTACCTCGCCATTGAAAAAGGAGGCATCCACGCCTTCGAAGAATTCGTGCTCGCCCGATATTTCATGTTTGTCCAGGTTTATTTTCACAAAACGAGACGGTTTCTGGACCGGATGCTTGTGGATTATTTGAGAGACAGGCTTCCGGGAAGGAATTATCCGAAGGAGGTGAAGGAATACCTGGAATGGGACGACGCCAAAGTCTGGGCGATGTTAAAACAGGACGAAAAGCATCATGATTGCGCGGATCGAATCATCAACCGGAAAATCATGAGAAACGTATACGAGACGCCGACCCATTCCAATGTGCATGAAAAACGGTGGTATAACTTAACGAAAAAGAGATTGACCGAGGAATTTGGAGAGGGTCAGCTTCTGTTCGATTCCGCGGACAAAATGACACATAAAATACCTCTGAAATATGAAATCGACAGCGAACAAGCGATTCCCATCATTTTGAGTCACAGCGACAAACCCAGCACGATCAGCGAACAATCCGCTATAATCAATAAAATGACCGAACCGATAAATATTATGAGAATCTACGCAAAGGAAAACATAAGTGAAAAAGCTGAACAGTTGGTTAAAAAACTGATGAGAGACAGGGAATCCGACGAATGAATGAAGGAGAAAGGGTAAGGAACATGAATCATGTTGAACTGGTCGTCACCGTCCTTCGGAAAATGTCCGATTTCAAATTGCAATACCCGGGCAAAAAAGCTTTGCAGAAGCTGGTTTATCTGATCGGAAGAAGAGGGGTCCGTCCCGATTTTCATTATTCCATTCACTATTACGGCCCCTATAGTTCGAAATTGGACGATACCGTACACAGTTTGCAGCTTAAGGGGATCGTGGAGATCGTCCCCGACGGAATGAACCATCGCGTCCGTTTGATCGAGGAGCTGCAGGAATTTATCGAAGATCCTCATCTGTCTGAAAAGGAATCGCAGGAAATCGAATACGTTTTGCGGAATTTCGGCACCCTGACGCCTTATGATTTGGAAGTCATCACCACAGCGGATTTTGTGGCCGGAGAATTGGGGAAAATTCTCAAACCCCTCACGGAAGAAGCGATCGTGGAAGGCGTAAAAAAAATCAAGGGCGACAAATTCCCGGACCAGAACATCCGGGACGCCCTTGCGGTGCTTAAACAACACGGATACGTCTGGAATTGAACGGCTTCAGCCAAGTTTGACCGCGTCGTAGAAAAGACGAAGCAGCGTCGTCTTCGTGATTCTGCCGATCACTTCCAGCTTGGAGCCGTCACCCTCGGCGGCCGGACGGACCACGGGCAGGCCGTCCACTTCCCGGACAATCATTTTGCCCATGGCTTCCCGCACGGTTTCGTCGGGCGACGCCGTCACCACGTTGGGAAAGCGCGTCATCACCATGCTGAGGGGCGCGGAGGGCGCCTGGGCGTTGCCGAAGGTAACCTTCAGGAGATCCTTGCGGGATACGATCCCCGCCAAGTAACCGTTTGCATCCACGACGATAAGAGATCCCACGTCTTCGAGGAACAGGGTCACCACCGCGTCGCCCACGGTGGCCGTTTCGCGCATCACGACCGGCGCGCCCATGACATCGCCCACCCGCATGTCGGCCACGCGGGAGGCGTCGATCAGTCCTCCCTCCATCCTGGGGCCCGCGAAATAGCCGACCTTGGGTTTGGCGTCGATATAGCCCAGCATGACAAGAAGCCCGAGGTCGGACCGGATGCTGGGGCGGGTCACGCCGAGCAGTTCCGCGATCTGTTCCCCCGTGATCGGAGCGTGCTTGCGGACCAGCTCGATGATGTCCAGCTGACGGGGTGTCAGTTCGATCGCCGTTCCCTCCCCCGTGACGATGTCCATTGACGCAATCCCACCCCAATTTTAACCGATCCGACCTCATTTTCACACTGTCTTCGTTTGCATTGGCGCTTGTTTGCGTCGTTTGCGCCTGTTCGTTCGTTCCCGCGGTTTGCGCGCGTTCACACGGTTTGCGCCTGTTCCTGCCTGCTTTCCCGTTTGTTCTCCGCCTCCCCGCGCTTCCGATCCTCGATGGCGGCCTGGGCCGCGGCGATCCGGGCCATCGGAATGCGGAACGGCGAGCAGCTGACGTAGTTCAGGCCGGCCTTGTGGCAAAACACGATGGAATCCCGATCCCCGCCGTGTTCGCCGCAGATGCCCGTTTTCAGCGATGGCTTCGCGCTTCTTCCCCGCGTCACCGCCAGTTCCACCAGCTGTCCGACCCCTTCCGTGTCCAGCACCTGGAAGGGATTTTGGGCCAGAATTTTTTTCTCCAGATATTGCGACAGGAACTTGCCTTCCGCGTCGTCCCGGCTGAAGGCGAAGGTCATCTGCGTCAGGTCGTTGGTGCCGAAGGAGAAGAAATCGGCATGCGCGGCGATCTTGTCGGCCGTCAGGGCGGCGCGGGGCACCTCGATCATCGTGCCGACGGTGTAGCGGCAATCCCGCCGCTTGTCGGGGCCGAGGACCTGTTCCGCCACCTGTTCGATGAGCTCGCGCATGATCCTGAGCTCGTTCGCGTCGCCGACCAGCGGGATCATGATTTCCGGCCGCACGGTCACCCCGCGGTCGATGCAGACGGACGCGGCCTTGAAGATGGCTTCCGCCTGCATTTCATAGACTTCCGGGTACAGGATGCCGAGACGGCAGCCCCTGAGGCCGAGCATCGGATTGGCTTCCCGCAGCGCGTTCGCCTTGCGCAGCATCCGGCTGAGCTCTTCCCGCTCTTCCGCCGTCTCCGCCTGTTCGATTTTTTCCTTCAATTCGTCCACCTTGGGCAAAAACTCATGCAGCGGCGGGTCCAGCAGGCGGATGGTGACGGGCAGTCCGTCCATCACGGTGAAAATTTCCTCGAAGTCGGACTGCTGCATCGGCAGCAGCTCGTCCAGGGCGGCCCGGCGCTCTTCCTCCGTCTCGGCCAGGATCATCCGCTGCATGGCGACGAGCCGGTGCGGGGCGAAGAACATGTGCTCCGTCCGGCACAGGCCGATGCCTTCCGCGCCGTTGTTTCTTGCCGCCTGCGCGTCCTGCGGCGTGTCGGCGTTGGCGTACACCCGCAAGGTCCGGATTTCGTCGGCCCACTGAAGGACCTGGAGCAGTTCCCCGGAGGCTTCGGCTTCCTTCATCGGCACCCGGCCGGCGATCACGCGGCCGCTGGCGCCGTCGATGGTGATCCAGTCGCCTTCCCGGATCGTCCGCCCGTTCGCGCGCATTTCCCGTCCTTCCAGGTCGATGGCCAGCGACTCGCATCCGCAGACGCACGGCTTGCCCATGCCGCGGGCGACGACGGCGGCGTGGCTGGTCATGCCGCCCCGGCTGGTCAGCACGCCTTCCGCCGCCACCACCCCGTGGATGTCCTCCGGCGTCGTCTCGGGACGAACGAGAATGACCCGTTTGCCTTCCTTGTGCCAGCTTTCCGCCGTATCGGCGTCGAACACCGCCATGCCGACGGCCGCGCCCGGGGACGCCGGCAGCCCGACGGCGAGCACTTCGGTGACCGCGGATTCGTCGAGTCTGCGATGAAGCAACTGGTCAAGGTGCGACACGTCCAGGCGCTGCACCGCTTCTTCCCGGCTGATGACGCCTTCGGACACCAGGTCCACGGCGATTTTCAGGGCCGCCTGGGCGGTGCGCTTGCCGTTTCGCGTCTGGAGGACGTACAGCTTGCCGTTCTCGACGGTAAACTCGATATCCTGCATGTCGCGGAAATGGCGCTCCAGCTGCGCGCACATCCGTTCCAGCTGCTCGTACAGGGCGGGCATCTCGTCCTTCAGGGCGCGGATGGCCAGCGGTGTCCGCACGCCGGCCACCACGTCCTCGCCCTGGGCGTTTTGCAGAAATTCCCCAAACAGCGCCTTCTCCCCGGTGGAAGGATCGCGGGTGAAGACCACGCCCGTGCCGCTGTCCTGGCCCTTGTTGCCGAACACCATGGCCTGCACGTTGACGGCGGTGCCCTGATCGTCGGGGATGCGGTGAATCTTCCGGTACACCTGGGCCCGCTGGTTGTTCCAGGACTTGAACACCGCTTCCGTCGCCAGCCTCAGCTGCTCGCGGACATCCTGCGGGAATTCCGTTCCCGCCTGGGTGCGCACGCACGCCTTGAAGTCTTCCGCCAGCTTCTTCCAGCCTTCCGCCGTCACTTCCTGGTCCTGTTCGACGCCGAGGTCTTTTTTCAGGCGGCTGAGAAGGCGCTCAAAATGGAACGATTCGACCCCCAGCACCACGTCGCCGAACATCTGGATCAGCCGGCGGTAGCAGTCGTACGCGAATCTCGCGTCCCCGGTGA
This sequence comes from Paenibacillaceae bacterium ZCTH02-B3, assembly GCA_002159065.1. Classification (GTDB taxonomy): domain Bacteria; phylum Bacillota; class Bacilli; order Paenibacillales; family Paenibacillaceae; genus ZCTH02-B3. The sequence continues at coordinate 43,618 of LZRV01000052.1, read as the reverse complement.
GAGCGGCAAGGCCTTCCACCGTTCGATCGTTCAGTCCAAGATTGAGGATCGTGTCCATCATGCCCGGCATGGACGTGACCGATCCGGAACGGACCGACACCAGCAAAGGATTCGCGGGGTCGCCGAACGTTTGCCCCGTCTTGCGTTCCAGGTCCTCCACCGCCTGTTCGATTTGCCGCCACAGATCGTCCGTCAGCCGGTAGCCCGAACGGAAAAACATGCGGCAGGCTTCCGTCGTCACGGTAAAACCGGGCGGCACGGGCAGTCCGGCGCGGGTCATTTCCGCCAGGTTGGCGCCCTTGCCCCCGAGCAGTTCCCTCATCTCCGCGTTGCCTTCGGCGAACGCGTACACCATCTTGAGCGTCATTCGGTTTCATCCTCCACTCTGTTCGGGCTTGCGCAACCGCGGTCGCATACGCCGTAGACGATCTTGACCTTGCGGGACGGCAGCGTGTACAGGACTTCGTGGCAGTATTTGCAGACCACGATGCCCAAATGGGCGCCGGTTTCCGCCACCGTTGTCACCTTGTCCGGCTGAGCCATGCTTCTCCCCCCTCCGCCACCTTGCTTTCCGCGCTCGCGATATGACGAACCAGATCCAACACTCTGCAGGAATACGCCCATTCGTTGTCGTACCAGGCGAGGAGCTTCACTTCGTTCCCCCGCGTCATGACGCTGAGCCCGTCGACGACGGCGGATTTCTCGTTGCCGATGAAGTCGGCCGACACCAGCGGAAGCTTCGTGTATTCGACATAAGGTCCCATGTCTTCGGCGATCACCTTGCGAAACGCCTCTTCCACGTCTTCCGGTTCCACGGACCGGTTCAGCGCGGCCTGCAAATCCACCAGCGAAACGTCCTGCGTCGGCACGCGCACTGAGATGCCCGCGATATGCGGCGCAAGTCCCGGCAGCACGTCGGCAAGCGCCCGCGATACCCCGGTGGTGGTCGGCACGATGGAACTGGCGGCCGCCCGCGCCCGGCGCAGGTCCCGGTGCGGATTGTCCAGCAGCCGCTGGTCGCTCGTGTACGCGTGGATCGTCGTCATCCAGCCGCTTTTCACGCCGAATTCCCGGTCCAGAATGTACAGGACCGGCGCCAGGCAGTTCGTCGTGCAGGAGGCAGCGGACACTAGCCGGTGCAATTCGGGATCGAACCTGTTCTGGTTGACGCCCATGACCACCGTCAGGTCGGCTTCCTTCGACGGATACGTCAGGACCACGTAACGGGCGCCGGAAGACAGGTGTTTCGACATCGACGGCCGGTCCGCGAATTTCCCCGTCGCGTCGATGACCAGATCGACGCCGAGGCGCTTCCATGGCAAGAGCCCCGGATCCCGCTCGGAGACGACCGGGATGCGGCAGCCGTTGATGACGAGATGGCTTTCCTCCGCCTGAATGTCCGCTTCCCATTGGCCGTGCACGGAATCATACCGGAGCAGGTGCGCCAGCACCGGAATCGGGCAGGTGGAATTGACGGCCGCCCATTCGACCCCCGGGATCGGACCGTCCCGGAATGCCCGGCGGATGATGAGTCTTCCGATTCTTCCCGTTCCGCTGAGGGCAATGCGCATCGATGATCTCCCTTTTGTGCGTTTTATATTACGTCTTAATTATAAATATGACTCATATATCTGACAATATTAAAATTTTTAATGTGAAATATGAGTAATATTTTATCGATCAGAAGGAAAAATTCGGGGATTCTGTCCTGTTTCGGTATAGACCTGAATGCCATGCAGATACAAGACAAAGGAGTAAGTTTCTCCAGGGGGAGGAAAGCAGTCCATGGCGTTTCAGTACTGGTGCGGGAGGTTCGCGCGGACGAATGCATCAAAAAACCGCCGGTCCTTGAAAGACCGGCGGTCCCAAACCGGACTCAGCCGAATATCGCTTCCAGCACCGGCTTGGTATGCCCGCCCGGATACATCACGTACAGCAACAGGTATACCATCACGCCGGTCAACGCGGTGATGAACCAGGTCACCGAAGTGGTGCGCCCCCACTTGCGATGGCGGGCGAACCGTTTCCGCCAGGCCAGCGCGAGGGTCGTGATGCCGAACACCGCGGCGGCCGCGGCCAGCACGATGTGGAACAGCAGAAACGCGAGGTACACCGTCCGCAGCGACTCCGGCCCGCCCCATGCGGTATTGCCGACAAAAAGCGTCCGGGCCAGATACAGCACAAAAAAGAGCAGGGCAAATGCGGCGGCGGTGATCATGACCTTCTGGTGGGCGTCCCGCTTCCCGAGGCGGATCAGCCGCCAGCCGATCGCCACCAGCACCGCGCTGATCACGATGAGCGCGGTGCACACCGCCGGCAGAACTTCATGCCATTCCATCTTGCGGTTCCCCTCCAGCCAGTCTTCCGAGACCGCCCGGCACCCCGCCGGGGAAACGCCCGTCCGTTTCCTCTCCGTCCTTGTCCCGTTCGCTGCGGTACCAGGCCGTGAAAATCATGTACAGGGCGATGACGTTGACCCCTTCCTGCAGCAGCTTCATCACGATGCCGCCCAGCTGCTGGTCCTCCAGGGGGTCCAGCAGGCTGAAGAACGCCGGTCCCCCGGTTTCCCGGAGCAGAACCGTCGTGTCGCCGGCCACGCAATACCCGATGGCGCGCACCCAGACCAGCGGATCGCTGTACACCGCATACATGGGTTCGCCGGCGAAAATGATCAGCGCGCAGGCCGGCGTCAGCAGCACGCCGCTCATGAACACGTAGCCGAGCTTCCGCAGGGGCGTCAGCCGGTTCCATTCGGGCACCGGGCTTGCCACGTGCCACCAGAACATGACGGCGGCGACGAACAGAACGGCGTAAAACGCCGCGTGCAATGCGTAACGGACCATGATGCCGTCGTGCACTTCCGGCACATGGTACAGCGAAAAAAGCAGCAGGAACAGCACGAGGCAGATGAACGGATTCATCAGAAACCGGAAAGGCCGCCAGAACGGCCGGTCGAACGCCCAGCGCCACATCCACGCCGGAATGCCGTAGATGATGAGCGGCGGGGCGAACATGTACGACACCGCCATGCTCGTCATGTGGAAGGTGAACATGATGTGGGCGAGCAGGCTGAGCGGGCCGCCCTGGGCCAGGTAAAGCAGCAGCATGCCGATAACGAAGGCGGTCTGGCGCTTCGCCGGAACGGGCTCCGATCCCGGAAACCGGTGCCGCCAGGGACCGACCGCCAAGGCATACACCAAAATGACCGCCAAGACGGCCACGAGGAACACCGGGCTCCACAGGTCGGCGAACGAGAAATATTCGAAGATGGGCACGGCGATTCCTCCTTTCGTTACGGCTCGAAAAAACAAAAGGGGCGGCGACCGTTCACGCCCCTTCCGGCTTCGGCGATTACCACCAGGTCCACAGCAGGGCCAGCGCCACAAGCATGATCACGACAAAAACGCCGCCCACGATGCCGATGATCGGGAAGAAATGCCCCCGGTCCTTCATGTGCATCCAGAACGCCATCTGCGCGAACGCCTGCACAATGGCCATGCCCAGCAGCAGGAAGATGACGAACAGCTTGTTCACCTTGCCCGCGGCTACCGCGGCAAAGGCGATGATCGTCAGTACCATGGACAGCACGAAGACGACGATGTGCTTCTGCGGTCCTTCCACCCGGTGGCGCTGCGTTTGCGGCTGGGAAGCGGAATGGTTTTCCGTCATGACAGGATCACACCTTCCCCATCAAGTACACGACCGTGAAGATGAACACCCAGACCACGTCGATGAAGTGCCAGTAGATCGCCGACACGTACACTTTCGGAGCGGTGACCACCGTCAACCCTTTTTTCAGGATTTGCAGGATCACAAGGCCGATCCAGAGAATCCCGAACGCCACGTGTCCGCCGTGGAACCCCACCAGCGTATAGAAGGCGGAACTGAATGCGCTGGTGGTGAAGCGATGGCCCTCATGGGCGTATTCGTTGAACTCGTAGATTTCCAGCCCCAGGAACACCGCGCCGAGGGCGATGGTGACGGCCATCCAGCCGAGCATCTGCCCCGTCTTGTGGCGGTGCATCGCCTGCACGGCAAACACGCTGGTCAGGCTGGACACCAGCAGCACCACGGTCATGATGAAGGTCATCGGCAGCTGGAACAGCTCTTCCGGCTTGGGACCGTCGAGAACGCTGTTCCGGAACGCCAGGTAGGCGGAAAACAGCGTGCCGAACAGCACCGTCTCGGCGCCGAGGAACAGCCAGAATCCCAGAATCTTGTTGCGTCCTTCGAGCGTCGCTTTCTCCGGTTCGGGAGGCAACGCTCCGGCATGATGTTCGTGCGCGCTCATGCCGCCACCTCCCCTTTCTTCGGCTCCTCCGGTTCGATATGGTAGCCGTGGTCGTCAAAGATGGACCGCAAGGCCATGCAGACCAGCACAATCACGAGCCCGATGACCGCGAACACCAGGTTGTACATGAAGCCGAAGCCGGAGATGAAGAAACCTACGCCCATGATGAACGGCAGGATGGAAGGCGACGGCATATGGATCGGGCCGAGCGGCTCGGCCGGGGGCAGCTCCTTGTTGCCCTCCATCTTCTCCTTCCACCAGGCGTCCAGGCCGCGCACGAGCGGAATCTGCTTGAAGTTGTATTCCGGCGCCGGGGACGGGATCGCCCATTCCAGCGTGCGGCCGTCTTCCCACGGGTCATTCGCGGCGTGGCGCGGCTTGAGCGACGTGATCACGACGTTGACGAAGAAGACGGCGATGCCGACCGTCATCAGGATGGCCCCGATGGTGCTGACCAGGTTCATCGTGTCAAAGCCCTGGTTGGGCAGATAGGTGGCCACGCGGCGCGGCATGCCGAGCAGGCCGAGGAAGTGCTGCACGAAGAACGTCAGATGGAACCCGATGATGTAGAACCAGAAGCTCAGTTTCCCCAGTCCTTCATGAAGCATGCGCCCGAACATCTTCGGCCACCAGTAGTGGATGCCGGCCAGCAGGCCCGTCACCAGGCCGCCGACGATGGTGTAGTGGAAGTGGCCGACGACGAAATACGAATCGTGATACTGGAAGTCGGCCGGCGCGGATGCCAGCATGACCCCCGTCACGCCGCCCATGACAAACGTCGGGATGAACCCGATGGCATACAGGTTGGCCGCGGTGAAGCGGATGGAGCCGCCCCACATGGTGAACAGCCAGTTGAACACCTTGATGCCCGTCGGCACCGCGATGGCCATGGTGGCAATGGAGAACAGGGCGTTCGCCACCGGGCCGAGGCCGGTGGTGAACATGTGGTGCGCCCACACCATGAAGCCGAGGAAGGCGATCAGGATGGTGGCGAACACCATCGTGCTGTAACCGAACAGCCGCTTGCGCGAAAACGTGCTGATTACTTCGGAAATGACGCCGAAAGCCGGCAGAATCAGGATGTACACTTCGGGGTGGCCGAACAGCCAGAAGATGTGCTCCCACAGGACGATGTTGCCGCCGGCGTCCACGTTGAAGAAGTTGGCGCCGAAGATCCGGTCGAACATCATCGCCACCAGGCCGACCGTCAGCGCCGGGAAGGCGAACACGATGAGCGCGGATGTAATGAAGGACGCCCACGTGAACATCGGCATGCGCATGAAGGTCATGCCGGGAGCCCGCAGGTTGATGATCGTGGCCATGAAGTTGATGCCGCCAAGCAGCGTCCCGATCCCGGCAATCTGCAGCCCGAGCACGTAGTAATCCATGCCGTGGTGCGAGCTGTAAGCCGTTGTGGCCAGCGGCGGATACGCGGTCCAGCCGGCGTCCGGCACTTCGCCCATCAGCCAGGCGAGATTCAGCAACAAACCGCCGAAGAAGAATGTCCAGAACCCGAGGGCGTTCACGAACGGAAACGCGACATCCCGCGCCCCGATCTGCAGCGGCACCACCGCGTTCATCAGCGCGAAGATGACCGGCATCGCCGCCAGGAAGATCATCGTGGTGCCGTGCATCGTGATGAGTTCGTTATAGAAATCCTCGCTGATCAGATCGTTCATGGGAAACATCAGCTGGAGCCGGATGAGCAGGGCCTCGATGCCGCCGAACACGAAGAAGAGGCCGCCGGCAACCAGGTACAGGATGCCGATTTTCTTGTGGTCGACGGTCGTCAGCCAGTCCCACAGCCAGCCCCAAAAGCCGGGATAGCGTTTGACCGCATGCGCGTGTGCCGCCACGGCTGGTACCCCTTTCCGTTGACTTTAGTTGACAAACGTTGCTGGATTATTCGTAATCAAGCCGGTAATTCGCCAGGTACTTCGCGATGCCGTCGATCTGCTCCTGCGTCAGCTGCAGATCGACGGCGGACGGCATCATGTTGCCGGGTTTGATTTTTTGCGTGTCTTCGAGCCAGACCTTGATGTTTTCCTCGGTCTTCGCCGGATCGATGACGTATTCCTGTTCGGGCGTATCGTTGAACAGGATGCCCGCGACGGTGACGCGGCTGCCGAGGCCCGTCAGGTTGGGCCCGATCGGCGCGCCCTGGTCGCCCACCGCGTGGCAGGTCAGGCATTTGGAGACGAACGCTTCCCGGATGTTGTCATCCTCCGGCAGCACCGCCGGGCCTTGCATCGCCGCCACCCAGCGGTCAAAGGACGCCTGGTCCACCGCCTTGGCCTTGAAGTCCATGTACGCGTGCGACGGACCGCAAAGCTCGGCGCATCTGCCGCGGTATACGCCGGGCGTCGGGAATTCCAGGTAAAACCGGTTGGTGAGACCGGGGTTGTTGTCCATTTTGCCGCCGATGGCCGGAATCCAGAACGAGTGTTTCACGTCGCCGGCCACGAGCTCGAAGGCGATTTTCTTGCCGATGGGAACCACGAGTTCCTGCGCCGTGGTGATGCCGTACTGCGGATATTCGAATTCCCACCAGTATTGATAGGCGGTTACCTTGACCTGGACGGCATTCGGGTCGTCCCAGTAGTCTTCGGCAAACTTGCCGATCGCGCCGACGGTCGGCACGGCGAGGATGATGAGCAGGATGATCGGAATGACCGTCCAGATGATTTCCAGCTTGTGGTTGCCCTCCACCTGTTCCGGAATGGAGTTGTCGCCCCTGCGGCGCCGGAAACGCACCAGCACGTAAATGAGCAAAGCAAATACGACGACAACGACAAGGGTCATGATGCCGACGGACACCATGAGCACGTCGAATTGCCGCTGGGCCACCGGTCCCTGGGGATTGAGCACCGACAGGTCCGCGCGGCCGCAGGCGGCAAGCAGCGGAAACAACCCGAACATGAGCGCCAATGCGAGTTTTTTTCCGGCGTGCCACCGATTCATTCCACGATCAACTCCGTTTCCACAGTTGTCCGTACCGTCGCCTCTGCACAATTCTTTTCAAATCATAAGTTTTGTCACATTGATTTGTCAACGATTGCGGGGGAGTTCACAAAATGTTACCTTTTTCGTCAAACGCCTTTCGCATGAAGGGATTTCGGGATTTTCGCGTCCCGCCGGAACCCCCCTGTGCAAACGCTTACCGGACGCTTCCCGAACCTGTTCTTCATTTATTGCCACCGCCGCCTCTTTTTATGTATGGCTTTTCCTTCATATTATCCATATCCGCGGCGCACACTAAGTGACAAAAATCACACCCGAAGAAAAAAGAGGTGCTGACGCCATGAACGCGTTTCGCCGCGGACGCGCTGGAGCGGCCGCCGCCGTCATCGCCGCCGCCGTCGCATTGGGGGGTTGCAATTATACGGAATATTTCCAGAAAAGCAACTATGATTACGGAAGCCGCGAGCCGGGCGATCTGAAGATGTCCCGTCCCGTTTCCCACGGACCGAAGGCCTCGGCGAATTCGGAGAAAGGCCGGCATGACAACCGATATTTCGTTTACAGCCCCAAACTTTCCTACGAAGTGTCCCGCCTGCCCGGCGTCGCCGGCGCCATCGTCATGCTGACCGACAGGAACGCGTACGTCGGGCTGCTGACGGACTGGTCGGCCTCCGGCACCAAATCCCGCGGCGGCACCGACACCTTCGAGCAGGACAACACCGGCACCACGGAGGGCGTCTACAACGTGGACAACGGGGACAGCACCTGGAACAACCGCGAGATGGCCACGCCGTACAACTCCTTTTTCACCCACCGCCGGATCTCGGACCTGTCGCCCGAACTCCGCCAGGTGATCGGCGATACGATCCGCAGGCGCCATCCGAACGTGCGCGAAGTGCACATCTCCGCCAACCGCGAATTCGTCAACCAGCTGGTGGAATACGCCAAGGCGGACTGGGCCGGCAAGCCTTTGGCGCCGCTGGTGCCCGAATTCAACAAGCTGGTGAAATACGTCTTCGCCGGCGGAACGGAAATCCCGGTTCCTCCGAACCGCAAGCCGCAATGAACCGCCGAAACAAACGAACCGGCCGGGAACCTGTGTCCCTGGCCGGTTTCCTTTTTACGTCGCGTTGGAATTGAGGCGGTTCAGCTCGCGCTCCACCATCAGGGTCAGCTCGTCTTCGTATCCTCCGGTGATCCGGTATTTCCGGATGTAGTCCCGGACGAACTTGCGCGGGTCCTTAGGCCGGAAGATGCGCGTCAGTTCCAGCAGGCTTTCCTGCACCTCGTTGTGGCTGCGTTTTGCCATGGGTGAACCCCTCCCGGCGGAAACGCGTTCCGCAGCGTTTTGAAATTGATCGCTTTCCGCCATTATAACACAAACGCCGGCTCATTCCACAATGCGAACTTCGAACTCGTGCCGGTTGCCGGAAAGGAAGAACCGGTCGCCCGGCCGGAGTTCATACACCTTGTGCGGTTCCAGCCGCCGGCCGTCGCGCAGGTAGGTCCCGTTCGACGAGCCGTGGTCGAGGAGCAGGAAAATCCCTTTGCCTTTATGATAGGAAAGGGAACAGTGCTTGCGGCTGATCTCCGCGGCGTCCGTCCGGAACACCAGGGAGCACTGCGTCGGATCCCTTCCCAGGGACAACGGCTGCTCGCCGACGCGGAACCTGCGTCCGGAGAAGTCCCCCGACAGGCAGAACAGCTGCGGTTCCCCGCGTCCGCCGCCGGAACCCTCCTCCCGCGGCAAGTCCACCGACAGGGCGCGAAGGGGAATGGTTTTCTCCAGGGCGGACTCCCGCTCCAATGCGACATCTTGATCCGGATCGATCACGGCCGGGGAGTCTCGCCCCTCTTCCCCGATCGCCGTCCGACGGGCGCTTCGTGTCAGCCTCAGGAAAGCCGCGACCGCGACCGCAGCCACCGCCACGCCAATGAGAAGCGCCGCCGCCATCGGCAGATCGCCCGTCGCCCATTGGGCAGCCAGGGGAACGATCGCAACCAACGCTGACACCTCCGTCATATTTGTAAACGCTTTCTAAAACAGACGTTTGAAAAATTCCCAATTTCCATCGGTCAACATTATATCGAAAAGCGCATGCCCCTTCAATCGGCCCCCGTTCCCAATTTGTGTCGTTTTGGTGACTTCGGCGCCCTTTCCTCCGGCTTCCGGGGGCGGAATTTTGCGGCATCCCCTTGACTTTGGACGCAAATGCCTCTATATTATAATACGTGTGTCCGCTGATGTAGCTCAGCTGGTAGAGCAGCGCATTCGTAATGCGCGGGCCGGGGGTTCAAGTCCCTCCATCAGCACCACTACATATTTTTTCCCAGCGCGGTCTCCGGCTTGATCAGGGGGTCGCGCTTTCTTCATGTCCCAAAAAAAGGATTTTCACCGTTCGGCATGGAAAGAATAAGAGGCCTGCGAAGTTATCCGCCGGAACTTTCGTTTTCCGCGGCTTGACGGGTGATGTCCATGTCGATCTGGCCGATGGACTGGTGGTCCCTTTTTTTGCTGCTCATCGCCCTGGTGATCTCGGTTCTTGCGTCATACACGATGTTCAATTTCATCCGCAATCTGCGGCGCACGAACAAAACCTTCCGGTTCTTCTGGCTGGCCGGAGGGGTCTTTGTCTTTGGCATCGGCCTGCTTTCGAAGCATTTCATGACGACCATGGCGCTGCACCTGCCCCTCCGCGTCGATTGGACCTTTCTTCTGGTGTCGCTGTCCGCCGTATTGCTGGCTCTGCTGACCTTTGTCATGCTGATGATGCCCGAAGCCTATCCCAACCGGCTGCCTTTGGGCAGCCTGATCCTGGCCGCCGGCATCGCCCTTCCCACCTATCTCTGGACGCCGGGGCTGGACGCGGCCGGTTTCAACCTGAAACCGGGACCTTTCATCCTGTCCGTTCTCATCCTGCTCGCCGGCGTTTACGGAGCGCTGGTGCTGGCGGAAAATCCCCGCATCAAAACCCGCTGGCCCGCCGGATGGGTTCTCGGCATCACCCTCATGGGGGCGCATCTTTCCGGCGTGCGCGCCATGCGGGAGGCGGCCGACACCGCCTCCTTCGCGGAATCCTGGCGCATGAACATGGAACTGTTCGGCGTTTTCGTCGGCTTTTGCGCCCTGCTGATCCTGTTTTCCACCATGGTCATCTGGTACATCGACCGGCGCCTCACCCAGATGGACGAACGGTACCGCGCCGTGGTGAAAAATTCGCTGGACACCATCGCCATCGTCAAAAAGAACGCGTGGATGTTCGTCAACCGGGCGGGCGTCCGCCTGTTCGAAGCGGAAACCGAAAAGGACCTGCTGGGCAAATCCATCTATCAGTTCATTCCGGAATCGCAGCACGAAGCCGTCCGGGAACGCCTGAACAACCTTTCGAAGACCGGCAGCAGCGGACCGCTGGAACAGCAGTGGTACACCCTGCAGGGCAACCTCATCGACACGGAAGTGGTTGCGACCTACATGCTGCTGGACAACGAGCCGGTCGTGCAGATGATCATCCGCGACATCTCGGAACGCAAGAAAAACGAGGAACTGCTGATCAACTCGGAGAAACTGTATGTGGCGGGGCAGCTGGCCGCCGGGATCGCCCACGAAATCCGCAACCCGCTCACGGCGATCAAGGGCTTCCTGCAGCTGCTCGCCTCCGGCAAGGCTTACAAGACGGCCTATTTCGAGATTATGCACTCGGAGCTGGACCGCATCTCGGACATCGTCAGCGAGCTGCTCATGCTCTCCAAGCCGCAGGCGTATGATCTGACGCACCTGGACGTGCGCAACGTCATCCAGGAAACGATGACCCTCCTGGAATCGCAGGCGATCCTGCACAACATCACCATCGAAACCGAAACCGGCCCGGACCCGCTTTGGGTCTACGGGGTCAGCACCCAAATCAAGCAGGTGTTCATCAATATCATCAAAAACGCCATCGAGGCGATGAAAGACGGGGGCATCATCCGGATTTCCCTGTCACGGGACGGCGACCACGTCCTCGTCCGGATCAGCGACCAGGGACCCGGCATCAGCGAGGACCAGATCGCCAAGATCGGGCAGCCGTTTTACACAACGAAGGAGAAAGGGACAGGTCTCGGTCTCATGGTGAGCTACAAAATCGTCGACAACCATCAGGGCAACATTCAGGTGTACAGCAAGCCGGGAGAAGGAGCGACGTTCGAGATCCGGTTTCCGTACCGCTGCCCGGAAGACGACGGGGCGCCTTCGGAACGGATGGCGGACGCCGAAAGCGGGCTCAGGCCGGCTTGACGGAAGCGGAAGGGAGAACATCGCATGACACTCACCATCGGCGCCCGCGTGCTGAAAACCGGGGTGGCCGTCGCCGTCGCCCTGTGGGCCGGCAAGCTGATCGGCCTGGAAGCTCCGCTGCTCGCCGGCGTCGCGGCCATTTTCACCATCCAGCCTTCCATCTACCGCTCCTGGCTGCAGGTGCTGGAACAGCTGCAAAGCAACGTGATGGGAGCCGCCGCGGCCCTGGCCGCCGCCTGGCTGCTCGGCACCTCGCCGGTGATCGTCGGACTCGTTTGCATTCTGGTCATCGCCCTTTGCATCCGATTGAAAATGGAAGAATCCATCGGCCTCGCGCTGGTGACCGTCGTCGTCCTGATGGAATCCAGCGACCTGGGCTGGATGGTCGCCCTGGAACGGCTGGCCGCCCTGGGCACCGGCGTCGTCACCGCGCTGGCGGTCAACGTGGCCGTCGCGCCGCCCCGGCACCGCCCGCGGTTCGTCCGCCAGGTCCGGGAAGCCCAGGAGCTCCTGGCGCGCCTGTTGCGCGCCGCCGTCATGCACGAGCTGCGGGAGACCGTCTACCGCGCCGAGCGGAAACGGCTGCAGGACGCGATCCTGAAGCTGGAGAAGAACTTCCAGCTGCTGGCGGAGGAGCGGGTGTGGCGCAAACGGGCCCGCGCGCGCCGCGCCCGGCTGCTGGCGGTGTACCGAAGCATGCTGGCCGCCTTGGAGAAAGGCGCCGCCCTGCTTGAAGCGACGGACCGGCACCCCGTGGCCGCACCCTCCGAGGGCAAGCCGGAAAGCCTTGCCGCGCGGCAGATCGAAGTGCTTTGCGGATATCACGAATATTTGATGTGGAAATGGGAAGGAAAAACGCGGCCGGGCACAAGCGCCGCGGCGCCGCCGGAAGAAGCCGCGGCGGCGCTGGTCGATTTTTTCAGCCGGACGACGGAAGGGCAGCCGCCCGCGGAGCGGGCCCGGCTGATTGCGCTGGCGTCCGCCCTGTTTGCCTATGAGGAGCAGCTCCGCCGGCTGGACCGGCTGATGGACCGGGTGCGGCGGCGCGCGGGAAGCGACGCTGCGTCCGCCAAAGCGGAAGCGTCCGGCTGACAAGCCGGACGCTTCCTTGCTTTGCCGGACTCCGCAGCGGCCCGGCCTTCGACAGACCGCCCGACGTTCCTATATACCGGAGTGCGCCGGACGCCGGGCATACCGGCACCCGCCCCGGATCGTCCCGGACCGCCCGCATCCTCATCGTCCGGGAGGAACAATCTCCGCCCTCGGATGCAGGGGAAGAACCAGGTACAAAATCCCGACGGTGCTGAAAATCACGCCCGCCAGGCCAACCAGAAACGCTTCGCCCCACAGGGTGGCGATCAGCCCGCCGACATACGGCCCGAAGATGCCGCCCACGCCTTCCACCGTGGAAAAAATCCCCCATCCGAGCCCCCGCTGCGCGGGCGGAATGTACGCCGCCAGCACCGCGTTCCACGCGGGGAGCACGGCCGAGTAGGCAAGGCCGAGCGCCAGCGCGCACACGAGGGCCAGCGGCAGGACGGGATGGAGCGTGAGCGCGTACAGAGCCATCCCGAACACGAAGAATCCCGCGGTCAAAAACCGCCTCGGCCCCAACCGGTCGGCCAGCCTTCCCATGGGCACAAGGCCCAGCGCCGTGCAGCCGCCGCCGATGAGGAGCAGGAGCGAATACTGGCTCGGCGTGAATCCCAGATGGACCTCGGCGAAGCTCGGCAGGATGGGCAGCAGCATGGCGGCCGTCGCCGTCTGCAGAATCATGCCGGGAAGCAGCGGCCTCGTTTCCTGAAGGCGTCTTCGCATCTCCCGCCACTGTTCCCGGAACGGAACATGCAGCCCACCCCCGATGCTGTCCGCGCCCAGCCCGTGCGCCAGCGCCCAATTCAGCGCGCAGCACGCGACGAGGAAAGCGTACGTCCACGTGTAGCTCGCTTCCAGCAGCGCGTTGGTGACCACGGGACCCGCGCCGAGTCCGGCCAGCCAGACGGTGTACAGGAGCCCCATTTGCGTGGCGCGTTTCTCCCGGCGGACGCGGGTGAGACACACGATCCAGATGGGCGAGACGCCCGCGCCATATACCGCCGCGGCGACGATGAACAGCCAGGGCCGATCGGCAAAGCCCATTGCCGCCAGGCCGGCCAGGGAAGCGGCGAGCCCGGCCCGCACGACGACCCCCGCGGAGAAACGGTCAAGCAGGTAGCCGATGGCCAGCTTCAGGCACGTGTCGGACAAAAAAAGCGCGGCCATCGCCGCGCCGATCGTCTCCAGGCTGTGTGCCAGGGCGTTCTTGCCGAAAATCGGCAGAAAGCTGATGAGCACCGCGCCGCGGACGACCTGGACCTGGAACAGGACGGCGGCGATCCGCCGCATCCCCGGAGCAAAGAGCGAAACCGGCGTTTGTTTCACGCTTCCATCCCTTTGGATTTGATCCCGGAAGGGAGTCTGTTTTCCATATTTTAACTCAAATCGGTGACGGTTTCAAAAAATCAGATGAGCAATTCGTAGAGCAAAGGATCCTTGTTCAGCTCCACGAAGCGCACGCCCTTCTGCCGCATGCGGCGGATGAGCGGTTCGTAGTCTTCCCGGTTTTTCAGCTCGATGCCCACCAGCGCGGGACCGTTCTCCTTGTCATGCTTCTTCGTGTATTCGAAATGCACGATGTCGTCCGTCGGCCCGAGCACCTCGTCGAGGAATTCCCGCAGCGCGCCGGCCCGTTGCGGGAAACTGATCATGAAATAGTGTTTCAGGCCTTCGTAGATGAGGGAGCGCAGCTTGATCTCGGGCATGCGGTCCACGTCGTTGTTGCCGCCGCTGATCAGGCAGACGACGTTCTTGCCGCGCACCCGGTCGCCGAGCAGGGACAGGGCGGCCACCGGCATGGCGCCGGCGGGTTCGGCGATGATGGCGTGATCGTTGTACAATTCCAGAATGGCGGAGCACACCGCCCCTTCCGGCACCAGCAGCACTTCATCGAGCAATTTGCTGCAGATGTCGTAGGTCAGCTGGCCGACCCGGCGGACCGCGGCCCCGTCGACGAACTTGTCGATTTCGTCCAGCGTGACCACTTCCCCCGCCTTCAGCGATTCCCGCATGGCCGGAGCACCTTCCGGCTCCAGGCCGATCACGACGGTGGAGGGGCTCACCGCCTTCACATAGGAGGCGATACCCGCCGCGAGGCCCCCGCCGCCCACCGTCACCAGCAGGAAGTCGACGGGCCCGGGCGCGGCGTCGAGGATCTCCTTGCCGATGCTGCCGTTGCCGGCGACGATCATCGGATCGTCAAACGGATGGACGAAGGGCAGGTTTTCCGATTCGGCGAAGCGCACCGCCATCTCGTAGGCGTCGTCGAAGGTGTCCCCCGCCAGGCGCACCTCGACCTGTTCCCCGCCGAGCCGGGTCACCTGGCGGACCTTCTGGCGCGGCGTGGTCAGGGGCATGAAGATGATGCCCGGAATGCCCAGCGCCCGGCAGGAATGGGCCACGCCCTGGGCGTGGTTGCCCGCGCTGGCGCACACCACGCCCCGCTTCCGCGCGTCCGCCGGCATCGACGAAATGAGGTGATAGGCGCCGCGGATCTTGAACGAGCGGACCACCTGCAGGTCTTCCCGCTTCAGGAACACCTCGCATCCGTATTTTTCCGACAGCCCCTTGTTGTGCTGCAGCGGCGTGGGCTCGATGACATCCCGCAGCACCCGGTGGGCCTGCAGAATGTCCTCCAGCCGTACCGTCCGGGCGGTTTGTTTCATGAGCCCCTCTCCTCCTCGTCGAAACAAAATCGGAAGCCGTTCCGCGGCGAAACAAAAACATCCGTCCATCGGGGACGGATGGGCCATCCGCATTACATTTATACTCCTGGAGCGAATGGAAGTCAAATGGAAAGGGTCAACATGATGACCACGAAGTAGACGATCATCAGGGCCAGACCGATCGGCACCCCGAGACTGGCCCATTCCCGGCTGGTGATTTTCAATTTGGCGGCGGAAATGATGTTGGGAATGTTGCCGGGAATCAGGATGCCTCCGCTGATGAGCAGTCCCAGGAGCACCGCCTTGACGGTGGCCACCCCCATCAGCGGGCTGAGCTCCGCGGCGGCCAGCGTCGCGTTGTCCAGAATGGCGGAAACGATGTTGATCCAGTACAGGAGATACGGATGGAGATCGATGATGTACATGTTGATCAAGGGTTCGAATCCGCTTCCAAGGAACACCAGGGCCATGACGAACAGGTACACCTTCGCGGCCCGCAGGACGATTTCCCGGTAGGTTTCCGTCACCCGGTCCGCCTTGAGCCCGTCGCCGTTCGGCCGGGGCTTGACCAATGCGAACGTCAGCAGGCCGAACAGAAGGACGCTCGGCACGATATATTCTCCCATAAGCCTGAGCAGGTAGAAAAAGTCCCCGTTCATCTTGCTGACGGCGATGGTCGACAGCGGCTCGCCGATCGGTGTCAGAGCAGCGCCGAGACCGATGGAGAAACAGGCCAGAACGACGGCGGTCAGTTCCGATCTGCGGTCCAGTCTGAGAACGCCTACGATCTCCACAAGCACCAACGCGGCGATCATGGCCGTAATCACACTGGAGAGAAAGCCCAGCACAATGACGACCAGCGCGAGAAACAGACAAACCGGCATCACGCGGGTCAACGCCATGACACCCTTTTCCAGGGGACCGGCCAGCCACTTGAAGAGAAGCCCGGCCACCAGCACGGCGATGGTGATCATGATCGGATCTTCAAGGGCATGGATGAGCAATTCGGTGCTGAACACGCCGCTGACCAGCACGGCGGCAACGCCCATGACAAACAGGAAGATTTCGAGATTGTGTTCCACCTTCTTGACCGTAAAAGGCAGGAACAGAACAAGAAGCAGGATGACGATCAGTCCGGCGACCATAAAGTCCATGAGGCGACTCCCTTTCCGAGCGAATCTTGCTGCAAAAAATCTTTTTCCATTGTACCGGACCGATTGCGAGGTTGGCAATCCGCCGGACCCGGGAAAATATTCTGGCAAATTTTGAGGTTTCGAATCCGTCACCTGAACGCCCGCGCGGCCGCGACGGCTTTTTTCCAGCCTTCGTGCTTTTCGGCGCGGAGGCTTGCGTCCATTTCCGGCACGAACGTCCGCTCCGCTTTCCACAGCGCCGCGATTTCATCCCGGTCCGCCCAGAATCCCACGGCCAGGCCGGCCAGATAGGCGGCCCCCAGCGCCGTCGTCTCGTGGGTGGACGGCCGTTCCACCGGCACGCCCAGCATGTCGCTCTGGAACTGCATGAGAAAATCATTCCGCGACGCGCCGCCGTCCACCCGCAGTTTTTCGAGGCGGATGCCGGAGTCCTCCTCCATGGCGTCCAGAACGTCCTTCGTCTGATAGGCGAGCGACTCCAGCGTGGCCCGGACCAGGTGCGCCCTTCCGGTCCCCCGCGTCAGGCCGAAAATCGCTCCGCGCGCCCGGCTGTCCCAATACGGCGTCCCCAGCCCGACGAAAGCCGGCACCACGTAGACGCCGTCCGTCGATTCCACCTGCCGGGCGTAATCCTCGCTCTCCCCGGCCGACGAGATAATCCCCAGACCGTCGCGCAACCACTGGATCGCCGATCCGGCCACAAAGACGCTGCCTTCCAGGGCGTATTCCACCCGGTCCCCGATGCCCCAGGCGATGGTGGTCAGCAGTCCGCGGGCGGATTCCACGGCTTTCGCGCCGGTGTTCATCAGCAGGAAGCAGCCCGTGCCGTAGGTGTTCTTCGCCATGCCGGGCGCGAAGCAGGCCTGACCGAATAGCGCCGCCTGCTGGTCGCCCGCCGCCGACGCGATGGGGATCGCCCGTCCGGTGAGATCTTCGGAGGTATGGCCGTACACCTCGGAAGAAGAACGCACCTCGGGGAGCATGGACGCGGGTATCTCCAGCATGGCGAGCAATTCTTCGTCCCATTTCAGCTCGTGAATGTTGTACAGGAGCGTGCGGGAAGCGTTGGTGACGTCCGTGACGTGCCGCCGGCCTCCGGTGAGCTTCCAGATCAGCCAGCTGTCCACGGTGCCGAACCTGAGCCGGCCCGCCGCCGCCTTTTCCCGCGCCCCTTCCGCATGGTCCAGAATCCATTTGACCTTCGTCCCCGAAAAGTAGGGATCGACGGGAAGCCCTGTCCGCCGCCGGACCAGGTCTTCAAATCCCTTGCTTTTCAGGTCTTCGCAAATGTCCTCGGTCTGCCGGGATTGCCACACGACGGCATTGTGGACGGGCCTGCCCGTTTCCGCGTCCCAGACGACGGCGGTTTCCCGCTGGTTGGTGACGCCGATGGCGGCGATTCTCTCCGGCGATGCGCCGCGGGCGCGCATGACGTCCCGCATGACGTCGAGGACGGTGGCCCAGATCTCTTCCGGATCGTGCTCCACCCATCCCGGCCGGGGATAGATCTGCCGGAGTTCCTTCCGGGCTGTGGCCACGGGTTCTCCGCGCCGGTTGAACAGAATCGCCCGGGAACTCGTCGTGCCCTGGTCCAGGGCCAGGATGTACGTTTCCTTCACGATTTTCCGCCTCCGTTTCGCCTCGGGTCTTCCACTCCCATCCCCTCCATCGCGTCCGGCCCGCAGCCGGCGGGACGTTTCCCCGAACCGGCGGCGCTTTACACGCGAACATATGTTTGGTATACTGAACGAAAACAAAAAATCTATCCTGCGCCGGGAGGCGGGTCGGAACGCATGAAACCCTTCACGGAACCCATCGCCGCCAAGACGGTGCTGAACCCGGTCCGCGCGCCTTCCATGCCGTTCCGCTGGTCCGTCAATCCGTACCGCGGCTGCCGGCACGGCTGCAGCTTCTGCTACGCGCGCAGCACGCACCTTTATCTCGACCAGCCGGCGGACGACACCTTCCAGCGCCATATCTTCTGGAAGGCGGGAGCGCCGGACATTCTGCGCGGGCAACTGGAGCGTCTGGCCAAGCTGGGGAAGCTCCCCGACCATGTGGCCGTCGGCACGGCCACGGACCCGTACCAGCCCCTCGAAGCCGAGGCGCGGCTCACCAGAGGGTGCCTTGAGGTGCTGGCGGAGTTCGGCGTGCCGTTCAGCGTGACGACGCGCTCTCCGCTGGTGCTGCGCGATCTGGACATCCTGCGCGCGGCGCCGGCGAAGGCGGTCAACATCAGCCTGCACACCCTGGATGCGGAGATCTGGCGCCGGTTCGAACCCGCCAGCCCCCCGCCGCGGCGGCGGCTGGAAGCCGCCGGCCGGCTCGCCGAAGCCGGCGTTCCGGTCCACATCTTCGTGGCGCCGGTGCTGCCGTATCTCACCGATTCCGCCGAAGCGGCGGCGGAACTGGCCGAAGCCTGCCGCGAGCGGGGCGTCCGCGGGGTGATGGTGGATATCCTGGAACTGGTCGCTCCGGAAGTCAAGGTGTGGTTTTTTTCCGCGCTGCGCCGGCATTATCCGGAACTTGCGCCCCTGTACGGACGCCTGTACCACCGCAGCTCCCGTCCGCCGGAGTCCTACCGCGGCCCGGTCCGGCGCCGGATGGAAGCGGAATTCGCGAAACGCGGACTGCTGAAGTCAAACGGCGCTCCCGGCCCTCGGGGCCCTCAGGAAGACGGGGCGGCACGCCGGACGGACCCGGCCGGCGGACCGGACGCGGTCCCCGGCCCCGCCTGCGAACCGCCGGCGGCCTGCGCGCCCCTTCAGCTTACGCTGTTCTGAATCCAGGCTCCGGAGGCGGCGCGCACGGACGACTCATCCGGCCGATTGTCCGGCCGCCTCGAAAAACCGCCCCAGCTCCACCAGGGCCGTGCCCAGCCGTTCCTCTTCCGGCACCACGACGCGCCGGACGCCGGCGTCGCGCAGGGCTTCCTCCGTCACTTTGCCTACCGCCGCGGCCACCGTCGGTCCGTCGAAAGCCCGCAGCGCCTCCAGGCGCCCCGTCGCGGCGGCGCGGGCCTGCAGGTTGCGCACCTGCACGGCGCTGGTGAACACCACCGCGTCCGGCTTTCCTTCCGTGAGCAGCGCCAGCAGCTCGTCCACCGGACCCGGGTCCGGTTCCACGTACAAATACGGAAGCAGCTCGATGCAGACGGCGCCCGCTTCCCGCAGCTTCCCGAGCAGGGGCGCCGCCGGGTCGCCGTACAGCTGGACGGCGACGCGTTTGCCCGCCAGGGGCCCGCGCGCCGCCAGCTCCCGGAACAGCCCGGCCGTCGTGCCGTCGTCGTCCCGCACCTCGGGCGCAAGGCCCAGCTTGCGCAGCGCGTTGGCCGTCTTGTACCCCCTCGCGGCGATGGGCGTGGATTTCATCAGCTCCAGCAGGCGTTCCCTGCAGCCCGCCGCCTCCGCCTTTTCCAGCAGTGTCTCCGTGCCGAAGCCGGTGGTGAGCACGAACCAGTCGACGGGCGCGGCGAACAGTTCCCGCAGGCGTTCCGCAACGGCTTCGTCATCCGCCTTCACGATCCCCTGCGCAGGGAACACCAGAGGGAAGCCGCCCATTTTCCGCACGATATTGGCGAATTCGTCGGCCATGCGCGCCCCCGTGACCGCCACCGTGCGCCCCGCCAGTTTCACCCGCGTACACTCTCCTTTCCGCCGCCGGCCCGGATTCATTCCGCGGACCCGAGCGCCCGCCGGCGCAGGTTCATGAGCGTTTCGTACACGATCGGCACGATCACCAGCGTGAGCAGCGTGGAGCTGATCAGACCGCCGATGACGGTGATGCCGAGCCCGAAGGAGATGATGCCCGCCCCTTCCAGGCCGAACACCAGGGGCAAGAGCGCGCCGACGGTGGCAAGGGCGGTCATCAGGATCGGCCGCAGGCGGGTGCCCGCCGCTTCCAGCAGAGCTTCCCGCGTGGACAGCCCGCCCTTTTCCATGCGGATGACCCGGTCCACCAGCACGATGGCGTTGGTGACCACGATTCCGATCAGCATGAGGGCGCCCATCATCGCCGACACGTTCAGCGGCTCGCCGGCGATCCACAGGGCCGCGACGCCGCCGATGACGGCAAAGGGCAGCGAGAACATGATGGCGAACGGCGCCAGGGCGCCCCCGAAGGTGAGCACCAGCACGAGATAGACAATGGCGATCGCCGCCAGCATGGCCAGACCGATCTGGAAGAACGTTTCGTTGATCTGTTCGGTGACGCCGCCGGCCTTGATTTCGACGGACGCCGGCTTGTCCATATCCTCCACTTTTTTCAGGAAGGCATCGGACACGCCTCCGACGTCTTTCGCCGTGATCCGGCCGCTGACCGTCACCACGGTGCGCCCGTTTTCGCGGGTGATGGTGTCAGGGGACGTGCCTTCCTCCACTTCGGCCACTTCGCCGACGGTCACTTCCACTCCGAGCGGCGAAACGAGGGGTGTGTTGCGGATGTCGTCCGCCGACCGGAATTCGGCTTCCGGCACTTCCGCATAAACGTTGTAGACTTCCCCGTCGACGGACACTTTCGTCAACACCGGCCGTTCCCGGACCGGCGTCAGCGCCATGACGATCTGGCCGGGCGTCAGGCCGTACTTGGCCAGCTTTGCCTGGTCCGCCTTGATGGTGTATTGATCGTAGGTTTTCGCGACGCTGGTTTCCACCCGCTCGAAACGGCCGTCTTCCCGCATGAGTTCGGCGATCCGTTCGGCCACCGGGCGGATTTCTTCCAGGCTGTCGCCGTAGACGCCAAGGCTGAACTGGCTGCTGCCGAAGCCGTGCGCCGACATGAACACGTCCGCCCATTCCCCTGCCGGCACGGCCTCGCGCAGACGCTCCAGGAGCGCTTCTTTTTTCGCCTCGAAATCCTTCGTGTCATTGTCGTATCTCACGAAGAACAGTCCCGAACGGGACGGCCCGGGCTGCAGCGGATTTTCCCCTCCGACCGAATACTGAAGGTCCAGAACGCCCTCATTCCTCGCCTCCAGAATCACCTTTTCCGCCGCCAGCGCCCGTTCGGCAACGAGATCCAGGGTGGCGCCCGGCTCGGGCGTATAGGAAATGATGGCGTATTTCTGCTCTTCCTCGGGGAGAAAGCTGACGCCGACGACGCGGAAGACCAGCAGCGCGACGCTGCCGAAAAACAGCGCCGTGGCCGCAAGGAACGTGACCAGCTTGTGGCGCAGCGACCAGTCCAGCGCCCGCCGGTAAACGGCAGCCATTCCGCCCGGCCGCGAAGCGTCGTGCAGCCTGCTTTCCTTCACACCGCGGCGGAAGAGGAAATGGCCGAGCGCCGGCACGACGGTGACGGCCACGAGCAGCGACGCGAGCAGCGCGAACACGATGGTGAGCGCGAACGGCAGGAACAGTTCGCCCACCATGCCGGTGACCAGCCCGAGGGGCAGAAACACGGCAACGGTGACGATGGTGGACGACAGGATCGGCTTGAACATTTCCCGCGTCGACTCCAGCACCAGTTCCTTGCCCTTCAGCTTTTCGCCCTTCAGCGTCATGCGGCGGTACGTGTTTTCGATGACCACGATGGAATCGTCGACGACGCGGCCGATCGCCACCGTCATCGCGCCCAGGGTCATGATGTTGAGGGTGATGTCGAACCGGTCCAGAAGCAGGAGCGCGATGACCAGCGACAGCGGAATGGACACGCAGGCGATCAGGGTGCTGCGGATGTTCCGCAGGAACATGAGGATCACCAGGGCCGCAAACACGGCGCCGTAGATCGCCTTGTCCAGCATGGTTCGCACGGAGCTTTCGATCAGCTCGCCCTGGTCCTGCATGACGATGAGCTCAAGGCCTTCCAGCTCCTCCGCGAACCGCTCGACT
This sequence comes from Paenibacillaceae bacterium ZCTH02-B3, assembly GCA_002159065.1. GTDB lineage: Bacteria > Bacillota > Bacilli > Paenibacillales > Paenibacillaceae > ZCTH02-B3. The sequence goes on along the minus strand of LZRV01000052.1, from coordinate 21,350 downwards.
TCCGCCTTGACGGCGTTGACGACTTCCACGGTGTTGGCGTCGTTGTCCTTGACGATCTGGATGCCGATGGATTCCTTCCCGTTGGTGCGGGAAATGGATTCGGTGTAGCCGACCGTCTCGATGGCGGCGATGTCCCCCAGCTTCACCGTCGGAAGGCCTGCGGCGATCAGGGCGTTGCCGGCGAACGCGCCGGGCGCACCGGCAGGCGCGCCGGGGGCGGCATCCGGCAGATCAACTTCGCCGGCGAACGCCTCCGGCATCATCCCGCCTTCCAGGGCCGCATCCGCTCCGGACGCGTCCATGCCGGGCACGTCCGTCCCGAGCGGTCCCGCGCCCGTCCCGCCGAAGACGGCCCCCGTTCCCGCGCCTCCGGGAGCGGCTCCCGTTTCCGCGCCGCCAGGGGAAGCTCCCGCATGCGGCCCGCCGGCGGCCGCTCCGGCTTGCCCCCCTGGCGCACCGCCGCCCGGCACCAGCGGAATTTCCAGATTTTTCAGCTCTTCAAGGGTGGCGACCCCGCCGTCCACCACCACCGCCTTCTCGGTGCCGTCGATGGTGAACAGGCCGAGAGGGGCTCTCAACGCGGAAGCCCGGATGAACGCTTCCACGGTGTCCCGGCTCAGGCCGAGTTCCGCCATTTTGGCTTCGTCGTAACGGAGACGCACATCCTTGACATGCTGCCCGTACACCTGCACCGAAGCGACGCCCTCGAGGCCTTCCAGGGCGGGCCGGATCGCTTCCTCCACCAGCCGGGTCAGCTCTTCCATGCTCATCCCGTCGGCGGAAGCGCTGAGGGAAATGACCGGGATCGAATTGAAGGAAAACCGCTCGATCCGGGGCTCCGCCGCTTCTTCCGGAAGCCGCACGTCGGAGATGGCTTCGCGGACTTCGCCCACCGCCCGGTCCATGTCCGTTCCGTAATCGAACTCGATGATCAGGCTGGAGGCGTTCTCCATCGAGGTGGACAGGATGTTCTCGACGGACCGCACGCTTTTCAGCCGCTGCTCCAGCGGCGCCGTCACCCGCTCCACCACCGTCTCCGGAGACGCGCCGGGATAGACGGTCGTGACCGACAGGTACGGCAGCGAAATGTCCGGGATGCTCTCCCGCTTCATGTTCAGACCGGAATAGATGCCCGCCGCCGCCACGATCAGCGTCATCAGCAGCAGGGCGAATTTGTTGTCCAGCGAAAAACGGATGACCGATCGCATGAGGTTTCCTCTCCACCCTTTTCTTCGCGTTGCAAACCGTACACAAGCAATATGATACAAAACCTTCCGCCAAAAGGCACGCGGATGGAGTTCCAAACGGCCACAAAAAAAGCGTCGTGTCCGGTCCCGCGCCCGTGTCGCGGCCAAAACCGGCACAACGCCGACCGCACGCATTGCTTGATTGATCGGCAAGACACGAGCCCGCCGCAACCGCGCGGCGGGCTCGTTCCCCGGCGCGCCTTACTCCGCCCTGACCACCCGGACCGGCGTGCCTTTCCCGAAAAGCCGGCCAAACATATTCCGCAGCCAGGGGAGCAGGAAGTAGTCGCCGCCCCATTTGCCCGCGTTCGCCCCGGCAGCCAGCACGATCACGCCGATGAGAGCCATCCATGGATTGCTGGACACCGTGCCGGCGAACATGAACAGAAAGTTCAGCATCAGACCGAAGAACGCCGCCGCGCTGGTCAGCACGCCCAGAATGAGTCCCAGGCCGATCAGCAGTTCGCCCCAGGCGACCAGGAAGTTGATCATTCCGACGTTCGGCAGCGCCACGTGCTCCAGGAACGCGACGAAGTTCGGATACAGCGCCTCGCCCGTGGCTTTGTCCACCACCGGATTGGCGACGGCGTTACGCAGGTAGCCGCTCGCGTCGAAACCGTCCACGACCTTGTGCCACCCCGCATCAAGCCACAACCAGCCCAGATAAATCCGGAGCACCGCCAGGATCACGGAAGCGATACGGCTTTCCCTCAGCCATTGCACCATGGTCCCTCACACTCCTTGGCCCTTCAGCCATTGGCTTTCTTTTCCTTGCAGCTTCATCATAAAAAGTCTTCGCTTCCGCGGGTATCGGGAGAATCACGGAGATTCTCCGGCAGGCTCCCCGATTTTGGCGACGGGCGGCCCCCTAAACTTCCCTAAGGCACCCCCTGTCCGAAAATCACCGAAAATCCCGAAGCAAAATTCAGGAGATTCCCTGACTTACAGCGCGGTCCGAAGCGGATAAAATGTATAAAAGCGAACGGTAATCACTTCACGGAAAGCGGGGTGGCGGCGGTGGAAAAATGGAACGGAGAGATCCGGCGGGAACTCGACGGATTCCGCGGCGACACGTCCGCCGATTTCGTCGCGCTGGCGTGGATTTCGGAAGACGACCACCGCATGCGGTGGAGGGTCGCGTCCGGTTCCCGCAGCGAACGTTACCGAACGCTGCCGGTCCGCCCCGGACGCGAATTGGCCGGCACGGTGTACCGGATCGGCAGGACGCTTGCCTGGGACGGCACGACGCCCGATCTCGGGCGCAAGCGCTTGGAGTCGCCGATCATGATGGCGGAAGATCTGAAGGCGGCGGCGGCTTCTCCGGTCTTCCGCGGCGGCGAAATCCAGGGCATCGTGCTGGCCGGGCAGCGCACAGACCGGGTGTACACCCCGGACGACCTCAAGGCCCTCGAGAGCCTGTGCGAGCGGCTGGGGAAGCTGGCCGAAACGGCGGGGTGCCGGGAAAGCGACAGCCGTGGTATGATGGTGTAAACCGGATTTGTCACCCAGATTCGGAATGAGGGACGCCGATGATCCGTTTGCTGATCGTGGACGACCATGCCGTGGTCCGTTCCGGGCTCAAGGCGCTTTTGGACGGAAAACACGACATCGAAGTGGTGGGCGATGCCGCCGACGGGAATGAGGGGATCCGCCTCGCCCTGGAACTGAAGCCGGACGTGGTGCTGATGGACCTCAGCATGCCCCACGGCAAGGACGGCCTCACCGCCACCTCCGAGCTCAAAAAACAGCTCCCGGACACTGCGGTGCTCGTCCTGACGATGTACGACGACGACGAGTACCTGTTCCGCGCCATCCAGGCCGGGGCGTCGGGCTATATCCTGAAAAGCGCCCCGCACGAGGAGCTGGTGCAGGCCATCCATTCCGTCGCCAGGGGCGACGCCTATCTCTATCCCACCGCCACGCGGCGGCTGATGAACGAGTACCTGGAACGCGTAAAGAGCGGCGAGGGCGGCGGCGCCTACGAATCGCTGTCCGAACGGGAAAAGGAGATCCTGGCCCTGATCGCCATGGGCTATTCCAACAAGGACATCGCCGAGAAGCTGGTGATCAGCGTCAAGACGGTGGAAACCCACAAGAGCAACCTGATGGAGAAACTCGGCCTCAAGACCCGTCCCGACCTGGTCAAATTTGCGCTGAAAAAAGGCCTGCTGAACTTCGACACATAACGGGCTCCACCGGATTTCGAACGCCAGGGGACGCGGAAGGTGAAGCGACACATGACGGATGACAGACAGCCGGACGGCCGAATCCCCGCCGCGGAAAGCGCGGGCGCGAGGCCCCGGAAAAGCGGCCGCCGAAGCGGCCTGCCCCGTGCGGCGCTGTTCGGCCAGCGGGCGGACGAGCTGATGGCCCAGCTCGACCGGCACATCAAGGACGAAGCGTTCCGGGAAGACTTGAGGCAGATGCTGGAAGACCTCACCAACCTCAAAATCGCCCTGGACGAATCGTCCATCGTGGCGGTGACGGACCATCGCGGCATCATCCAGTATGTGAACGACAAATTTTGCGAGATTTCCAAATACAGCCGGGAAGAACTGCTGGGCAACGACCACCGCATCCTGAATTCGGGATACCACAGCAAAGCGTACATGCGGGAAATGTGGCAGACCATCCGGTCCGGCCGGGTGTGGCACGGCGAATTCCGCAACCGGGCCAAGGACGGCTCGCTGTACTGGGTGAAGACGACCATCGTGCCGTTTCTGGACGAGAACGGCCAGCCCTACCAGTACCTGGCCATCCGCAACGAGATCACCGCGCTGAAAAAAGCCGAGGAAGAAATCAAGCGGATGATGGCGCGGATGATGACCATCCAGGAAGAAGAGCGCAAACGGATCTCCCGCGAGCTGCACGACGGCATCGGGCAGAGCCTGTTCGCCCTGACCATCCAGCTGGACAACCTGCTCGCCGAAGGGAACCCGCCCCCCGCGCTGCACCAGATGCGGCGGATGGTCACCTCGATCATCGAGGAAGTCCGCACGCTGGCGTGGGAACTGCGCCCCTCCCTCCTGGACGACCTGGGCGTCGGGCCGGCCATCCGCAAGTACGCGGACCTGTTCTCCCAGCATTACGGGATCAAGGTCCACCTGAACTGCGAAGTGAAAAAAAGGCTGGACAGGTCCGTGGAGACGGCGATCTATCGCATCGTGCAGGAAGCGCTGACCAACGTGGGGAAATACGCCGGCGTGGACGAAGCGTTCGTGGACGTATGGGAAACGGAGGACCGCGTGTACGCCCGCGTGCGCGACGAAGGCAAAGGTTTCCTGCGGCTGCCCGAAATGCCCGGCGTCGGGCTGTTCGGCATGGAGGAGCGGGCCCGCGCGGTGGGAGGCCGGACGGAAATCGCTTCCGAACCGGGCAAGGGCACGACGGTTACCGTCGAGCTGCCGAAAACGCCCGCCTCCGCCAATGGCTGAACGACACGGAACCCGAAACCCTCATTGCGCCGGCAACGACAAAAGTATCATTATTTTTCCTTTTTCATCGCCTTTTGGATAAAATGGCGACATTCGTATCATTATTTTAGGCCGGGCTGTGCGAAACCGCATAAATTTTTCCATTTTAATCACACAAAGTGCCGTTATTTCCCCGGAAAGCTCGTTTTCATGGGAAAATAACGGCACATTTGTCGTTGTTTCATTTCCCCCGTTCCGGCAGCGAGCGCGTATAGCTGTCCGACATGGCCAGCAGGTGCAGGGCGCGTTCGAACTGATCCTTCGTCGCCACGGGCCGGTCGATCTTGACCCCGTCGAAGGGATATGACTGGCCGTCTTCATACTCCCGTCCCGGCACAAACACCCCGTACATCGTGATCAATGAACCGGAAGGCAGGTAGTATCGCTCGGGCAGCAGGTTCACAGGATGGTTGAGCAAGTCCTGCCCGAAATAGATCCGTCCGTCCAGAGGAATGCCGAGCAGGTTGGCGACGGTGGGCAGCACGTCCGTCTGTCCTCCCACGCCGCCGAACACCGTGGGCAATTCGCCCGGAACATGGATGATGAGCGGCACGTTGAGCATGTCCTGCACGTCGTATTCGCGGCCGAAGATGTCGTCTTGAAGCAATTTTTTCTCGTAATTCGTCAGCGAATATTTGGGAATCCCCACATGGTCGCCGTAGATCACGACCACGCTGGTATCCCAGAGGCCGGATTGCTTCAGCCGCTCGACGAACTGCCCGAGGGCCTCGTCGGCATAGTTCTGCGCCCGGATGTAGTCGCCGACCAGCGTGCCCTCGTACCGCCCCGGGAGCTCCATGCGGTATTTCCGCTCGGGCAGGTTGAACGGATGGTGCGCGGACATGGACACGACCATGGCATAGAACGGCCGCCCGGAAGCCGCCGCCTGTTCCAGCACATCCGCGGTCTTCCGGTACAGCACCTCGTCCGAGGCCCCGAACATCACTTCGTCCTCGTCGCCGAAAAATTCCCTGTCGTAATACCGGTCGAAGCCAAGGGCCGGGTACAGCTCCTTGCGGTTCCAGAACACCACGTCGTTCGTGTGGAACGTCATCGTATCGTACCCATATGCCTTAAGGAGCCTCGGCAGGCCCGGCAACTCCTTGTGGCCGTAGACGACGGACGCCGCCCCGACGCGGGGGATATGGAGCGACGTGTTGACGACGAATTCCGCGTCCGACGTGTTGCCCTGTCCCACCTGCTGGAAGAAACGGGGGAAATACCATTCCTCCCGCGCCAGCCGGTTCATCGCCGGCGTCACTTCCCGCCCGTCCAGGTGGAGGCCGATGAGGAAATTCTGGAACGCCTCCAGCTGGATGACGATCAGGTTCTTGCCCTTCGCCAGGCCCCAGCCTTCCGGATTCGTCACCGGCCGGATGCCCTTCAGCTCGTCGATCGCCTCACGGGTCACCAGAGCCGGGTCGAACTCTTCCTCCAGCAGATCCGCAAACGCCGCGTACGCTTCGTAATTCAGAATGCCCATGCCCTGGGCTTTCTTGATCTCGTTGATGCTGTCCTTGTGCGGCCAGCTGACGGCGACGCACCACAGCACCGATACGGCCAGCCCGGCCGCGGCCAGCTTGCGGCGGCTCACCCGCGCAAATTGCGGCGCCTCGGCCCACTTTCGCGCCCAGGCCCGGAACCGGCGGCTCACGAGCAGGCCGAGGAGGAACACCGCGATATCGACGAAAACAAGCAGGAATTGAACGTGGAGCAGCGACCAGACGCTGCTTTTGACTTCGGTCAGCTGGTTGATCTGCTGCGCGGCGTGGTACGTGACGATGATGCCGAAATATTTGTAGTACATGATGACCGCAAACAGCACGCCCGTCAGCAGCAGATTCACGATGAGATACGCGGCCAGCCTCCGCCTGGCGACGAGAAGCTCGATCAGGCAGAAAAAGACCCAGACCGAAGGAATTCCCGTCGCCAGCGTCAGCCAGAAGTCGTGGTCCTCGAAGACGACGACGCCGGCCAGGATCATTTTCATGACCATGAGTACGGAAAAGACAAAGAATGGACCGGCAAGGATGCGACCCCACCGATTCCGCGGCAACCGGATCATCCCCCGAACGACCATTGTATATGGTGTAATGCTTTGCTTTACCTATTATACAGAATCGTTCGAGTTGTCAATATCGGCGGGGTCAGCGGGCGCCGGCGGCCATTTCCGCTTCCGCGTCTTCCGCGGCGGGACGGCCCGGAACGGGCTCCCGCCCGTCTTCCCCGGCGGCGGACGCCGGAAGCCGGAGCTTGCGCCGCGGCTTGTTCCAATACCGTTCGTTCCCCGGCAAATCGTCGAACCAGGCCGCGTCGTCCGGGCAATCCAGCACCATGAATTTGCCGTAATGCCCGTCCCGGGATTGATGGTACTTCAGATATGCCTTGCCGTTCTCGATGGCCAAAATCTCGATTTTGCCGGACGAATGGCTCATCGTCAGCCGCACCCGCTTGCCGAGGCCGGAAGTGCGCGCCTTCGCCTCTTCCACCAATTCGTACACGCGCCTGAGCGGCAGGACGAAGTCGCGGTTGCCGGCCACCGGACGGTTGATGAAGAAGTAATACGGCGTGACCCCGGCCCAGGACAGGCGGTCGAGCAGTTCCGCGAGCACCGCCGGATCGTCGTTGATGCCCTTGAGAACCGGCGTCTGGTTGACCAGCACGGCCCCCGCGTCGTGAAGGGCCTGGAAGCAGCGCTTGGCTTCCTCCGTGATTTCCCGCGGATGGTCGACGTGCGCCATGATGTAGATACGCCGGTCGGCCGTGGAATATTCGCGGATCAGGGCGAGCAGCTCCTCGTCCTCGTAAATGCGCATCGGGTTGAACACCGGCATTTTCGTCCCGATGCGGATGATGCGGACATGGGGAATTTCCCGGAGCCGTTCGATGATCAGGCGCAGCTTCCGGGTGGCCAGCATGAGCGGATCGCCGCCCGTGAGCAGCACGTTGTTGATCTCCGGATGCGCGGCGATATACTCCAGACCGGGCGTCACGTCGGCCATCGCCTCCCGCACGTCCTTCTGGAACAGGCGCTTGCGGAAGCAGTAACGGCAGTACGCCCCGCACACCTCCGACACGAGCAGAAGCGCCGTCGTCCGGTATTTGTGCTGGCATCCCGGCACCACGTAGTTCGCCTCTTCGTCGGACGCGTCCCACCGGCCGTATTCGAGCAGCTCTCCTTCGTTCGGAATGACCAGCCGGCGGATCGGGTCGTTCGGATCCGACCAGTCGATGAGGCCCAGATAATACTCGTTGACCCGGAACGCGTACTTTTCCGTGATCTTTTTCAGCTGGGCCCGCTCTTCCTCGGGAATGGCGGCAATCCGGTCGATGTCCGTGATGTACCTTGGCTGCGGCATACAAACTCCTCCTTTGGTGGAAAGATTTTGTACGCTTAGCCAGTGGTGGGCATACATAAGGGATTTTCCGTGGGGGGTGGAATGAAAAAGACCCCTGGAGGGGTCACCGGAGAAAATCCTGGAGTTGACCCATCCACTGCCGACGAGGTTAGCTGACGGGCTCGGGCGTGATGGTACCCTAGGAGCGCGTACGCGCTCCATTCGCCCCTGGCTTGGGAGACCGTCGCCCGCTGTTCGGGCGGCGGCACCCGCGCCGCGGCGGACCGGTCCGAATCCGGTCCGTCGTTGGGTCCCCCGCTTCCGGCCGGGCGGCCGGAGATTAAGCGTACTTTTATGTTACCGGAAAATCCGAAAAGATGTCAATTTACAGGACTGTTAAATTTTCTTTTCCTCAAGCTACCCGTTATACTATTTTTGTCCGCATGTTCATCCTGTCGCCGAAAACCCGTTTTGGTCCGAAACGTTTTGACGGAGGTGACCGGCGTGGACGATCTGAAAGAGGCGTACAAGGTGCTCGGGTTGCCGGAGGACGCGGACCGGGAAACGGTGGAGAAGCGGTATTTCATCCTGCTCCGGCAGGCGCGGGCCCGGCAGATGCGCGGCGAACCGGCGGGAGCGGACCCCGCGGCCGACCCGGAAGCCATCGACCGGGCCTACCGTCTCATCAAGGCCGAAGAAGAGCGGAAAGAACGGGAGCGCCTGAGGGAACGGCTGTACGGCAAGGACGAAAAAGCCGCCGAGCGGAAAGCGAAAATCGAGCATTTTTTCCACTATTACAAATATCATTTGCTCGTCGCCGTCCTTCTCATGGCCGCCGTCATCTACGGGGTGAACAACTGGCTCGACCACCGGGCGGAGCAAAGACGGCTCGCCAGCCTCCCGCCTCCGGACCTGGAAATTCATTTTGTCGGCGCGTTTTGGCCGATCGGCGGAAACCTCGACATCGAGAACATGGAACCCGTGATGCTGGAGCAGTTTCCGGACTGGCAGCGGGTGGTCGCCCGGTTGTCCTACGTGCCGCAGGAGATGCAAACCCCCCAGGACTTCGCCTTCGCGCAGAAACTGATCATCGACCTGATCCAGTACAAGCCGGATGTCTACATCCTGGATGAACTGCATTTTTCTTCGCTGGTATCGCAGGAACTCTTCGAAAAGCTGGACGATCCGGCATTCGGAGACCTGGCGGACGCCATACCGGAAGCCGCGAAACGCCTTGGGCAAAAAGAGAATGATCCCGTCCCCGCCCTGTACGGCGTCGATATCAGCGGCAGCCCGCTCCTGAAAGACTGGCCGTTGATCATACCCGATTCGGTCATCGCCGCCGTCCGCGTCGGCACCGGGCGGCCCGACAAGGCGCGGGAATTCATCGAACGCCTGCTGGAAGGACAGGTTCCCGGCTCCTGACCATAGCGAAAGCCCGGCTTCGTGCCGGGCTTGTTCATGCCCGCGCATCGGCCGGCGTCCCGCGGATTCCCGGCGGACGCGTCTTGATGAGCACCCTCACGCCGGCGTCCGGCGGATTCCGGCAGGTCATCTCGTCTTGATCACCCGCGAGCCGGCGCCGACGGCTCTCCCGGGCGACCCGGCATCCAACCCCCTCACGCCAGCGTCCCCTTGGTCTTCGGCTGCTGCAGAAGGCTTTCGTAGTACCGGTAGAACCGCCCCATCTCGTCCCTGTAGCTCTTTTTCCACGGTTTCCGTTTCCCGCAGTAATGGATGAACACGGTGTTTTCCTCGATCCACCGCATGTTGATTTTGTGCCGGGGAATCAGCTTGAACAATTCGTAATACCGGGCGTCGAAGTTGTAGAGGAAACAGTCGGCCGGCTTGATTCGGTCCCAGTACAGTCCGTTCAGCACGTCCTGGTCCGGCAGGATCAGCTTGTGCCGGTTCTCCTCCAGAAACCGGAACACCTGATCCAGATCCATCTCCCGCCGCATGAGCTCCACATTCATGAGCAGCACGCCCGTGTTGAAATAGCCCTTGGCCTTGGGCGTGCCAAGCCGGATCTTGTTGAAGGCGGCGGTCATGCGGACCGCGGGGGTGTGTTCCGAGGCGACGAACATGCAGCCGTCAAACGGCGTCCGGTAGAACTCGGAAATCGGGTTGATCACCACGATGTCGGGGTCCAGATAAAGAATGCGGTCCACTTCTTCCGGCAGGAACCGGTGGGCGGCCAGGCGGTAGTACATTTCTTTCGTGTAATGGCGAAACACCACCGCGCCGGCGAACAAATCCTCCGTCACCCGGATGTGGACCAGGCGGTGGCCTTCGTCTTCCACGAACCGCGCAAGGTCGGCCACGTCTTGGTCGGGTATTTCCGAATGCATGAGATAGACGGTCACGTTCTCATGCGGATTGTTCACGAACAGGGATTTGAGCATCACCCGCAGAGGCGGAATATAGGCGGCGTTCAGCGTGACCAGAATATTGACCATCTCTTGCACCTCTCGGGGAACGGGGATGGAAAAGAAAAGGCGCCATTGATTAGCATACCCGAGGTACGCGCAAAATTCCACCGGACCTTCGGTCCGGTCCGGGACGCGGGCCGTCCGGACCGGAGAAGGAAAAACCCGCGGCTGCGGTCATTCTCCGCTGCACGGTCAAAGCCCGGTCTGCGGGGTTTCCCCGTCCGCGGGTTCTCCGTTTCCTTCCCGCGGCCGGCTTTCCGAGGGCGCGGAGCCGCCTGAACGGGCCGACCGCAACAGGCGCGCGATCCGCGGCAGAAACACGGCCGCGAACGCGACGGAACCCACGGCGAGCAGCAATTGCGCCGGGCTGACCGACAGCAGGTCGCCCAGCTCCACGGAATACGCAAACGACGATGAAGTGGCCAGCTTGGACAGAACGGCCACCGTCAGAAAACGGCGGATCGCCACGCCGCTGATTCCCGCCCCCACGCAGACGATCTCGTCCGGCAGCACGGGGATGACAAACAGCGCCACCAGAATCGGCCATTCGTGCCGGGAGACGAAGCGGTGATACCGCTCAAGCTGCTGCGGCTTCACGAGTTTCACCGCCACCTTCATCCCGCCGTAGCGGGCCAGCGCGAACATGGCCAAGACACCGAGCATCGTGCCCGCAAAACCGGCGACAAACGCCGGGAAAGCCCCGAGCACGGCGCTGCCGGCCATCACGGTGAGCGCTTCGGGAAGCGGAAGGGCGATCGGCTGGAGAAAACAGACCGCCGCATAAATCCAGAGCGCGGCGGACCGGTTCTGTTCCAGCATCGCCTGCAGCCGGCCGCCGTCGAACAGCGGCGCCAGCGCCTCCGCCAGGCGGAAAGCCGCCGCGCCCAGCAGCAAGCCGAGACAAAGAAAGGCGCCCCATGCGCCTATTCGGGAAACGGTTCGCCGGGGCGACGCGGCCAGGAGAACCAGCGCCGCCGCCACGAAGGCCCCGGCGACCGACGACGCCGCGCGGCCTGCCTGGGGGGCTTCCTCCGGCAAGGCGGCCGGCGCAAGCAGCGCGCCCGCCGCCGCGAAAGCCAGCGGGAGGGCCGCCCTACGCCCTTGCCATGCACCTTTCACGGGTCTTCCCCCTCGCGCGTCCCGGAATTCCGCCGCACCGACGGATGGCGCCGGGGTGCCGCGGTCCGGGTTGCAAGCGCCCGTGTATTAACGGTTATGCCGCACCGTTACTTTCTATTCTAATCGGTGTCCCTGCCGTTTGCACCTGCCTTGAATTTTGGGTTGCGTTCGCCTCAGTTTTCACCCGCCTCCGGGACCGCGGCCTGCTTCTGCGCCATCAGCTGCGCGACAATTTGATTTACCGGCTGGAACATCAGCTGATACAGAAATGCGGCTTCTTCCTCACGGGTAAGTAGCGCCTGGGAGCGAAAGTCGACCGCTCCGCCCTCCGTCAGGGTGACCTCCGGGCCGTGCAGCCCAAGCCCCGCCATCATCCGCACGGCGGCTTCCGCCCAGGAAGCGGTGCCGTCCGCCAGGGGGATGTCCGCGAACAGTTCCTCCGGAAACATCAGGCGGTAGATGTTCCAGATCATGACCGCCGCTTCCTGCCGCGCGGCGGGACGGTCCGGCGCGAAATTGCCGCGCCCGTCGCCGATCACCATGCCCATCTCATACGCGCGCTGCACATAGGACGCCAGGGGATGGCCCGCGATGTCGGCGAAAGCGTAAGTGTCCGTCTGCGACCCTTCAAGGTTGCTAATCCGCAAGAGATCGTACACCAGCTCCGCCCTGGTGACGGGCCGATCGGGTTCGAACCGGAGCCCCGGTTCGTTCGGAAAAAGGCCGAGCGACTGCAGCGCCAATATGTAAGGCGCGTAGGCGCCGGCGGCATCCACGTCGGCGTATCCCGACGGTTCGTCGCCCATGCGGGCATAGCCGAGCGGATTGAGGAACGGTTCGTTCATGTACACGACTCCGTCGGTTTCGTCCGTCCCGAAGGCGGTGAAGCGCTGCGTCAGGTTGTCGACAAACAGGCCGTCGCCGATCTGCCGCAGAACCCGGGGACCGAACAGGGCGTCGGACAACGTCAGGGTACCGTCTTCGTTCACCTCCACCCGGGAGACCAGATTCCGGATCCGAAGATCGGCGTACACCCCGGCCAACTTCGCCAGCTCCTCCGGCGAGGCGGGCTCAAACGCCGGCAATTCGGCCGGCGCCGCCAGGGCCGGGAAGAAGGTCGCCATGAACCCGACATAGAACAGTTCGCGCAGCGCGCCGGATTTGTTGGCCACGAAGAAGACGCCGGTCTTCTCTTCGGGGATGAGCAGCAACATCACGCTGCTTCCGGGGAGATCGCCCAGCTTGGCCAGCACCTTGTCGCTGCTTCCCGCAAGGGGCAGCTGGAAGGGCGTCTCAAAGCCGTAGGTCGTCTCGGGCAACCGCGGATGCAGGGCGTGGCGGTAGACTCCCATTTCCGCGACGGATTCCGGGGAAAGAATCCGCCCGCCTCCCGGCGCTTCTCCTCCGCTCAGAAACGCCAGCATGAATTTCCCCATATCCTCCGCGGTGGACAGCATGCCGCCGTGTGGCATGATCGTCGGGAGGAACGCATAGGGCGGGATCGGCTGGCCGGCCGCGTCATACGCCGTGGCAAGCCGTTCCAGGAATTCGCCTTTCAGCTCGAATCCGCTGTCCGTCATGCCCAGCGGTTCGAACACATGCTCCCGCATGTATTGCTCGTACGGCTGTCCACTGACATTTTGCACAATGAGGCCAAGCAACAGATAGGCGAAGTTGTCGTACATGTAAGCCGAACCCGGACGGCGGACGACCGGCGGCATGCGCTCCCGGACGAAATCCTCCATCGCGACGAACAGATCGAGGTCGGAATGCATGTCTTCGACCTGCGGATCGCGGACTTCGAACCCGCTGCGGTGCAAGAGGAGATCCTTGACCGTCACCGGCACGCCGAAGGGATTGTCGAACTCAAGGTCCGGCAGATATTCGCGGATGTCCGCCCCAAGGTCGATCTTTCCCTGTTCGGCCAGCTGCAGGATCGCCACCGCCGTAAAGGACTTGGACACGGAAGCGAGCCGGAACACCGTGCCCGCCGGATCGACCGGTTCCCCGCGCTCCGCGTTGGCGAAGCCGTAGCCTTTTTGCGCGACGATCCGGCCGTCCTTCACGATGACCACCGCCGCCCCCACGTATCCGGGTTTCGCCTGTTCCGACGCAAAAAAGGCATCCAGGAATTCCTCGGCCGCCTCCGGCGTCAGCGGCGCTCCCGCCCCGGCGGCGGACGCCGGAGCCTCCGCTTCGGCCGCCCGGACGGCGACGGGCGCGGGCAGCATCAGCGCGGCTGCCAGCATGAAGGAGATCAGGGCGCGCAAAACGGCAACTTTCCGGTTCCAACGATGCATCAGATCCATGGTTTCTCCTCTCGTTCCTTTCCGGATGGTTTCGGCATGGCGCCTGCCCGTCCGCCGGGCCCGGCCCGGGCCGGCGGAAACCCGTCAGACGTCCAACATTTCCAGCGTTATCAGGATTACGACGATCAGGACGAGCGGACCGAACAGCAGCGCCCACGCCGCCGGGCGGGCCCAGTTGACGGTCCATCCGACGCCGAAGCGCTTCTCGAGAAAGATCGCGGGATCGTCCGGATTGAAATAGAACACCCCGAGTTTCCAATGCCGGTCGTCGTCGCGGTTCACCCGCCCGGCGGCGGGCTCCCCGGCCGGCTCCCCGACGCGGATGCGGCTGCCGCCCTGTCCGGTGGTGACCGCAAGAACGATGGAGCCCAGCACGATGAACATGCTCGCGGCCAGCAAAGCGGCGAGAGCGGCGGACACCGGAAATTGAAACATCATTTGCAGCGGCATGACCGCAAAGGACAGCACCATCAGGAAGCCGGCGATCAGCATGAAGGCGGACCATCTGCGCCGGAAAGCCAGATTCTGCACGAGCGACTGGCGGGGCCGGGACGCGTCAAGCTGCTGTTTGCTGGAAGCGATCATGTAGTTGGTGATCCAGAACATCAGCACGAGAAACAGCTGGAGAATCACCGGCATGAGCACGCCGGGATAGCTTTTGCCCACCGTTCGGGTCGGGTTGCCCTGCAAGTCGTATTGCATCACAAGCTGCTCCGGAAAACGGTCATAGAAAATCAGGCAAAACGCCGCCGTGGCCGCCGCGACGGCCAGGTGCGGAAGCAGCCACCGGTTGGAAAAGGCGCGCTTCTCCCTGTGGAAAGCGGTGTCGGCCACGATCTCCTGTTCGGAGGATAACAACCCCCGCCTTACTTTCAACGCCTTCATGCGAAAATGGAACCGCAGGTAAAACGCCGCCTGCGCGATGAGCATCACACCCGTGAGGGCCGGCAGGAGCCAGACGAGACTGCGCTCGTCGAGGAAAGCGGCGGCCGCGAGACCGGCCAGCAGGACGAGGGCGGCGGCCGTACCCGTTCCCAGCGCATACGTCCGGCGCATGCCGCGGATTTCGGGATCGTGCCAATGCCGTTCTTCGATGGACACCCCGAAGCTTTCCGTCTTCCTCGTCAGATACGGGATCGCAGCCACCATGACCCCGAGCGGCGCCAGGACCACAATCAGCATGACCGTGAGCAGGCCGTTCACGCTCCAACCCCTCCTTTTCCGAATTGCCGGTACAACCGCCCGCACACCTCGCAGAAACGCCTTTCGTCGACGCCGCGGCAGATCGCTTCGGCCACCAGCGGGCGCAACCGCTTTTCCAGCTTGCCGAAAAACTCCCCGTCCGCCTCCGGCATCGGTCCGGGTTGCACGAGCGCTCCCTTCTGGCGGTGAATCTGGATGTACCCTTCCTGCCTCAATTGAGTATATGCCTTGCCCACCGTGTGCAGGTTGATGCCGAGATCCGCCGCCAGGGACCGCACCGACGGCAGCGTTTCCCCCGGCCGAAGGGCTCCCGAGGCGATCCCTTCCACGATCTGGTTGAACAGCTGCACATAAATCGGCTCGTCGGACTGCAAGTCAATACGGATCAGCATCCGAGGCGCCTCCATACAGTATATCTGTTATATATGTAATATAACAGATGGATATAAAAAGAAAAGGGGCATTCAACTTGCCCACAAACAACGACAAAAATGCCATTGATTTTGCATGAAAACGGGGTTCCCAGAAAAACAAAGGCATTTAGTGCCATAAAATTGGAAATATCTGTGTGATTTCAAACGGGCGTCAACTAAATAATAGCACGATTGTCGTTGTTCTGCCCAAACAGCCATGAAAACGAAAAAATAATGGCACATTTGTCGCTGTTGCCGCCACCGCCCGCGGATCGCCCGCGGATCGTCCTCAGGAATCTTTCCGTTTCCCGACCGCCTTGTAAAACAGATAGAGCCTCTCCTTGTGCGCCCACGCGAGCAGCAGCAGATTGGCGCACCAGAACCAAAGGATCGGAGCCGGGAACGACCGCTCGTACAGCCATGCCGACACCGCCAGGAGGCCGAAGACGACCTGAAAGGCATTCGACTCGTTGGTCGGGATCCGGCCGTGCACGAATTTCCGGTCCGCGAGCTTGAGCAACCCCAGAATCACGGCATAGACGAGCGACACCTCAAAGTTCGTCAGCGCGCTCCAGACGCCGAAGGTCACGGCGATGCCCTTCCCGCCGCGAAACTGGAGAAACGGCGAAAACAGATGCCCTGCGACCGGCGCGGCGGCCACCGCCGCAACCGCCGGATCGTCCGGCCGGATCAGGCCTGCCTGCAAAAACAGCGCGATGGGAACGTATCCCTTCAAAAAATCGAGGACCACCGCGGCGAGGCCGTAGCGGTAACCGGCGTTCCGCCACAGATTGACCGCGCCCGGATTGCCGTCCCCCACCGCCAGGAGGTCGATCCGCACCAGCCGGCCGAGCAGATGGGCGTACATGACCGATCCCGAAAGATAGCCGATGACCACCAGAACGAGCGGCGTCACGCCTCCCGACCGCCCTTCACGGGAAACTGTCTCCCCTTCCAGGTTACGCTGCCGACCACGGCCGTCTGCCAGTACGAATACGCCAGGATGGCCAGGAAAAACAGGACCGGAAGCGGATGCAGCACGGGCAGGATGACGCCGAATCTGCCGCAGTATCGGGCCAAATGGAAAAACTGCGCCGTATACAGGACGTACCCGGCCAGAAACAGCAGCCCGGCCGGCGTGTTCAGGAGCAGAAGGGACAGCTCGGACAGCACAAGGCCGATCATCCAGCACGCGCACAGCCAGATCGTCTCCCGCCGCAGAAGGGCCATGCTCAACGCGGCGCTCTTGGCCATCCCCTGCAGCGCGCTGCGAATGCCGCGGGGATACATGCGGAAGGAGATCAGCCCGGCGCCCAGGAAGTTGGTCACCGGGATGCCCGCGGCCATGTACCTTCCGCCCAGAGACAGATCGTCCGTCACTTCGGAACTTATGCTGGCGTGGCCGTTCACTTTCTCGTAATCTTCCCGCGTGGTCAGAATGCAGGAACCGTACAATCCCTTGCGGGGATTGCCGTTTTCGTACGGGGACGTGAACGCGAACATCCCCAGCAGGTTGACCACCAAAAGCAGCTTCTCATGGAACCTGCGGGCTTCATGGAACGGCACCACGGAGACGACGCCGCCGGCGCGGTCCCTCGCCGCGACCAGCGACGCCAGCGCGTCCGGCGCCATCCGGACGTCGGCGTCCAGAAACAGCAGCAGGTCGCCGCCGGCATGCCGGTAGCCGTTCCACAGGGCCCAGTTTTTGCCCGTCCAGCCCCGGGGCAGTTCTTCGTTGCGGATGACCGTGACGCCGTACCGCGCGGCGACTTCGCCGGTTCCGTCTTCCGACGCGTCGTCCACGACCACGATTTCGTCCGGCGGCAGCGTCTGGGCCCGCAGCGATTCCAGCAGGTGAGGCAGATTGTGCGCTTCGTTCCGGGCGGGGATGATCACCGACAGCCTGCGGTCCCCCTTTCCCCGGTCGCGGACGGTCCCGGACGCAACTTCCAGGGTGTTTTTCCGGAAGAGCCGCCATCCGCTCAGAAGACCGACCGCCATTACGACCCCAACCGCCACACCGAGCATTTCCATCGTCTTCACCGTTCCCATCTCCCGATGATGAAGTGCAAAGCGCGATTCTGGATTGCCGGTCCCAGGGACGCAATAACATCAAAGCGTTTTTAAATTTTGTCGATTTTGTTACATGCTATTTTACCAGATGCGTTTTTTCCCGAGAACACCCTTTCCCTTTCCCGACTCCGTTCCCTTCCGGTGTGATTTTGGTTACGGTTTTTGCTCCGCCGCCGCGGTATGATAAAAACTGGAATCATCCAGAATATCCGAGGAACAACCACAACGCAAACGGAGGTCATATCCATGAAACTTGAAGGAAAAGTAGCGGTGGTCACCGGGGCAGGTTCGGGCATGGGCCGGGAAATCGCGAAACTGTTCGCCAAGGAAGGCGCAAAGATGGTCGTGGCCGACTACGTGGAACAAACGGCCAAAGAGACCGTCGACATGATCACAAGCGCCGGCGGCACCGCGACGCTTGTCGTGGCGGACGTGTCCAAGGAAGAAGACGTGCAGCGGATGATCGACACGGCGGTCAACACTTACGGCACGCTGGACATCCTCGTCAACAACGCCGGCATCATGGACGGCATGACGCCCGCCCACGAGCTGACCGACCAGCTGTGGGAACGCGTGATCGCCGTCAACACCACGGGCCCGATGCGGGCGATCCGCAAGGCGCTGCCGATCTTTATGGAAAAAAGAAAAGGCGTCATCGTCAACATCGCATCCATCGCGGGATTGCACGGATCGCGCGCGGGTGCGGCCTATACCACGTCGAAACACGGATTGATCGGGCTGACCCGCAACGTCGCCTTCCAATACGCCGATCTGGGCATCCGCTGCAACGCCATCGCGCCCGGCGGCGTGGAGACCAACATCGGCCTCGGCAGCAAGACTCCCAGCCAGTTCGGGCTGGAAAAAGCGATGAAGGGCACGGCCGCCAATCCGCGGACGGGGAAACCGGAAGAAATCGCCACGGTGGCGCTGTTCCTCGCCTCCGACGACGCCGGCTTCGTCAACGGCGCGGTGATCGTCGCCGACGCCGGCTGGACGGCGTACTGAGCCGTGGAGCGGCCGGCGCCGTCCGGGACCGGCGGCGCCGACCGCGCAACCGGCGCTTTGTCCTTGCCGCCGAGCGGCGGCATTCGGCCCTTGTCGCCCGCCCGGGAGGCGGGTGGCAGGGGCGTTTCCTTTTGCGCCCGGGAAGGAATTCGCGGCCGGGGACAGAGAAGTAATTGGCGGACCGTACCGGAAAGGAGCATGCGGATGAAATTCGTTTCATGGAACGTCAACGGATTCCGGGCCGTGGTGAAAAAGGGCTTCTGGGATTATTTCCGCCGGGTGGACGCGGACGTGTTCTGCGTCCAGGAAACCAGGCTGCAGGAAGACATGCTGTGGCCGGAGCTCGGCGAAGAATATGAAGCCTATTGGAACCACGCGGAGCGCAAGGGCTACTCCGGCACCGCCGTGTTCACGAAGCGGAAGCCGCTGGCCGTCGATTTCGGCGAAGAGGTGGATCTCGAACGCGAGGGCCGGATCATCACGCTGGAATTCGAGAACTTTTATCTCGTCAACGTCTATACCCCCAACGCCCGGCGCGACCTGTCCCGGCTTCCCTACCGCATGGAATGGGAAGACCGCTTCCGCGAGTATCTCAAGGGACTGGACGCCCGCAAGCCCGTCGTCGCCTGCGGCGACATGAACGTGGCCCATCGGGAGATCGACCTGAAAAATCCGAAGGCGAACGCGGGCAACCACGGCTTCACGCCGGAAGAGCGGGAAAAAATGACCCGTCTGCTCGAGGCGGGGTTCGTGGACACGTTCCGTCATCTGTACCCCGACCGCACGGACGCCTACACCTGGTGGTCGCCCATGCCCGGCGTGCGCGCCCGCAACGTCGGCTGGCGCATCGACTACTTTCTGATCTCGGAGCGCCTGTGCCCCGCCTTGGCGGCGGCGGACATCCACAGCGAGGTCATGGGAAGCGACCACTGCCCCGTGGCGCTGGAACTGGACGAAGCGCGGTTTCCGGACGCCGGCGGCGGCTGATCCTCTTCCGGTCCGCCAGCCACGGCGGCTGCCCCCGGACCGTCAGCCTCGTCGGCTGTCCCCGGTCCGCCAGCCTCGTCGGCTGTCCCCGGTTTCCCAAGCCGTTCCGGCCGGAGCCCATCGGGACGCAAGTTTTGTGCGCAGGAAAGAAATAATAAGGGTGGTAAAAAATTAACCCCGTAAATTGCACGAAACGAGGCGGACCTGATGGACAAGCCGAACTCCGACATCGCCATCCTGGGCATCGGCACGGCCGTGCCGCCCCATCGCCTGGTGCAGGAAGAAGCCGCGCGGCGCATCGCCGAGGGCCTTGTCAATCTGGCAGGTAACGGGGACGCGGCGCGATGGGTCCGGCGGATTTTCCGCCAGACCCACGTGGAGACGCGCTACACCTGCCTGCCGGACCTGCTGGAACCGGCGGAACGCAGCCGCTACGCGCCGGGATCGACCCGGCCGGACATCCCGGCCACGGAGGAGCGCATGGAAGTATACCGGCGGGAATCGGTGCCGCTGGCCCTGGAGGCGGCGCGCCGGGCCCTGCGCGACAGCGGGACGCCGCCTTCCTCCGTCACCCACCTGATCACGGTGAGCTGCACCGGCTTCTTCCTGCCCGGGCTGGACTTCGAGCTGGTCCGGGGACTGGGGCTTTCCCCGGAGGTGAGCCGGTTCCCCGTCACCTTCGCGGGCTGCGCGGCCGGCCTGACGGCGATCCGGCTGGCCAGGGAGCTGGCGGCGGGAAACGCCGGCGCCTGCGTGCTGGCGGTTTGCGTGGAGCTGTGCTCGATCCATATCCAGCCGTCCGTGGACCGCGAAGACCTGTTCGCCGCCTCGCTGTTCGGCGACGGCGCCGGAGCGTGCGTGGTGGGCCGGTCGTTGCCGGAACAAAGGGGCGTTTTCACGCTGGACGGGGCCCGCGCGACGCTCCTGCCGGACACGGCGGACGAAATGTTGTGGCGGGTGGGCGACACCGGCTTTCGCCTGTATCTGTCGCCGCGCATTCCCTCGCTCATCGAACAGCGCGTTCCCGCGGAGATCGCCCGGTTTCTCGCCGGAAGCGGCGAGGCGCCCCGGTGGTGGGCGATCCACCCCGGCGGGCGGGGCATCATCGACGCCCTTGAGCGGGCCATGGGCCTCTCCGGCGGCCAGACCCGGGCAAGCCGCGACATCCTGCGGCGATACGGCAATCTTTCCTCCGTCACCATTCTGTTCGTCCTGGAGGAAATCCGGCGGGAGCTTGCGGCCGGGGGACAAGGACCGGAACCGGGGATCGCCCTGGCGTTCGGACCCGGCATGCAGGCGGAAATGGTGCGGATGACCTGCGTTCCCGCCGGCTCGAACCGGGCGGCGCCCATACCGGAGGAAGCGGATGTTGCGGCGGTTCCGTGAGCGGTCGGCGGAGCCGGAGCTGATGGATGCGGAGGCCGCCGGCGGAATCGAGCTGAGGGAAGCGTACCGGCACCTGCGCCGCCTCAACCGCCTGTTCGGGACGGCCCGTCCCGTGCTTTACGGGGTTCGGCGACTCTGGGCGGAAGCGGGATATCCCGCCCGGCTCACCGTTCTCGACATCGGCGCCGGCGCCGGCGACGTCAACCGGCTGCTGCTACGCTGGGCGGACCGGCAAGGCATCCGGCTCAACGTCATCCTGGCCGACCGAAGGATCGAAGCATGCCGGGAGGCGAAGCGGCTGTTCAAGGACGAGCGGCGGGTGCGCATCATGCTCGGCGATCTGTTCGACCTGCCCAACGCACGCG
>LZRV01000051.1 GCA_002159065.1 Paenibacillaceae bacterium ZCTH02-B3 | reverse complement strand
CATCAATCTGCCACAGCATGCCCGCTTGAGGTTTACGGGGCCGCGATCGGTGAGCCTTTGGACGACGGCGCAAGCGTGCGGGACGAAGGCGGCCTTCCAGCAGAATGCGGCGGACCGAAGAGACGCTTAAATGGATGTCCTCGTGTTCGGCCAAAAGCTCGGCAAAGTGGGTGGAATTGCTTCCGAAGTAGCGATCCCGGTACAGGGACATCACGCGTTGTTTGAGCGAGTCGGCCAAGGTGTGAACGGGCTTTCGGCCCCGATTCCCATGAGCGATGGCCTTTGCACCTCCGTGACGATATTTGGCCTTGAGCCGATACGCTTGCCGGATGCTGATGCCGAGCGTGCGCGCAACATCCTGTTCCGTGAGACAGCCCTCCATCCACTTCTCGACAACCATAGCACGTTTCAGTTCGCTCTTTGTCAAGGTGATCTGCTCCTTGCTCATACTGACATTTTCTCGGAACAGTTACACCCTGACAATATCACAGAACAACAACAATAAAAAAATAAAAATGTTGACAAGAACAAAATGAAAAATTAATATATACACTACAACAAGCGAAAATATGTTATCATCATGTTTAAAAAATGCGAAAACACTCCGACTTTCTTCCGCGTGGGGGATCAGCCGATGCCGTTGGAGCGCAGGAAGCAAATATTGGATCTGATTTACAAAAAGGGCGTGATCAAAACCGTCGAGCTGGCCAAACATTTCGACGTGAATATTGCCACGATCCGCAGGGACCTGAAAATTCTGGCCCGCGAGCATCCCGGTATCCAGATCAGCTACGGCGGGGCTTCTTTGCGCAAAGGGCAGACGTATCAGCGGGAGCAGCCGATGACGGAAAAATTGACGCAAAACGTGGAACAGAAGATGCAGATCGCGCAAAAGGCGGCACGGCTGATCGAAGACGGCGATATCATCGCGCTCAATTGCGGCAGCACGGTATCGCTCATTCTGGATTATCTGGACCCCGGCATCCGCAAACTGACGGTTATCACGCTCGGTTTCAACATCGCCGAAAAGGCGGTCCGCCTGCCGTTTGTAGAACTGATCATGCCGGGCGGGACATACCGCCATTCGTCGCAGGTGTTTTGGGGCAGGAACGCGGAGATGTTCCTGGAGGATCTCGTTATCGACAAGGCTTTTTTCGGCGCGGTGGCCGTGGATCGCGTTTACGGCTGGACGCATTCCGTGCTGTCGGAAGTGGAAATGAACCGGATCATGTTCAAAAATTCAAGAAAGCGCTATCTGGTTGCGGATTCAAGCAAATACGACAAAGTCTCGCTGGGCAAGGTCAGCGATTTGTGCGATTTTGACGCCTGGATCGTGGATGACGGCCTGCCCGGGCAATATGTCGAATATGCCGAAGCCCACGGCATTCAGATCATATAAGCTAATCCGAAGGGGACGGGAATGAATTGACGACGGCGTTGGGGCAAACCGCGAAAGCCGATCCGCTCATTCTGCGGGAACTGGAACTGATTTGCGGCAAACCGTTCGTGTCCGCCCGCGACATCGACCGCATCTCTTACTCGCGCGACGCCTTCCCGCTCACGTTCAAATGGATTAGGGAAGGCAGGATCGCCTATTTGCCGGACTACATCGTCTGGCCCGAAAATGCGGAGCAGATCCGGGAGATCGTCATGCTTTGCAACCGCGAAAAAATTCCGTATCTTCCCTACGGCGGCGGCTCGGGCATTGTCGGGGCCGCGCTCCCCACAAGAGGCGGCATTGTCATTGACATGAAAAGGATGAACCGGATCGTTTCCGTCGACGAGGTATCCCTTACCGCCACCGTGCAGGCCGGCGCCGTGGGGCAGCATTTCGAGGAGGAACTGAACCATCTGGGCTACACGTGCGGCCATTATCCGCAGAGCATCCGGCAGTCCACCGTCGGCGGATGGGTGGCGCATTGCGGGGTGGGGACCTACTCAACCAAATACGGCAAGATGGACGATCTGGTCGTGGCGATGAAAGTGGTGCTGCCCGACGGCCGGATGCTGGAAACCCGCAATGTCCCGAAAGCGTCGACGGGACCGAACCTCAATCATCTGTTCATCGGCTCCGAGGGCGCGCTGGGCATCATCGCCGAAGTCACGGTCAAAATCTTTCCGCTTCCGGAGGAGGAGCGTTTCCTCTCGTACGATTTTCCCAATTTTGCGGCGGGGATCGAAGCCGTGCGCACCGTCATGCGGCATGACATCAGGCCCGCCGTGGTGCGTCTTTATGACGAGAAAGAGGCGCGCCACCATTTTTCCGATCTGCTCGGCGAGTCGCGGTGCGTCCTGTTGTTCGGCGCGGCCGGCCGCAAATGCAACGTGGAGCACGAAACGGCGATCATCGATCGCCTGGCGCGGGAAGCCGGCGGCGTGCCGCTGGGTTCCGTGATCGGCGAAAAATGGAAGGAGCGCCGGTTTTC
The DNA here is from genome assembly GCA_002159065.1 of Paenibacillaceae bacterium ZCTH02-B3. GTDB lineage: Bacteria > Bacillota > Bacilli > Paenibacillales > Paenibacillaceae > ZCTH02-B3. The sequence continues at coordinate 23,168 of LZRV01000051.1, read as the reverse complement.
CACCGCGGGACTGTGCAATATACTCAGACAGCGGGGCGGGATCGCCGACGCGCTGGAAGTGACCGGCACCTGGTCCAACCTGCACCGGATTTACGAAGCGATGAAAGGTGCGATGGAAGCCGTGATCAACGGCCGGGGCGAAGTGTTCGGCCATCTGTCCCACGCCTATCATACCGGGGCCAATCTGTACATGATTTTCCACGCGCATGAGGAAACGGACGAAGGAGCCGAAAGTTTGTACTACGAGATCATGGAAGCCGCGTTCGACGCCTGCCAGACCCTCGGCGGGGCGCTCAGCCACCATCACGGGGTGGGCATCGGCAAGGCGCGCTGGATGCGAAGAGAGCTGGGAAGCGGTCTGGATCTCCTGCGATCGCTCAAGACCGCGATTGACCCGGATCGGCTGCTCAATCAGGGGAAACTGGGTATCTAGGGAGGACTGTCCATGCCGGTCTCCGATTTGCCGGAATTGCTGGAAAAATGCGCGGTGTGCCATGACCAATGCCTGGCCTACACTCCGGAGCTTCGCTATCTGCGCCATCAATCCTACGTCACTTCAAGAAAGGCGCTGCACCTCTACATGGCCAGCCGCAATCAGATCGAATACAGCCTCGAGCTGGCGGAGGTGGTTTATGCGGCGGTCAATTCCGGCCTGCAAAGCGTCAACTGCATTTTCAGCTCCGGCCAGGACGAAACGGCGTTCATCCGCGCGGCCAGAGCCAAGCTTGCAAAGCGGGACCTGCTTCCGGACGAGGTGAGGAACGTGCGCGACAACATCGTCCGCACCGGAAACGCGTTCGGGCGGATCGTCAAGCCGTCGGTTTCCGGGGAAGGGGACACGGCGTTCCTGTTCGACGCGGCCACCCTTTGCCTCGTGCCGGATGTGCGCGTCGCCGTGGAGCGCATCCTGAAAAAACTGAATAGATCGGCGGCGATCGTCGAGGTTCCGAGCTCCGGGTTTTTGGAATTCGATCTCGGTTTTGTCGAAGAAGCCAGGGCAGCGGCCGAGGCGACCGCCGAACAGTTGGCGCGGATCAACGCGAAGGCGGTGTACACGACGGATCCGACCATCGCCTATGCGCTGAAAGTGCTGTTTCCGGACGAGTTCAACCTCAAGCTCCGCTGCCGAACCGGCCATGTCACCGAGTGGCTGTGCGAGGTGCTGGAGCGGGAAAAGCCGGAATGGAGGCCCTTTGATGGCGTCGTTACCTACCACGATCCGAGCGAGATGGCCCGTTACCTGAGGCTGCACGACCAGCCGCGGAAGCTACTGAGTGCCGTCCCGGGGCTCAGGCTGGCGGAAATGCGATTCAACCGGGAGCAGGCGCGCCCGACGGGGGTGAAGCCCGGCACGCTGTACCGGGAAAAGGCGAAAATTCTGGCGATGGAAAGAATGGAGGAAGCGAAGCGGACGGGCGCGCGGCTTTTGGTTACCGCATCGCCGTACAGCTATGCCAATTTGTCCGGCGTTCCGGGCGGTCTGCCCGTCATGGACATCACCGAGTTTTTGAGTGTGCAGTTGGCGGGATAAAAATTGGATAGACAACTAGCCTATTTTGCATAAAATAAAAAATAAAAACGCTGGAACTTGGAACCGAAGGGGGGATATGTGAAATAAGGACGTGATGTAAGCGCTTCAAATCCAAGGTGACTGGCAAACAGAAGCAGCGAAAAAAGGAGGCCCAAGGCATGAAAAAAAGAAACTGGTTTGCGATGCTGTCCTTCATCCTTGTTTTTTCGCTTCTGCTTTCCGCTTGCGGGGGAGGGGGCCAATCTTCGTCGGGGACAAGCCCGGATTCGGGCTCGCAGAGCCCGTCAACCGGCGGAGGCTCAAATCAGCCCCCGCAAAAAACGGCAGACCCGATCGTGCTCAAAATGGGCGGAATCCAGGCCGTCGACGACCTTTCCACGCAGGCGATGTACAAGATGTCGGAAATTGTCGCCGAAAGAACGGGCGGCGCCATCAAAATCGAGGTGTACCCCGCGTCCCAGCTGGGAGACGCCGTGAGCCAGATGGAAGGCGTGCAGCTCGGGACCATCGACGCGTTTGTCGACGCCGGAAGCTGGGTGTCAAGACTGGTGCAGGACAAAAACGTCGAAAGTCTGTTCTTCATTTTCGAAGATGAAGAGCATTACCGCAATTTCCTTACCAGCGACCTGAACATTGCAATGGAACAGGAATTCGCCGACAAGCAGGGGATCGTGATCCTCGCCAACAACTGGCTGCGCGCTCCGCGGGTGATGGTCAGCAGCAAAAAACCGATTTTGACGGTCGAGGATATGAAGGGCCTGAAAATGCGGGTTCCGGATATCCGCACGTATCTGGAATCCGTCCAGGCGTTGGGAGCCAAGCCGACGCAGGTTGCCTGGGGTGAAGTCTATCTGGCGCTCAGACAGGGCGTTGTCGAGGCCGCGGAAGGACCGCTGGATGCGGTATACACCATGAAATTCTACGAACCGGCTCCTTACATCACGCTGACCAACCACATCCGCGACAACATGGTGGTGATGATGAACCGAAACAAGCTGGAATCGCTGAGCCAGGAGCACCAGGACATCCTGTTTGCGGCGGCGCGGGAAGCCGGGGATTGGTATACGCAGGAAGTGAAGAACAATCTCGACGGGATCGTGGAGGAAATGAAAAAAAGCGGCGCGCAAATCTACGAAACCGATGTGGCTCCCTTCGTGGAATTCATGGTGGAGACCGCGAAAAAACTGGAAGAAGAAGGATTGTGGAGAAAAGGTTTGTTCGAAGAGGTGCAGGCCTTGAAATAAAAAGAGGTGCAGGCCTTGAAATAAAAAGATTCAAGAGGGGGAGATTCCTCCCCCTTTCACAAATCATGGGGGTGGAGCGATGAACAGCGTCCTGAACGGCATGAATACCGTGATCCGGATCGGCGCCAAAATCCAGAGCCTGACCGCCGTCGCCATGCTTGTCGTCATCATCACTGTCGTGTCGGTGAATATTTTGTTGCGCTACGCGTTCAACAATCCGATCTCCTGGACCGAAGAGCTTGCACTATTTTTGTTTGTCTGGATTGTCTTTCTGGGGGCTTCGGTGGCGTCGGCCCGCAAGCGGCACGTCTTGGTCGATCTGCTGCTGAACAGATTGCCTTTAAAGGTCAGGCATGTCTTACAGGCGCTGATCAGCATCATGATCATCGTGTTTTTGCTCTATGTCATATTCGGGGGACTTAAGGTGCTGGAAGTGACGATGGGCCAATACAGCACTGCCCTCGGGATCGAGAAAAATTGGTACTACTTGCCGGTCGTCCTGTCTTCCGTGTACATGATTCTGGTTTACCTGCACGACCTGCTCGCGTCTGTCGCCAGTATTGTTACCGGGCAAAACTTCGATTCGGGAATTTCCGGCCAGCGGTACGCTTCGTAATTCCCAAAGACACTGGAGGAATTCAAGTTGGGAATCGCACTGCTGTGTGTCACGTTGATCGTGTTCATGGTCATCGGCGTTCCGATCGCTTTCTGCACCGGTCTTGCATCCATGCTGTACCTCATGAGCAACCCGAGCATTCCCAGCGAAGTGCTCAGCCACCGCCTGACCGGTTCGCTGTTCAGTTTGGTTCTTTTGGCTTTGCCCGCCTTCCTGCTTGTGGGACGGATGTTTAACGTTGCCGGAATTACCGACCGCATTTTCGATTTTGCCATCAGCCTGGTCGGCAGGATTCGCGGCGGTCTGGCCCAGGCCAACGCCATGGCGAGCATGATGTTCGCCTCCATGTCCGGCACTGCGGTCGGAGACGCGGGCGGGCTGGGGGTGATCGAAATGGAAATGATGAAAAAAGCCGGATACCGGCCCGCTTTCGCCGCCGGGATTACGGCGGCTTCGTCGGTGCTCGGCCCGATCATTCCGCCCAGCGTGGCGATGGTCATCCTCGGCGCCACGGCTTCCGTCGACATCGGCCGGCTGTTCATGGGCGGCGTGATTCCGGGAATCCTGATGGGCATATCGCTGATGGTTTACGTCTACCTTTATGCCAGGTTCACGGCCGAAGGGAGATCCTGGCCGGTTACGAAGCACGATCTGAAAACGATGCTTCGCAATTTCCGGCGGGCCATCCTGCCCCTGCTCACCCCTGTCATCATTATCGGATGCATTACGTTCGGCGTTGTTACCCCGACGGAGGCGGCGGTGCTGGCGATCGACTACGCGCTGCTCCTCGGTATTGTTTACCGCAACATCAGCTGGAAGCGTTTGCTCGAGACGTTGGAAGACTGCATTGAAACCACCGGCGTGTTCATGTTCATTTTCGCTTCCGCCGGCGTTTTCGGCTGGCTGCTCACGCTGGAACAGGTTCCGCAGGCGGTCAGCGACCTTTTGTTCAGCCTGACGACCGATCCGACGGTCATTCTGTTCCTGATTGTCCTGTTCCTGCTGATTGTCGGCGCGTTTCTCGATACGACGGCGGCGATCCTGCTCGTCACGCCCATGCTGATTCCCATCGTGCAACAAGCCGGCATCGACATGATCCATTTCTGCATCGTCCTGGTGGTAGCGCTGATTATCGGGATCATCACGCCGCCTTTCGGCATCTGCCTGTTCGTCGTCTCCGACGTGGCCAAACTGCCGGTGACCACCGTCACACGGGCTTGCCTGCCGTATTTGGTCCCCATGATCATTGTCGTCATCCTGCTGGTGCTGTTCCCGGGATTGAGTACCTGGCTCCCGCGGCTGATCTTCGGCTAGAAGGGGTGACGGGGATGGCGGAAACCGTGATCATCGCAGACGATCTGACGGGCGGCAACGCATGCGGCATCGCCTTCGCTAGGCAGGGTTTCCGGGTGCTGTCCGTACCGGCGGCTTTTGCAAATGAGGACTGGCGGGATTGGGACGTTCTGACAGTGAATACGGAAACGAGGGAACGCTCGCCGGAGGAAGCCTACGAATCGGTTCGCCGCGCCTGCGCCAATGCAAAAAAGACGGGGGCGCGGTTTTTGTTCAAACAGAACGATTCTGCGATGCGAGGTCATGTCGGCGCGGAACTCGCGGCCGCTCTGGAGGGAAGCGGCGAAAGATGCGCGGTGTTCGTGCCCGCCTGTCCGGGCAACGGCCGGGTGACGCGAAACGGAATTCATTATGTGAATGGCAAGCCGTGCAAAGAGGCCGACATCGGCTGGCTGGCCGCGTATCCTCCGGCGAGTTCGTCCATTGCGGAGTGCATTCGGCCCTATGTCCGGGTCTCGTTGCTGGATCTCGGCATCGTGCGCGGTCCGGAGCGGCGTTTGCGCGAAACTCTGGCCGCCTTCAGGGAACGGGGAGGCATCATTGTCGCGGATGCGGAGGAAGACCGGGACGTGCGGCGCATCGCGCAGGTGGTCGCAAGCATGGATTTTTCTCTGGCGGGGGGTTCCTATGTTTTTGCGGGAGAACTCGCCGGGATCAGGCGCCCTTCGGCCGGGACGCCCTGCGCACACCCGGTCGGCGGTCCGTCCGATGCGAACAACGGTGTTTCCCTGCTGCTGGCCATCGGTTCGCTCAGCGAGCGGACGAAGCGGCAAATCGCCGAGGCGCTTCAAACGGGCGCTTTTGTCCTGAAGGAAATCGATGTGAAAGAAGACGCGGCGTGCGGCAGGATGGGAGAGATCATGGAGGCCGCCCGGCGCTGCTATGCGGAGGGAAAACATCTCATCCTCGTGCCTGAACGTCCCGCATCCCATCCCGGCACGGCCATAAAGGACAGCGGACGGCAGGTGGCGGATCGTTTCGCCGCGTTCGTCGCCGAACTTTTGGACCGTACCGGATGTTGGAGCGGACTCGTGCTCTCCGGCGGCGAAACGGCGTCCGCCGTGCTGAAGGCATTGGCCACCAAGGGCATCGTTTTGCATGAGGAAGTGTTTCCCACCTGTCCGCGGGGCACGATTCTGGGCGGCATTGCGGACGGCATGCCGGTCGTGCTCAAGGCCGGCGACTGGGGGAATTTTTCCGCCCTGATCGATATTGCTGCACACATGGCCGGAACAACATGCAGGGGGGCTGCAGAATGACAAACACATTGCCGATTGTCGGCATTACCATCGGCGATTCTCTGGGCATCGGACCCGAGATTACGGCAAAAGCCGTGCTGGACGCCAGGGTAATGGAGCGTTGCCGGCCCCTGATCATCGGGGACCGCCGCCTGATGGAAAAAATGTTTGAACTAATCGGGCGGCCGGGTTTTCCGGTCCGGTGGTTCGGCCGGGATGAGGAGTTTGTCTGCGAGCCGGGGACCGTCAGCGGAATCGATTTGGCCAACAACAGCTTGCATCCCAGCGAAGAGACAGCCGGCAAGGCGGCCGTGGAGTATACCTACTATGGCATGCGGCTGGCCCTGGACGGCAAAATTGACGCCTTGGCCACGGGACCCGTCAACAAATCCAACATGAACAAGGCCGGCTACAAATTTCCGGGCATTGCCGAAGTGCTGGCCGACGCGGTAAAGCGGGAATACGTCACGCTGCTGATCGATCCGGTGTACAAGATCAGCCTGGTGACGGCTCATGTCGCGCTGAAGGACCTGCACAAGCATATCACGAAGGAACGGGTATTGTTTACCATTCAAAAGACTTGGGAATATTTGAAGCGCATCGGCCTTGAGAAGCCGAAAATCGCCGTGGGAAGCGCAAATCCGCATTGCGGCGACAACGGTCTCATCGGAGATGAAGAAATCGTGGCCATCTCCCCCGCCGTGGAGGAAGCCCGCAGACAGGGCATCGATGCAACAGGCCCGATCCAGACGCCCAATATTTTCATGCAGGCACGGGACGGCAAGTATGATGCGGTGGTTTCGATGTTCCACGAACAGGCCGTTTCGGTGATCGGCAATAACGACTTTACGACCATGACGCTCAATCTCCCGTTTGTCCGCACTTCGGTCGGGCACGGTACCGCCAATGACATTGCCGGCAAAGGCATCGCCAGTCCGAAATCGATGATCCTGTCCATCTTGTCCGCCGCGGAGGCGAGCGCCAGAGGAATCCGGACAGGCTGACGACTCGGGCGGCCGTTCGGCGCGTTTTTCGGAGCATTCATGCCCGGTTCCGGGAGAGAATTTGCTCCGCGAATTGCAAAGAACCGCCCACGGCCGTTTCGGACGCCGTTTTCGCTTCGCTGGCGGTTTTTCTTTTTGTCCGGACCCCATGCCGCATCAACGCGTTCCATTGCCGCCGATTCGGGCGGCTCCGCATGAATGCCGTGAAAGTGGGCGGCGCGGCTTCAGATGCGGGTAGGAAGCGAGGCGAGAACGGCGGTCAGGTCCTGCGGCGGGACGGAGGCGAGCAGATCCCCTTTCTTCCTGACCCGTTCGGCCATGTTGCGCAGGTGAAAATCCGCGGGCTTCACGCCGCGCCGGACCTCTTCCCACGTCAGCGGAGCGGAGACGGGAGCGCCCGGGCGCGCGCGGGGCGTGTAGGGAGCGGCGAGGGTTTTGCCCGGGTAAAACTGCAGATAATCCAGGTAAATTTTGTCCCCCCTGTCCCGTTTGCGGCGTGCGACGGTGAACAGCCCGGGGTGGCGGGCAACCAGGTATTCGGACAGGAATTTGCCGAACCGGCGCAATTCATCGAAGGCAGGTCCCCGCGCCACCGGCAGGACGATCTGCACGCCGGTGGCCCCGGAGGTTTTCGGCACCGCCCGCAAGCCGAGGCTGTCCAGCGTTTCGCCGATCAGGGCGACGGCCTCCATGAGGCGCGGTTCGTCTTCGCGGGACGGGTCCACGTCCAGGATGTAGCGGTCCGGCAGCGGATCGCCAATTTTCTCGCAGGAGACGTGGAATTCGAGGCAGCCAAGGTTGGCGAGCCACACCAGCGCGGGAAGGGAATCGAGCACCACGTACCGGATGTCGCCGTCCATGGCGGTGGTGACGAATGGCGGGGCGGGCTCGGGGCAGTTTTTCTGGTAAAAGGAAACGCCGCCGCCCGCGCCTTCCGGATACCGGATCGTGGTGAGAAACCGCTCCCTGCAATGCGGAAGCAGCCACGGGGACAGCTCCGCCAGACGGCGAATGTAGTCGGCTTTGGTGATGCCCGCCTCCGGCCAGAGCAGCTTGTCCGGATGGGAGACGGGGATGTCGTGGCCGTCCGCGCGAAAAACGATTCGGTCCCGCATGTCTATTCGTCCTCCGTCGATATGCTTGATGCGAAGCGGGACGGTCCCGCGGACTGCGCCGTGGTGCAGGCGCCGGGGGCCGCGTCCGCGACCGCCAGGATGACCGGCTGCCGCATGGTGCCGTACGGCGTCCATTCCTGGAAGCGGACCCGCACCGTCAACTCGGGCCGAAGCCACGTCACGCCCCGCCCGGTCTCGCGTCCTCGGCGCAGCTCAGCGCCCGGGAACGGGCTTGCCGGCACGGCCAGCGCCGCGGCTTCCCGCAGCAGCCGGCGCCATTCCGCGAGGGCGATCCGGCCCGGGCCGGCGCGGCCAATGTATACGAGCCGGCCTTCCGGATCAAAAAGCCCGAGCAGCAGCGACCCCGTGCCGCCTTCACCGGAGGCGATGCCGCCGGCGACGGCGGTGAGCTCGCGGGACACCTTGAGTTTCCGCCAGCGACCGTCCTTGCCGCCAATGGCGTAGGCGCTGTCCAGCCTTTTGCAGACGATGCCTTCCATGCCGTGCGCCTCCATGACGGCAAGAAGCGCCCGGGCGTCCGGCTCGTTTCCGACGAGCCGCACGGACGGATGCGGCTTCAGCATGGACGCAAGCAGCTCCTGACGTTCCGCAAGCGGCCGGTCTGTCACCCATCTGCCGTCGCAAAACAGCACGTCAAAGGCCATGTAGACCACAGGGATCCGCCGTGCCGCTTCCCGGACCCTTTCCGGCCGGCGGAGGCCGTCCCGTTTCATGATTTCGTGGAAGGACGGCTTGCTCCGGTCGAAGGCGATCATCTCGCCGTCGACAAGGAAAGAAGAAGCGGAACACCAGGAGGACGGATCGTGCAGTTCGGGATATTGCAGGGTCCGTTCGCGGCCTTTGCGGTTGTACAGCCTGAATCCACGTCCGTCCAGGCAGGCGAGCACACGGACGCCGTCCCATTTGATCTGGGCCGTCCAGCCCGGGCCGGCGGGGATTCGATCCGCCGGCACCGGTTCGAAGGGGATGACGGGGTCGAGCTTCAGCATGCCGCTTTCGGCACCTCCGGCCGGCACCGGCACCTTTTGCCGGGATTTGCGGGATTTGCTAACAGTATATCCCGCCCAAAAAAGAAAAAAGCCCGTTTCCGGGCGTTGCATTCCTGCACGGCAAATTCGTCGTTACCAGGCTTTCAGCACGTGGTCCGACCCGCCGGCGCTTTGCGCCACCTGCTGCGCATTGCCGCTCGCCGTTGCCGGTTGTTCCGCCGGGGGGGCGACATGTTCGGGCTGCTCCCCGCCCGTCATCTTGCTGCTCCCCTGGAAAACGGCGCCGGCCTCGATGTTCAGCCGCTGCGCGGTGAGATTGCCGTAGAGCTTGCCGGTGGAGCGGATGGTCAGCTGTCCCTGCGCCGTCACGTTTCCGTGCACGATGCCGGCCAGCTCGACATGGCGCGCGTGGATGTTGGAATACAGCACGCCCTTTTCCCCGACGATCACGTCTCCCGTGCATTCGATGTCGCCGACGATCCGGCCTTCCACCCGGATGCCGGCTTCGGAACGGATTTTGCCTTCGAAAACGGTGCCTTCGCCGATGAGGGTGTCCGTCGTGTCCGGGTCGATTTTCCGTTTTTTATTCTTGAACATCAGCCTCACGGTTCCTTTCGCGCGGATTTGATGTAGGGCCACGGATCGACGTTCTTGCCGTTCACGATGACTTCGTAGTGCAGATGGGGACCGGTACTCCGGCCGGTGCTCCCCAGATCGCCGATCCGCTGTCCTTTTTCCACGTAATCGCCCGCGTCGACATGCCGTTTGCTCAGGTGAAGGTAACGGGTTTTGATTCCCCGTCCGTGATCGATGACAATGTAGTTGCCCTGCGTGCGGTCCCTGCCGGATTCGATCACCTTGCCGTCGGCCGCGGCGTACACCGGGTCGCCCACTTTGCCGCCCAGGTCGATGCCCGCGTGGAAGGTGAGCCGTCTGGTGAACGGATCGCGCCGCATGCCGAACTCGGAAGTGACGCGCAGCTGAGACGTCGGCAGGATCGTCGGCGTAACGCGCAGGACGGCCTGCCGCTCGAGAATCGCCTCTTTCAGTTGTTCAAGCCGCGGCATCCATTTCGCGATTTCCGCTTCCAGAGATTGGTAGGCGCTTTCAATGTCGGAGACGCTCTCAGTCCCCATCGAGGCGATCCGAACTTCCCTGTCGGACAGTTCCGTTTCTTCGTACAGGATTTCTTCGCCCCCCTGTCCGCCTTCCACCATGGAAGCCACGGAGGGGAAGTCTTCATATCCCGCGCCCGTGATCTGCCGGATCTCCCATTCGAGGCTGCGGATATCCCTCATGTCCTCTTCCAGTACCCGGGCGAATTCCGCCAGGTCGGTGAGGCTGCTTTCCAGGGTCGCGATCTGATCGTTTTTCTCCGCAAGCTGCTGGTTGTATGTAACGATGGTATCTTCCAGCTGACGCTGGAGCACCGACACGGCGTCGGCGTTCCGGGCGTTCAGCACGGCAAAGACGACCGCGGACACGGTGATGCCCAGCATGATGAGTCCGGCCGCCAGCAAGACAAAAAAAGACAGCCGAAAACGGACCACCGAGCGGTTCGCGTCCGGTATGACGACAAACGTAAACCGGGTCCGACTCTTCTTCATCACAAATTTTCGCACCACGCTTTCAAGTTCCGACGAACAGACTTATTCGACGCGGCCTGAGAAAATCCTTTTTTTCACGGAAAACGTGACAAATCCCGCACGAAAAAAGAGGATTTTCCACGGAAAAGGGCGAAAAATACATAAATACGTACATGGGCTTTCCATGCTTGTCGCCAAATATGGGCACGGCTTCGACATAGGCAAACCGTCGAAAAATTCCATCCGAAACGGGCAGGTGCAACAAAAACATGATCAGACTGGCCGGCATAGACATCGGCAACGACAGCGTCAAACTCGTGCTGAACGGACAAAACGAACCCATCATCATTCCGAACGTCATCTCGCCGGGATACGAACGGCACATCCTGCAGGAAGAGGAATCTCCGCTGCAGGCTCTGGACGTGATGGTGTACAGCCCGAAGCTGAAAAAGAAAAACCAGCGCTATTTCGTCGGGCTGCTCGCGTCCGAGGACCAGGACAACGCGGAGCTGGAGGATACGGACAACAAGGCCACCAGCGACCAGGCGCTCATCGTGGCCCTGACGGCCCTGGCCTACGCCGCCGCGACAAGCGGCCCGTCCCAGGCGCAGCCCCAGCCGGGCGGAGGCTTCGTTTCCGCGGATGAAGCGGAATACATCATCGGCACGGGCCTGCCGGTGCGTACCTTCGCGCAGTTTCACCGGACGTTCGAAGAACGCCTGGTCGGCGAACACGAGGTGACCTTCCTGTCCACCCCGAAGCTGCGCGGTCGCACGATCCGGGTAAACATCCGGCGGGCGATCATCTCGGTGGAAGGCGCGGCGGCGCTGTACCACATGGCGACCCACGAGAACCTGCAGGTCCGCAACGAGGAGCTGTATTACGGCTGCATCGGCGTCTGCGAGATCGGAGCGCTGACCACCGACTTCCCCGTGGTCAAGCGCATGAGCATCGACAACCAGTTCAGCACGGGGGAACAACTGGGGCTGGCCGCGTATCTTGACGGCATCATCCGCGATGTGGAAGACCAGTACGGGTACAAGTTTCCGAGCCGCGCCAAGCTGATCCAGCGGATTCGCCGCGAGGACTACACCATCCAGCTGCTTGGGGAAGGGCAGGCGGACATCAAGCCGATCGTCGACCAGTACTTCTCCCGCGCGGCGCAGAAGATCGTCGATCTCATCCGGAAACGCTGGAAAAAATATCCCGACATCCAATGCTTCTACGTGCTCGGGGGAGGCGCGGCGGCGCTCCGGCCGTACCTCATCGAAGCGGCGGAAAACATGCGGCTGCGCTTCGTGGATAACAGTGAGCTGCAAAATGTCTACGGCTATCTCAAGCTGGCGCGCAATCGGCTGAATCAGCTGGAAGGCGGCGCAACCGTCGTGTGACCGACGGCGCCGGGCGGTTTCCTTCGGCGAGCCGTCCTTCGGGCGGCAGCGGCCGGTTTCCGGCCTTGGACGGCCGGTTGCGGTTTCACCGGCGAGTTGCGTTTGCCGGCGGTAATCAAGGCCGGTCGCGGTGATTGGAAGTTGACGGGGAAAGCGGCGGTTTGCGGCGGAAAGGAGCGGTTCCCGGCGACGGGCCGCAATTTCCGGCGGCAAGCCGCGTTTTTTACGGCGACCTTCGGTTTCCGGCAATGAGCCGTGGTTGCGGGCGCATCGGGCGGCTTCCGGCGGTGAGTCGTGGCAGCGGACGCGTCGGGTGGTTTCGGGCGGCGGGTTGCCCATTGGACAAAGCCGGATTGACACCACGGAGATGGCGGTGAGCCGCACTTCGTGCGGCGCCGGATTGACACCACGGGGATGGCGGTAAGCCGCCCTTCGTGCGGCGCCGGATTGACACCACAGCGATGGAGGGACGGAAATGGAGCTCAATCTGCAGGGCAAGACGGCCATCGTCACCGGAGGAAGCGCGGGCATCGGCCTGGCGGTGGCCAAAGCGTTGTATGGCGAAGGCGTCAATGTCGTGCTGGTGGCGCGGGATGGGGCGAGGCTGGAGAACGCCAGGCGAACCGTCGAAAGGGAGCGGCGCCTTGGCCATCCGGAAGTCGTGACCGTTCCCGGCGACATCCGGCAGGCGGAAACCGTGGAGCGCACGGTTCGGACCACGCTGGAGCGGTTCGGCCGCATCGACATCCTGGTCAACAATGCCGGCGCGGCGGTTGCGGGGTCGTTTCTGGATTTGCCGGAGGAAGCTTTCCTCGACGCGTGGAATTTGAAGCTGCTCGGCTATATCCGCTTTGTCCGGGCAGTCGTCCCTCACATGAGGGAGCGGAGGGACGGGCGGATCGTCAACATCATCGGCGGGGCGGCCCGCACGCCCGAGCCCACGTTCCTGCCCGGATCCACCGCCAACGCGGCTTTGCTCAACTTTACCAAAGGGATTTCCAAGGAACTTGCCAAATCCAACATCCGGATCAACGCCATTTCCCCCGGCTCCACCGCGACGGAGCGGGCGGAACGGCTGGCGGAACAGCGGGCCCGGGCCAAGGGCATCACCGTGGAACAACAAAAGGCCGAAACGGCGGCCGCCATCCCGCTGGGGCGCATGGTGGATCCGTCGGAAATCGCCTCGCTGGTCCTGCTGCTCGTGTCGGACCGGGTCCGTTCCCTGACGGGTGCGGAAATTGTCATCGACGGCGGCCAACAGCCGGGAATATAATGACAGCTAACGGACATTCAGTCCGTTGGAAGCGGATCAGGCCGGTTTCAAGAAAAAGCAACGGACATACGGTCCGTTTCAGCGCTCGGGAGCGCCGGTGCAAACAATGTCACCGGTCCGTGGCGGCTTCTTACGGACTGGATGTCCGTTGGTTTGTCGCGAAACGGAATTCTTCCGCTTCTTGCGGACCGGATGTCCGTTGATTTTTGATGCACCGGTTTTCGGTTGCCCGCGGAATATATGTCTCTTGCGCAGATGGGACGCACGGGCCGGCGCAACGGAGGGCGCCGTTCACCGGCTCAGCCGCGCGGGCAGCCCGAAGCGGGGAAACAGGCGCAGGTCCGGGTCGATGAAGTTCTGGACATGCCAGATTTTCCCGTCTTTCATCTCCGGCACGTGAATGCCCCACGGGATCAGCACCGACGGGTCGCTTTGGTCCGGAACGTAGTGCGCGAGGGCGGGATGGCCGCCGTTCACGGTGACGGGCAAAAACCGGGAGCCTTCGCAATGCCAGCGCACCAAAGGGAAAAACCGCGCCAGGGATTCCCGCCCGCGCACCCACATGACAAACGGCGGCATGGACATGCAGCCTTCCTCGTGGAACAGCGCCACCAGCGCCTCCACGTCGTAGCGTTCGAAGGCTTCCACATACCGCGCCAGCAGGTCTCTGTCGGGTTCGGAGCCGCCTTCGGACAATCCGACGGAGCGAAGGGCGGTCCGGCCGACCGACGTCCGCGCCCGCTGCAGGGCGCTGTTCACCGCCGCGGTTGACATGTCCAGGGCCTCCGCGATTTGCCGGGAGGGCCAATCGAACACATCCTTGAGAATCAGCACGGCTCTCTGGCGGGGCGGCAGCGTCTGCAGCAGGGCGATGAAGCATAGCCGAAGGGTATCCCGGCGGATGGCGATTTCCTCCGGATCGAAGGCATCATCGGGAACCGGCCAGACCCAGCGCGACGCGGGCAGCGTCTCGCGGGGCTGGACGATCGCCGCGGCCGGATCGGACAGATCCACGGGAAGGGCGCGGCGCCTGGCCTGCCGGAGCTTGTCCAGGCACAGGTTGGACGCGATGCGGTATACCCAGGTGCGAAAGGCGACCGGAGAATCCCCGCGGAACGTGTCCCACCGCCGCCATACCCGAATGCGGGTTTCCTGCACGGCATCGTCGGCTTCGTCCGGCGAACCGAGCATCCGGTAGCAAAAGGAAGCTATTTCCGGCCTCAGGCTTTCGAACATTTCCAGAGCGGTTTCGGATTCGCGCATCGCGGCCTCCCGGAGGGCGAAAAATGGAGAAAATCGATGAAACCTTCCATTCTCATCCTACCATGGCCGGCGCGCATGATCCACAAGTGTTTTTCCGTCACTGCTCCTGCGGTCCCGGCGGCCGGGCGAAGGATTTGACGTGCCGGAGGTTCAGTTTGATGCGCGAACCGTCCGACCGCACCAGTTCCGCCCAATGGTCGTCCGCGGTTTCGAGCATGCCGATCTTGTCGGGATTGTGGCCCAGGTCCATGACGACCATGCGGCCGACCGATTTTTGGAGCTGTTGCCGGAACGTTCGCGAGAGATCCAGGCGGGCCGGATGTACCGGATAGGACACGGTTTTCAGCCCGTACGGGGCGGTCGGCCCGGTGTGCGGCACGATGAATTTGATGTGCTCGATCAGGACGTATATGGTGCCGAACACGGGCGAATAGAATTCCACATAATCGTTCATGATCGCGGTGACGCAGCCGTGAATGGAATCCCTCCCGGTGACGTTCATTTCGATGAACTGCCCTTTGGCGTGCATCAGCATTTTCCGGAAGGAAATCGGGTCCGCCACGTTTTCGTGGGGAAGTTCGGGCCCGCCGTCCATCGCGGAATCGTCGCGGGGCTTGTACGGCTGGACGGCGTGGATGTGCAGGAGCGGAATATAGAAAAACTGTTCTCCCGTGTACACCACCGTCACATCGGGCCCCAGGTCGACCATCAATCCGGCGATGAAAAAGGGCCCCGTCACTTCCACTTCAACGGGACGCCCCAGAAAAGGCAACAAAGGATCGTTCATATCGCGACTTGCCCCCTCCTTTCTTCCCGAAAGCTTCCATTTACAAAAACAAGCCCGTCCATGAACGCTTCCACTAGAAAAACAAGCCCGTCCAAACATAGAGCGTGAAAAGGCTCACGACCAAACCGGCCGGGACGACGGCGAAAGCCACCTTTACGTACTTGCCCCAGGTGATGGGAATGCGGTGGCTCCGCAGGATGAACATCCACAGGAGGGAAGCCAGGGTGCCGACGGGCACCAGCAGGGCGCCGATATCGCTGCCCAGGCCATGTAGGCGGATTGCATGACTTCCGTTTCCAGATGCATTCCGGTCAGAGACATGGTGCCGATCATGACGGCCGGCAGGTTGTTCATGAACACGGACAACAGGGTGAGCCACCCGCCCATCCACATGATGGCGGCGAAGCGGTCCCCGCCGATCTGACGGCTCAGGAAATCCGCCGCCGCGTCCACGGCTCCGGATTGGTGAAACGCGTGGACAATGACGTAGATGCCGAAGGCGAAGACGATGATGTGCCACGGCGCCTGGGTGATCAGATCCTTCGGACCGCGCCGGAGCCAGATCCAGCGCACCAGGACCAGGGCGGCCGCTCCCGCGATGCCGATCCATTCGATGGGGATTCCCATGCCGGAACCGAGGAAAAAGCCCGCGCGCGTGAGCACCACAATGCCGATGGTCAGGCGGATCAGGCCGAGATGGCCCGCCTCCGGCGGAACCGCGTCCGCCGGGCCGAACTTGAGCGGATGCACCGGCGGATTTTTCGCCTTTTTCCCCGGCGGGTGAGCCGGCAGGCTTTCCGCCGGTTTCTCCGTGTCCTCCGGACTCCGCCGCGCGGGTCCGTGCGGACCGGGATGCGGGGCGTGCACCGATGCCGGGATTTCCCGGGGGATATCCCCGCGAAAAATCACGAACAAAAGCCCCGCGATGCATCCGATGCCGGCAAGGGAAGGCACGAACATATACAAAGCGTAGGTTTCCAGATCGAGTCCCACGATCCGCATGGCAATGAGATTCGCCAGGTTGCTGACGCCGATCGGGGCGCTGGACGCCGTGGCCACCATGGCGCCGGCGAACAGGAACGGCAGCTGCCGGCGGGGTTTGAACCGCAGCAGGGATAGCATGCGGATCAGGATGGGAGTCGTGATCAGGATGCTGCCGTCTTTGTTGAAAAACATCGTCATGAGAAAACACAAGAGAACGACGTTCCAGTACAGGAGCACGCCCGAGCCCCGGGACAGCCGCACCAGATTGTGGGCGGCCCATCTGAACACCCCGATGCCGTCCATCACGATGGACATGGCGATGGTGGACAGAATGGTCAGGGCGGCCCCGCCCACGATGTCGAAAAGGTCGAGCAGGTCGCCCGGCGGCACGACGCCGAGGCCGATCAGGATCACGGCGCCGGCGGCGGCCGGGACCGCCTCGCTGAGCCCTCTGGGTCTCCAGATGATCAGAATGACGGCGGCCGCGAAAACCGCCCAGGCGACGAGGGCCTCAAACGGGGGCATTCCTGGTCGCTCCGCGATTCGCCAGGCCGCCCTGGTCCTGGCCAAACGCGGGCGTACGGGCCGATTGCGTGCCGGCTTTCACGGCGGGGATTTCGGGTCTCACCAGGTGGTACAAAGCAAACCCGGCCGCCACCATGACGACAAAAAAGATCATACGGTCCCTCCTCTCCCGGTTGCGTTTTTCCTCCTCAAGGACAATGCCGATTCCGGGACGGGCGGCGGACGCCGCGCCGCCGCGGACTGGCCGCAGACTCGTTCTCCGGCTTCTTTCTTGTTCTCGCCTTGAGCTCCGTGTCTGCCCGCCCCGGGTTCACCGTCTGCCGCCTTTGTTTCTGCCATTGCGGGATTTGCCGTTCCGGCTGTTTTTGCCCGAATTGCCGCGGTTGTTGCGGCTTCGGGCGTTCCGGCTGTTCCGGACCTGGCCGTTCTGGCCGTTGCCGTTCCTGAGGATCTGCAAGCTTCGGATGTGATCGATCCGGACCAGCACGAATTCGGAGTTGACCTTCAGGATCACCGACGGTCCGGTTACGCCAACGATCACGCCGGCGACTTTCTCGGGTCCGCCCCGGTTGATCTGCACCGTTTTTCCCGTCAGGGCGCGCAGCAAATCGCCAAAAAAGGGCACCTGCGCAACGGCGGGCGTTTGCCGGAGGTGGTGGACGGGACGGTCGGACTGGTCGGTGACGCTTTTCACGTGGCGGTTCACGATGTAGATCACTTCGCCTTCCGGAAGCAGCAGGGCAAAGTGGTCGGCCATGATCCCGACCAGCACTCCCTCGACGGCGTCGGGCCCGCCCCGGTTGACCTTGATTTTGCGCATGAACAACGGTTCAAGTTCCATCGCGGATATGGGCATGTTTTTCTCACCTCCTTTTGGCTTCATCGTCCGTGGCTTGCGTTTTTCCGCTGCGCGGTGAGCAGGTTGACCGACCGGATGTGATGGATCGCGATCCGGATGACTTCCTTCCCGCTGATCAGTGTCACGGCGCCTCCTACTCCCGCAAGGATGCCTTCCACCTTTTCCGGTCCTCCCTGATTGATCTGCACGAACCGATGCCTGAAAGACTCAAGCACCTCCCGGAAGGTAAGCCAGGGAGGGAACATCGGGTGCGCCGCGCCGGTGCGGTTTTGGCCGTTTCTCCCGGCGTTGTTCGCCAGCGGGGTCACGCTTTTGACATGCTCGAGGTTGAAGTAGACCAGGGTTCCGTTCGGAAGCTTGAGCACCAGCACGTCGTTCAGGGAGGCCACCAGCGTCCCGGTGACGGATTCGGGTCCGCCGCGGTTGATCCTCACTTCCATGCCCTCGTGCGGCAAACGACTCTCACCTCCCGTTGCAGGGGGAATGAAGTTGTGATGCATCTTATTTCCCTTGTCCTCTCTTTGAACCCGGCAACCGGACCAAATTCTCAAAAACGAATTCTTGTCCAATAGAAAATGTCCGGGAGCAATCCGCTGAAATTTGCCGGATTGGGTCCCTATCGTTTTCATGCGGGGTGGACTTGCCATACAATGGGGCATCAACGGCAAAGGGGGGATCAGGGATGGCGCCATCGGAAGAAAACGGAGCCCGCGGGCGTTCCCGAGGCAGGACGCGCGGCGATCAGGGAAACCGCGGCGGCCGCGGCGGGCAAGGCCCGGGCCGAACCGGCGGTCGGAACCGCAGCGGACGCGGCGGTGAACAAGGCCCGGGACGCACCGGCGGCCGGGACCGCGGCCGGACGGGCGGAGCACAGAGTGCCGGCCGAACTCGCGGAGGCGCCCGCGGGCGCGACGGACGCGATCGGTGACGGCACGGTGAAAGTCTATCGGAACCGCTCGATAGACTTTTTATTTTTGTGCGGGAGGGATTTGGAGATGAATCTTCCGGTTTTGTCGCTGCGCTTGGAAGAAAAAGCGATCCGCCGGCTTGAACGGGACCCGCGGGCGGACAGGTTCGTGGAGGCGGTGCTGGAAGAGGCGGGACAAGCGATGTCCGTCGGGGTGAGGTACCGGGGCAACCACAACCGGAACTATCCGAAGCGTTCGTACGACATCCTCTCCGCCGGAAGAATCCGCCATTTCAACGCGGAGTACAACGACCCTTCCATGATCCGCAACGCCCTTTCCTTCCGGTTCATGAACCGGATCGGGGTGCCTGCGCCGCGGACACGTTTCTGTCTTCTTAAGGTAAACGGCGGCCCGCCGGGAGTGTACGTCGAGCTGGAAGCGGTGGACCGGGATTTTTTCCGGGAGCGGGGCATGGACGTTGCCATGCTGGCGTACGCGGAAAACGACGACGCCCATCTGGGGCTGTTTTACGCAGGGACCCGGAAGCGGAAGGCATCCCTGTTCGAGGGGTATCGTCTGGTGATCGGCGGCGAAGGGGAGCGGAGGCGATGGGAATCGTTCATTTTCCTTTTGAATTTGCTGGACGGGCCCAATCTGGAAACGTACCTCCTGAGACATCTCGACGTGGAGCGGTATCTGAGGTGGCTGGCCGGCGCCGTGCTGACCGGCAACGAAGACGCGTTCGACCATAACTACGCCGTGTACAGGGATGCGGCCGGCGGCAAATACGCGTTTGTGCCCTGGGATTACGAAGGGTCGTGGGGGCGGGATTGTTTCGGCGCGAAAACGCCGGCGGACGCGGTCCGCGTTACCGGGTACAACCGCCTGACCGCACGGCTTATGGGTTTTTCCTCATTCCGCCGCCGCTACTGGGAACTTCTGGCGCACATTCTGGATGAGCATTTTCGCGAGGAGATCCTCGTGCCCGTCATCCGCGAGATGCTGGAGGAGATTCTTCCCGATCTCCGCAGGACCGACGGGAACCGGCGGCCCGTCTCGTCGGCGCCTTGGGAACTCCGCGTGATGGCAAGGTATATCCGCGCAAGGCGGAAATACGTGCTGGACGAAATCGGACGGCTGTCTTAACCCCTGCCCGGGGGAGATCTGTCCAAAAGCCGCCACGTCGACAAAACCCGCATCGGCGATCTCTACCCCGCAGGCCAGACGCCGGAATAAGGGTCCCTGGCCGCGGTAAGCCGGTTCATCCGCGAAGCGGGCCGCCCCGGAGTGCCCAAGGTGTACATCGTGGTTTCGGACGGTCGTCCGGATGACGACATCCTGCCCCGGGATGCGCAAATCGCGGCCATCCGCAGGTTGGCAAGCCGGTTGAGCGCCGAGGGGAACGCGTTCGTCCATGTGGCGTTGTCGCCGCTGCGCTTCGGATTGCCCGCTTACCCGGTGAGCCTGACTTTCCCCGAAGAAGGATACGCGGGACTGATCCGGCGGTTCGGCCTGCTGGTGGAATCGTTGGCGGCGGCCCGCGCCTTTCGGCGGTGATCGGACGGAGGGAGCCGCATCCTTGATTTTACGGCACGAAATGCAGCACAATCGGGGAGGAAGGAATCGGAACGCCGGAACGATTCCCGACGGTTTCTTCGCGTGCGCAAATGCCGCGGCGGGACGGAAAGATTCGGAGGTCGTGATGGAACGGGGAACCGGGCGATTGCCCATAGACGATCTGCTGCCGGAAGTGAAGGCGGCGCTCGCGGCGGGGAGCGGCGCCGTCATCGTGGCGGAACCGGGTGCCGGGAAGACGACGCGGGTGCCGCTTGCCCTGCTGGACGAGCCCTGGCTTAACGGCCGCAAAATCGTCATGCTGGAGCCCCGGCGGCTGGCCGCCAGGCACGCGGCACGGTACATGGCCCGCAGCCTGGGCGAGGCCGTCGGCGAAACGGTCGGTTACCGGGTGCGGGCCGATGCGCGGGTGGGAACGCGCACCCGCATCGAAGTGGTGACGGAAGGCGTGCTCACCCGCATGCTGCAGGAAGATCCGGCGCTTGCGGAATTTGGCCTCGTCATTTTTGACGAATTTCACGAGCGGAGCCTTCATGCAGATCTCGGCCTTGCGCTTTGCCTGCAGGCCAGGGAACTGTTCCGGGAAGATCTGCGGATGGTCGTCATGTCGGCCACGCTGGAAGCGGAACCTGTGGCGGCTCTGCTGGGAGGAGTGCCGGTGCTGGCCAGCCCGGGGCGTTCCCATCCTGTGGAGACGGTGTACGTTCCGAGGCGTGGCGGTGCGGTGAGAACAACCGGTACGGCAAGGACGCAAGGGCCGTCCGGGACCGGGGCGGGAATCGGCGGATTCGGCGCCGGAGAAGCCGGCATTCCTCCCGCATTCTGGGAGCGGGACGTGGTGGATGTCATCCTGCGGGCGCTCAAGGAACGGGAAGGGGACGCGCTGGTCTTTCTCCCGGGCATGGCGGAAATTCGCCGGGTGGAAGAGCGGCTGCGGGAGGCGCTTGCGGGCCGGCCGGTGCTCGTGGCGCCGCTCCACGGTTCGCTGCCCCAGGAAGCGCAGGACCGGGCGCTTGCGCCCGCTCCGCCCGGGTGCCGCAAGGTGGTGCTTAGCACGTCCGTGGCGGAAACGAGCCTGACCGTTGAAGGCATCCGCATCGTGGTCGACAGCGGCTGGATGCGGAGGGCGAAATTTTCGCCCCGGACGGGGATGACCCGGCTGGAGACGGTGCCGGTGTCGCGGGCGTCCGCCGACCAGCGCCGTGGCCGCGCGGGAAGGGTGGCGCCCGGCGTCTGTTACCGGATGTGGCCGGAGGAGGAAAACGCCCGTCTGGCGCCGGCGAACACGCCCGAGATTCTGGAGGCGGATCTGGCGGGACTGGTATTGGAACTGGCGGTGTGGGGCGCGGATGATCCGGGCGAACTTTCCTGGCTGGACCCGCCGCCGGAGGCGGCCTGGCGGCAGGCGAAGGAGCTGTTGCAAACGCTCGGCGCCCTTGACGGGGCGGGCAGGGTGACGGAACACGGCCGGCGCATGGCGGCTCTGGGTGTGCATCCCCGCCTGGCGCACATGATGTTGGCCGCCGCCGAAACGGGGCGGGCGCGGCTTGCCTGCGAGCTGGCCGTCCTGCTGGGCGGACGGGATGTGCTGCGGGGCGAGGCGGCGCGCGACGCGGACATCCGCCGCAGGATCGAAGCGTTGCGCGGAATGGGCGGCGGCGCCGACGACAGGGCGCCGACCGCGTTGCGCGAAGAGGCGCGGCAGCTGCTCCGCAGGCTGGAGGAATTGCGGGGGAAAGCGGCCGCTGCGGGCACGGACCGGGGATCGGCCGGGATGGCGGGGAACGCTGACGGTTCCGGCAATCCGGACGATTGCGGGATCCTGCTCGCCTTCGCCTTTCCGGACCGGATCGGCCGGCGCCGTCCCGACGGACGGTATCTGCTCAGCGGCGGCCGGGGCGCCGTCTTGCCTGACGGCCAGCCGCTGGCGCGGGCGGAGTTCCTGGTCGCCGCGGAGCTGGACGACGCCGGCGCGGACGGCCTCATCCGTTTGGCCGCGCCGCTGGAAGGGGACTGGATGCGGGCGCTCACGCGTTTCATTCGGCGGGAAACGGAAGTGCGGTGGGACGCGGAATCCCGTTCCGTGCGGGCGCGGGAACGGCTCCTCATCGGAGCGGTCACGCTGCGGGAGACACCGGCGGCAAACCCGGACCCGGATGCGGTGGCGGAGGCGCTGCTGGCGGGCATTCGCGAATCCGGTCTGGAGCTTCTGCCCTGGACCCGCGAGTCGCGGCAGTTTTGCCGGCGGGCGCAGTTCATGCGCCGCTTCGATCCGTCATGGCCCGATTTTTCCGAGGAGGCCCTGCTTGAGACGTTGCCGGAATGGCTCGGACCGTACATCGCCGGCATGCGCGGCGCCGACGATCTTTCGCGCGTGGATTTGCGCGAGGCGCTTGCGTCCCGCCTCGCCTGGGAACAGCGCCGCCGGCTCGACGAATGGGCCCCGTCCCATATTACCGTGCCGAGCGGCTCCCGTCTGGCCGTCGATTACAGCGATCCGGAGGGACCGGTTCTCGCCGTCCGCCTGCAGGAGCTGTTCGGGCTGGCCGAGACGCCCCGCATTGCCGGCGGGCGGGTGCCGGTAACGCTGCATCTTCTTTCGCCGGCCATGCGGCCCGTGCAGGTGACCCGGGATTTGGCATCCTTCTGGCGCACGACCTACGCCGAGGTGCGCAAGGAACTGAAAGGCCGCTATCCCAAGCACGACTGGCCGGAAGACCCGCTCTCCGCCGCGCCTTCCCGGGGCCCGCGCGGCCGGCGCTGACAAAAAGACGGTATCCTATCCCGAAAATTAAAGTAGCTTAGAAGCACAAAAAAGGTGGTACCCGGACATCGTCACTACTTTAGAGGAATAATATGGTAATTTCGTCTATGCAGTTTGGTCCATTTCCTCCACGACAACCTTG